>DATCWB010000447.1:0-3509 GCA_036566625.1 Pyrinomonadaceae bacterium
GTCGGAAAAGATGTCGGCCTTGAAGATCAAACGCCCGTCTTCGATCCACACCCAGACCCTCCCCGCCTCGATGCGACGCGCGAGCCGCGCGAGAAAACCTTTCGGGTCAACTTCCAGCGGGTTACTCAAACTCTCATCGAAAGCCATCTGCGCGTGAACGGTGGCGACCGGCGATAGGTCTGCGAGCGTGGCCGGTCGTAAACCCGGCACTGCCTGACGCACGGCGACCGGCCATGTCTGTTCCAGCAACAATTCTCGCTGCACCAGCAGCGGCGACTCGCCCGCGCGCGCGTAACCTGACCAGAACTGCGCGACCGATTCGCGCTCGCCGAGAATAACGTGCGCGTCCCTGCGCTCGCGCGCCTGCCGCGCAAACGCCTTGATAGTCTCCGCGCATTGACTGGCGAAGATGATGTGATGCCCGAGCAAAGCGACGCCCGTCATCTCGCCTCGCGCATCGCGGCACACGTAGAACTCGCCGCGATTCAAATTTCGCTCAAACCCGTTATCGCGGATCAAGCTCGCCATGAAGACGTTCTGCACGGGACGCGCGGCGAGAAAGTTCAGCGTCTCCCCTTCCTGCCCGTGAGCGAGAAGTTGCGGCGACAGGAGTGCGCCGGGCGTAGAGTGGTGCGCGGTCGGGCGAGGCTGCGTCGTGAGGCCGGGCTTGAGCGTTCGGGACATGACAATTAGCAGGTGAAATCGGGATTTAAGATCGCAGAACATTTGTGCGCGAGCGCCGTCGCACACGTCTTCAATAGCCTCGATGATCCGTGCCGGTGTCAACCACCACGGGCGCGTAACTCGTGCGGTCTCCGTCGGCCATCGTCCTGAGAGCCTTCAATAAAATGTCGCTGATAATTACGCCGTCGCTGATAATTACGCCGTCGTCGCGCAGCAACCCGTCGCTGATGATCACGCCGTCACTGATGATCACGCCGACTGCGATGTAAGGCATCCCATGGCCGAGCATCCGGCCGTCGCTCGTCAGGATGTGATCGCTGATGATCACGCCGTCGCCGAGGAAGTCGGGATTTCGTTGCAGGATGTGGTCGCTGATGATCACGCCGTCGCTGATGATCACCCCATCGCTGATGATCACACCAAGATCGTAAATGCGCTGGTAATCGTTGATGAGATCGAGTCCGGTGGCAAAGGTGTGGTTGAGGACGATGCCTTGCGCCCAATCGAACGCGTGCCCGGCGATGGTGGTGCGGGGCGTGGGAGGCTCGCCGGTGAGCAGGGGCATCCCGAGGGGCATGCCGCTCGCGATGTCGCGGCGAATGAGTTTGGCGAGCCTGACCGCGCCTTCGATGTTGAGTTGCCCCGCGCCCTGCTCGAACATGTTGAAGCCTGCGAGCGGCTGCGCCGTGTACATCAGGATCGTCTTGATGAGGTTCGGCGTGAGACGCGGGTTGACTTGCAGGAGCAGCGCGGCCGCGCCCGCCACCTGCGGGGCTGACATCGAAGTGCCGCTCATGAACATCATCGCGCGGCTGTCGTCCGTGCTGACACCGGCCTCCATCTGCGGATTGCGCGTGAGCAGGTAATTTTTCGCGCCGCAATCATCTTGAGAGTCCGGGCATTCTCCCTCCGCCTGCGCCGCGATTAACTTGTTGCCGGGGGCGACGAGTTCGGGTTTGAGCAGGTTGTCGAAATGGCGTTCGCCCGCCGCGTCAACGTAGCTGCCGCGCGTGGGGCCGCGCGAGCTATAGGTGGCGACCGCATCGTCGCCGCGCGCGCTCGTGCCGAAGGTGTTCGTTGCGCCGACCGTGATCGCCGAAGGCTCTATGCCGGGGGAATGAATCTGCCCGTAAACTTTTTGCCCATCGTCCGTCTTGCCGTTGTTGCCCGCCGCCGCGACGACGACGATCCCGGCATCTACCAGACGCCTCACTGCGAGGCAGACCGGATCGTTGCGGTAAGAATCAACCGCGGGCATGCCGAGGCTCATGTTGACGACGCGGATGTTGTAGAGCGCGCGATTCGCCATCACCCAATCGAGCGCGCGCAGCACGGAGGAGACCGAGCCGCGCCCCTCGTTATCCAGTACGCGGAGGTTGATGATATTCGCGTTCGGCGCGATGCCGACGTAAGCGGCGTTGGCGATGCGCCCGTTGCCGCCCGCGAGCGAAGCGACGTGCGTGCCGTGGCCGTAATAGTCGGAGGCGCTGCCGTAGCTGGAGAAGTCCTCTTCGGCCACGATACGCTTGTCGCTGTCGGTGGTGCGCCCGGCGCGGAAGGATTTGTGGCTATCGTCAATGCCTGAATCGAGCACGGCGATGCCGATGCCCGTGCCGTCGAGTCCGCCGGTCGCCTGATTGCGCACCAGGTCTGCGCCGGTCGTCTCGGAGACGTGGCCGAGCGTGCGCACCTCCCGGTCGGGCGTGATGTAGGAAATTTCCGCGAACCGCGTCAACTCAAACACGTCGGTCGCGGGCATCTCCGCGCTCACGACTCGCGAGTTTTGGAACGCGTAATCGACGCGCACGCGCGGGCGCGTATAGATGGCCTCGACGCCGCTGCCGGCGGGCGCGTTGAATTGGCAGATGACGCGGAAGGTTCTCTTGCGATTAACCGAACGGATTAACTGTTGCGCCAGGTCGGGCGAGAGTTTGTCGAGTCGCGCGCCGAATTTTGTCAGGGGCGCGCCGGGGATTTTGATCTTGGTGGCCGCATCGCTCGCCGTACGGATGTCGGATGTTCCGTGAGCCCCGGCACGCTTACCGCCCTTCAAAAATTGCCCGCGCGCTGTCAGCCCGCCGAAGTTGCATAGACACAGCGATGCGAGGACGAGCAGGGCGATGAATCTTTTGCCGGTGGAGCGGTTACTTCTTTTCATTTCAGTATCACGGATGGCTCGAAACTTTAGACCGAATGGAGACCCTAAGAGGGGAATATTAACCTGCAAAGATTGAATCGGTTGGCGCAATGTTTGAGGTTTCGGAGCATTGAAACGTTGCTACAAACTTCCCTCAAACACAGGATTTGATGTCCCTATCCGCTCGACTCACGCATTTATCCACGCATTTGTCCCTTTAGTCATAGTGCAACAATCGTGCCAGCTACGATTAACCGGACGTTGCCGACACCGAGCGCACGCGCCGAACCCCAACTCCCGCGAGATTTCGATAAAAGCCCCGCAAAACGGGCTTTCCGGTTCAGCAGGGCGGAATTTCACTCGAAAAGAAAACCGCTTTCGACACCTCAAACAAAGTCAATATCATCTTTCACCGCTGTATACCTCTTTCGCATCGCATACTTGGTTCGCAGTTTCGACAAAAACCCAATATTTACGCGCCTAAAACCGCGCCGCGGGGCATTGTCTAAGAAACGGTGCGAATCAAGTATCACTTTTTACTGCCCGGAACAATTTTTCCTCGCGGCCGAGAAAGCTGTCCTCACGCATTCTTTGCCGGTAAACATCGCGTTTTCTAAAGTGCTGCCGAACTGGCACGGCGGTTGTAAAGGTGCGTGTGCGTGGTTAATCGCGGGCACAATTTTTTTGG
>DATCWB010000448.1:0-8007 GCA_036566625.1 Pyrinomonadaceae bacterium
GCGCGGTCGCAACTATTGAGACGCAGTATGCGAACACGACGGCGGGCGCGCTCGCGCGCCTCCTGCGCGCGCGCGTCAAACTCGCGGGCGGCGATCTGACGGGCGCGGCTTCCCTGCTCGACTCTAACGCCTTCCGCGAGCAGACCGCGCTCGGCGATTACGCGCTCCTCATGCGCGCCGACGCGCTCGCCAAACTCGGGCGACGCACCGAAGCCCGCGCCGCTTACGAACAACTGGCGCGCGATTACCCGAAATCGCTGCGCGCCCGCGAGGCATCTTTGCGTAACGCCGAACTCGCCCTGCAAGACAATCAGGCGGCGGCCGTGCCCCTGCTCGTCAAAAATTTAGCGGAGGCCGACGACGCGGGCGCGCTCCTCGTCACGGCCAAAGCCCACGAACGAACCGGAGACACGACGCGCTCGCTCGCGGCCTACCGCCGCATCTATTTCTTCGCGCCCGCCGCGCCCGACGCGACCGAAGCCGCCACCGCGCTCACGCGTCTCGGTTCGCCCCTCGCGCCCGCGTCCGCCACGGAAGCGACGACGCGCGCGAACAAACTCTACGAGGCGAAACGTCACGGCGAAGCCGCCGCCGCTTTCGGCGAAGCCTTCGCGCGCTTCCCCTCGACCGCCGACACGCCTTCGCAGTTGCGTCGCGGCATCGCGGCTTTCAACGCCGGAACGGGTCGTCTGCCGGAAGCCGTCACGGCTTTGAACGCCGTGCCCACGTCGGCCGGCGAGGCGCGCGTCGAAGCCCTCTACTATCTCGCGCAGGCTCATGCCAAGTCGCGCCAGTGGGAGGCGGCGCGCACCGCCCACGCGGAGATGCGCCGGGCATTCCCCGAACACACCTACACGCGCCGCGCGCTCGCCGCGGCCGGGCAGATCGCCCGCGACGCGAAGAACAACATCGAGGCCGTAAACTTCTACCGCGCGGCGGTCGCCGCATATCCGGGCGCGTCGGAAGTGGCGCAGGCGCAGTTTGAACTCGCATGGGCGGCGCACGAGTCGAAGAACTACGCGGAGGGCGCGCGCCTGCTCCTCGAACACCTCGCGCTCTACGCCGACCGCAACACTGACAATCGCGGGCGCGCCGGTTACTGGGCGGCGCGCGACGCCGAACGCGCCGGGAAACTCTCGGACGCGCGCGCTCTCTACCAGGCGATGCTGCAACGCTACGACGCCAACTGGTACGGCGATCTCGCCCGCCAGCGTCTCGATGCTATGAAGCGCACGAACCCGAACGCAGGGGCGACGGACTTCGCGCCCGATTCACAAATCGCACGCGCCGTCGTGAACCTCGGCACGGTGTCTGCGGCCGAAGAGACTGCCACGGCGGAGGCGAACGAGCCGCTCTCGAAAGCCGACCAATTGAACGTCGTCGGTCTGGACGAGTATGCGCTCGACGAAGTGAATAAAGTTTTGGAGTCCGCGCCGCGCAGTCCGCGCCTGAATCTGGCGAGGGCGCGCGTCTATCGCACGCGTCAACAGAACTTGCAGGCATTTCTCGCGCTGCAAAAAAGTTATCCCGATTATTCGCAGATGAAGCCGGAGGAACTAACGCGCGAGGAGTGGGACGTGTTCTACCCGCTCGCCTACTGGGACGCGATCACGCGCGAGGGGCGCGCGCGCAGCATTGATCCTTACCGCATCGCGGGGCTGATCCGGCAGGAGTCCGTCTTCGACCCGCGCGCCTCGTCTCACGCCAACGCCTACGGCCTCATGCAACTGCTGCTCGAAACGGCGCAGCGCACGGCGCGCAAGTACGGCATCACGCGCACCATCACGCGCGACGTGCTGCTCAACGACCCGCAACTCAACATCCAGCTCGGGACGGGCTACCTGCGCGATCAACTCGACACCTTCGGGCGCATCGAGTATGTCGCCGCCGCCTACAACGCCGGGCCGGGACGCGCCGTGCGCTGGCGCGCCGAACTGCCCGCAGAGATGGACGAGTGGGCCGAGGCCGTGCCCTTCCGCGAGACGCGCGGCTACGTGCAGGGGGTGGTCAGGAACACACTGCAATACAAACGGCTCTACGACGAGTCGGGACGCTTCCGCGCGGAAGTCGGCTCGCGCGCCGTGCGCCCCGCCGCCGCTCAGGCGAACGCCCCGGCCACCACAGCGCAACCCGCAAACAGCACGGTGCGCCCGCGCCGCGCTGTGACGCCGGACGAAGAAGAGTTGAGAGAGGAACAATAGACGCGCCCGAGAAATCGAAGGAGGCAGGAATGAAAGAGACGGCGAAAGAAGAGATGAGGCGAACGAGACGGCGGCGAGGTTCGCTTCTCGCTAACCTCTTACCTTCTCGACTTCTCTCTTCCGCGATATTCGCCGTCGCACTAGTCGCCGGTGTCGCGTCGCCTCACGTACACGCTCAGAGAAAGAAGCCGGCGGCGCGAGCGAGCAAGCCCGCGTCCGCCCTCCCCGCATCCGCCAAAGCTAAACCTTCTGCCGTCGCGGCAAAATCAATCACGTTGAAGACCGAGCCGAAGGCCGTCGTCTGGTTGGACGAAGTGCGGCGCGGCGTAACGGACGAGTCGGGGCAATTCAAGATCACGAAAGTTTCGCCCGGTCGCCACACGTTGCGCGTGCGCGCCGCCGGATTCGGCGAGCGCACGCTTCCGCTGTTGCCGGCGCAACGCGGCCTCGTGCCCGTCAAGCTCACGCGCACCACGGACGCAGCCGAACTCGCCTTCCAGCAGGCCGAAGAGGCACGTGAGCGCGCCGCGAACGACGACGCGCGCCGCGAGGCGGCGGAGCTTTATCGCCGCGCCCTCACGCTGCGCCCGCGTTTCAGCGCCGCGCATGTCGGGCTGGCGCGCGTGCTGCTCGATCTGAATGATTACGAAGGCGCGCTCGACGCGGTCGAGGAAGCGCGTAAGGATCGCCCCGGCCTGGCGGAAGCGTCGGCCGTCGAGGGACGCATACTTCGCGCGTCGTCGCAAAACGCGGAGGCCGTCGAAGCCTACCTGCGCGCCATCCGTGAAGCGCGCGGCTTCCAGCCCGAAGCGCACACCGGCCTCGGCATCATCTACGAAGAAGAGGGCAGGTATGAGGAGGCCGCCACGGCTTTCCGCAGAGCCGTCGCGCAACTCTCCGACACCGAACCCGTCCTCTACGAGTTGCTCGGCAGAGTTTATGAGCGTCTGGAGAAGTACCAGGAAGCCGTCGCGGCCTACGAGAAATATCTCGCGCTCGCCCCGCACGGCAAACTCGCGCCCGCCATCGAGTCGGTCATCGAGCAACTACGCAAACAGGCCGCCGAACAGTCAACCCCTCCCGCGAACTGAGACTACCGCCCGTCGCCCGCCTCGTCCGCGCGCGGCGCGAGTTTGGCGAACACCGCGCGGCCGATGAGCGTCACGATGATGATCATGATCGGCCCCACCAGCACCCCGCCCGCACGCGCCGTCAACGCCTGCGCCATCGGCATGCTTGTCCCTTCGGGCACGTTGAGCGCGTCCCAGTGGCGGAAGTAGGTGTTGAGGTCTGCGAGGTAGCTGACGAGCGTGGCCGTGAAGATCAGGATTTGCGACCACAGGCCGAGCACGAGGCCGACGAGGGCGGTGCCCAGCCAACCGAAGTTGCCGACGCGCGCCGACATCGCACCGTAGATGAGCGCGCAGATGATCGTCACGCCGACGACGGAGAACATCGCGTTGCCGCGCGGCGCGTAGGGCACGCCCGCGAGGCCGATGATGAAGCGCGCGATTGTCCACACAGCGATCAGAACTAAAGGCAGGCGCACGAAGCGCAGGACACGTAGAAGCATGGGGGTTTTTGTACCTCTCGAAGGGGAATGGGAGAACTTTTGAAACGCCGCCCGCTAAAATAAACCTAACTTCTTCGCCACCACAACCAGCAGGAACGCGAGCGCGAGGAAAGTCGCCAGCCACGGCCGGTTGCCCATCGGGCATTTGCTGTCTGTGCTCTCTTCGCTCATCGCCGAAGTTTCGAGTTTGCGTGACGGCCGCCAACTGTGCGAGCATCGCGCCTTGCGGTTAAACTAATCCCGGTCAGGTTCGCACGAGTCCAATTTACATGACACGACCCGCCGCCACAACACCGCCGCACCGCCACGTCTCCGAGAAGGCGTCGCGCTTCACCGAGTCTGTTATCCGCGAGATGACGCGCGAGGCCATGAAGCACGGCGCGGTGAATCTCTCTCAGGGCTTCCCTGATTTCCCCGCGCCCGCCGAAATTAAAGAGGCCGCGATGCGCGCCATTGATGCCGACATTAATCAGTATGCGATCACATGGGGCGCGCGTGATTTCCGCGAGGCGATTGCGGAGAAGACGAAGTGGTATCTCGGACTCGACGTTGACCCGGAGACGGAACTGACCGTCACCTGCGGCTCGACCGAAGGCATGATCGCCGCGATGATGGCGACCGTTGACCCCGGCGAAGAGGTCGTCATCTTCGAGCCGTTCTACGAGAACTACGCGCCCGACGCCATCCTCTCCGACGCGCGCCCGCGCTACGTGCCCCTACGCGCCCCCGACTGGACGTTCGACCGTGACGAACTCAGCCGCGCCTTCAACGAGCGCACTAAAGCGATCATCATCTGCAACCCGAACAACCCGACCGGCAAAGTCTTCACGCGCGACGAACTCGAATTCATCGCCGCGCTCTGCCGCGAACACGACGCGCTCTGCTTCACGGACGAAATCTACGAGCACATCCTCTACCCGCGCGAGGGGGCGGAGATCAGACACGTCTCGATGGCGCAAATCGAAGGGATGCGCGAGCGCACCGTCATCGTCAACTCGATGTCGAAGACCTACTCGGTGACGGGCTGGCGCGTCGGCTACTGCATCGCGCCGCCCGCGATCACCTCGGCGATTCGTAAAGTCCACGACTTCCTCACCGTCGGCGCGGCCGCCCCGCTGCAAGCCGCCGGGGCGATGGCGCTGCGCCTGCCGCCCGCCTATTACGAACACTTGCAGACCGACTACATCGCGCGGCGCGACCTGTTGCTGCCGATACTCGAAGATGCGGGATTCCGCGTCTTCCGCCCCGACGGCGCGTACTACGTGATGACCGACATCAGCGCGTTCGGCTTCGCGAACGATGTCGAGTTCACGCGCCATTTGATCCAACAGGTCGGCGTCGCCTGCGTGCCCGGCTCGTCCTTCTACAGCGACCCCGAGCGCGGCGCGCAACAGGTGCGCTTCTGCTTCTGCAAAAAAGACGAGACGCTCCACGCCGCCGCCGAACGTCTCCAAAAACTCCGCGCCTAAACTGCGCACATACGGGCTGGCTAAAACTCCGACCACTTTCGGGTAAACGCGACGTGTGGGACACGAAACGTCAAATCATCTGGCTTGCGACCGCCGTCATCTTCGGCACGCTCGTCGTCTATCAGCACGCCCGCGACGAGGCCGAAGGCTTCGACCCCTCCTACTTCGCACTCCTCGAAGTCATCCTCCTCGTCGTCATCGCCGCGATGTTTTATTTCTACTCGAAAAACAGTGACAAGTGACAAGCGACGAGTGACGAGTTAGAAAAGCTGTGAATCGCGAATCATCAAAAGCCGTGAATCGTGAATAGAAGAAATCAGCTTTCTCTATTCACGATTTACGATTCACGTTTTTCACTCGTCACTCGTCACTCGTCACTGTTGCGTCGGCGGCTGCGCCGACTTGTAGCGCAGGTTGATGCCGGAGTTGCCGACGATGAGCAGGCGGCGCGCTTCGGAATAGGGAAGCGCAGTCGGGGCGTATGAGAGAAGATAGCGATGCTTGCGCAGTTCGTCGCAGATGATCTTGGCGGACTCGGCCGGTTTGTCGAGCGGGAGGACGCGCCCGCCCGTGCCTTCCACGAGTTGTTTCACGACCTGCGTGGGCTTCGGTTGATCACGGCGATGCGCGCCGCCCGTGCGGTCGGGAATTTGGAGCGCGTAGACGGTGATGTCGCTCTTTTGCAGTTCGTAGAGGAGGTCTTTGAACTTCGTGTTGCTGCCGCGATCCAGACCGTCGCCGATGAGCACGATGACGCGCTTGCGGTTCGCGCCGGTCAGGGGGCGCAAGGCCACTTCGATCACGTCGTTGACGGCGTCGAACAGGTGCGGGTCGCCCTTCTTTCTGAGCAGCGCGACGGCCTCTTCAACGTCCTTCGTCTTGTCCGTCCAGTCGGCGGAGAGTTGTTCGGCGCGCTCGTCGAAACCCGCGATGAGCAGTTGGTCGCCCTCGTAAATCTCGTAGGCGAACTCGCGCGCCACGCTCGCCAGTTTCGGAATGTCGGTGCGCAGGGAGAGCGAGTTGTCGAAGAGCAGGACGATGCGCGCGGGGCCTGTGTCGGGCGTCAGGTTCTGGATGCTCTGTTCGATGCCATCATCATAGAGGGCGAGTTCCTTCGGGGTGATGGGCGCGTTCGAGCCGTCTTCGCGCATGGCGACGATGTTGAGGAGCGTGGCGCGGTCGCGCGAGTTGGTGGGACGCCGCCCCGCCTGTCCCGCCGCCGCGAGACACGCAGCGATGACGAGACCGGCGGTGATTAAAACTTTAGGGTACGACACTGGTTTGGCCTCGAAGTAGGTGGCTCAGGACTTAATCTCTTTTCGAGGGCTTGGATGTTGCGACCGGCCGAGAGGTTTTCTTAGGTTTAGTTTCTTCTGTAGGGAGGGCTTCGGATTTGGTCTCGGCGGCGGTTTTGGTTTCGGCCGCGCCGTCCGTCTTGGCCTCCGGCGCGCTCACGCTCTTGGCGGGTTCTTTGTCGGCGTCGCCGGTCTTTTTCTTGGCGTAGTCCGTCACGTACCAGCCCGAACCTTTGAGTTGAAAGCTGCTCGTTGACCACTCTTTCTCCAACTTCCCGCCGCAGCTTTTACAACGCTTCAAAGGCTTATCCGTAATCTTCTGCATTACCTCTAGGCGCGCACGGCACTTCTGGCAAGTGTATTCGTAAATCGGCATAAATCTTCCAGTCGTCTCTATCAACAAATTCGAGTTTGAACATTAGACTGCGCCCGATTATACGGAGCGCGCATGAGCCGTGCAACCGCGTGCGAAGTTCCGGGTTGTGAACCCTCGGCCGGTGCTTTGTGAGCGACCACGACTAAAAAAAGTTCTTCGCCGGAGATATTTTTTGCACCCTTTCCATACGCAGAAACCGCCCAACACCCTCAAAAACATCACTCAGGATGAACGATTGCAAGGGCAAGTTTTGGTCTTTCAGCAACTTGCGCCCGCGTGGATTAAATACAGACAGCAAAAGGACTTATTCGCATAAATTTGGTGCGCTCGGAGCAACCGCCAAGGCAGTTCATCCATCTTATCCCCGGTTTCGATTAACGCTCTTTGCAAATCGTTTCCACCATGCGTAGCCCCCAACCCTTTGCACCGCATCAACGATGCAACCGATGGCGTCGAACCACGGTTCGACCCAAGCTCACATGGAGAACGACTGAATGCAGATTACCCGGCACGTCCCTCATTTCCGCTCTTTTAAATTATCACTGTTAACCCTCTTCGCCCTTTTTCTCGTCGCCAATTTCACCAGCATCGGAACCAGCGTCTTCGCCCCTTCGGCCGCGGCGACGATCCGTTCGACGGAAAACTTCATCCCCACGGACATCCCCACGTCCGGCGACGCCGAAATTGACCTCCTGATCTTTAAGGCCGGCAAAGAGTATGGCGTTGACCCGCGTCTCATTCACGCCGTCGCCTACCAGGAATCGCGCTACAAGATAGATGCCGAATCACATGCGGGCGCGCAAGGGCTGATGCAGATGATGCCCGCCACCGCCGCGCGCTTCGCCGTCGAGGGCAAGACCGGCGTGGAACAGAACGTCTATGCCGGAACGAAATTGCTGCGCTGGCTCCTGAAGCGTTTCGACGGCGATGTCAAACTCGCGCTCGCCGGTTACAACGCGGGCGAAGGCTCGGTTGACAAGTACGACGGCATCCCGCCCTACAAAGAGACGGAAAACTTCATCCCCACGGACATCCCCACGTCCGGCGACGCCGAAATTGACCTCCTGATCTTTAAGGCCGGCAAAGAGTATGG
>DATCWB010000449.1:0-8808 GCA_036566625.1 Pyrinomonadaceae bacterium
TTCGAGTTTCCAGCGGAAGCCGGTCTTCGTCGGGGCGTCGAATATCTCTTTGAAATGTTCTTCGAAATAGCGACCCATGTGCGGGCGGTTGCCGTCAACGTCTGTGAAGCCGTACTCGTCGGAGAGCGTCCAGGAGCCATAGACGCCGCCGGACTTGTTCAGGACGCGCGGGTCGGCGGCGAGCGCGGCGATGGCGCGCCCGACGAAGCAGGGTGTCTCCGAGGCGTGGAAGCCGAAACTCTTCGCTTCCGGGTTCGTCTCGGCCACTTCGCGCCAGTTCTCCTCGGTCGCGCCGAAGTGATCCAGCATCCATTCCGTGCGCATGAAGCCGGGCGAGATGGCGAGCGCGGCGATCTTCTTCGGCGCGAGTTCCTCGCCCAACGCGTAGGCCAGGCGGATCGTGGAGACCTTGACGAGATCGAAGAAGAAACTCCCTCGATAGCCGACGCCGTCGCCGTCCGTGATGCAGACGATGAGGCCGTTCTTCGGCTTGCGCTCGACCATGAGCGCGGCGGCGTGGCGAGCCGTGATGATGTGCGAGAAGAGTTCGGTCTTGAGCCAGCGCAAGCCTTCTTCGAGCGGCTGTTTCCAGAAAGGCTTCCACTCGGCCTGTGTGTCGCCGCCAAGCACGTTGACGAGGATGTCGAGCCTTCCTTGCTCGGCTTTAACTCTTTCAAACAGGGCGGCGACCTGCCGCTCGTCCGTGTGATCGACGCGCGCGTGAATCCCAAGGCCGCCGCGCGCCGACACCATCTCGGCCGTCTCTTCAATAGTCTCGGTGCGCCCCTTGTGGACGCCCGATGCGGGCGGCGCGCCGCTCGTGCTGCGACCCGTGCAATAAACAAGCGCGCCCGCTTCGCCCAACATCTGCGCGATGCCGCGACCCGCGCCGCGCGTCGCCCCTGCGA
The DNA here is from genome assembly GCA_036566625.1 of Pyrinomonadaceae bacterium. GTDB lineage: Bacteria > Acidobacteriota > Blastocatellia > Pyrinomonadales > Pyrinomonadaceae > JAIVJZ01. The sequence continues at coordinate 909 of DATCWB010000449.1, forward strand.
CGAGCGCGATCCTGCCCGCTAAAGGTTTTTTCGTCGTCTCTCTGGCTTTCATAAGTTACGCTCCCTTCGTCTCGTCTGCTTCCATCGCAGCCTCGGTCGCCCCCGCCCGGAATCCTTTCCCGTCCCTCGCGCGATAAACTCACGATACGCGAAGATTGATGACACCTTCTGTCATATTCGTGAGATAAAATCCGGCGCGGTTTTGAGACGCGGGAGAAGTTTTTATTCGTCGTAGAGAAGGTGAGGGGACGGGATGCGCGCGGATCGTTTGTTTTCAATCGTGCTGTTGTTGCAATCGCACCGGCTGTTGACCTCCAGAGATTTGGCGGAGCGCCTGGAAGTTTCCGCGCGGACGATTCACCGCGACATGGAGGCTCTGAGCGGGGCGGGCATCCCCGTGGTGGCCGAGCGCGGCACGGGCGGCGGCTGGTCTCTGCTCGGCGAATACCGCACGAACCTGACGGGGCTGAACGAGGCGGAGATTCAATCGCTGTTCGTCATCAAGCCGTCGCGCCTGCTGGCCGATTTGAAATTGGAGAAGGCCGCCGAGGGGGCGTTTTTGAAACTGCTGGCCGCGCTGCCTTCGATGCATCGGCGAGGGGCGGAGTATGCGCGCCAACGCATCTACGTGGACGTGACCGGGTGGAACCGTGCGGAGGAATCCGTGCCGCACCTGCACGCGTTACAGGAAGCGATCTGGCAGGAGCGACGCGTGCGCCTGCTCTATGCGCGCGGCGAATGTGATGCGGTCGAGCGAGTGGCCGACCCGCTCGGGCTGGTGGCGAAGGGGAGCGTCTGGTATCTGGTCGCGGCTGTAGCAGGGGAAGTTCGCAGCTACCGCATCTCGCGTGTGCGCAGGCTGGAAGTGTTGGACGAACCGTGCGTGCGCCCGCCCGACTTTGATCTGGCTGCCTTCTGGGAGCAGTCGGCGGCCGAGTATCGTGCGCACCTGCCGAACTATCGTGCGCGCGTGCGTGTGCGCCGGGAGATGGTGGCGCGTATGCCTTACGCGGGAAGGTTCGCGCGGATCGAGCAGACGGGCGAGCCGGACGCGGACGGCTGGGTCGAGGTCTCGCTCAGGTTCGACGCGGAAGAGATGGCCTGCGAGTACGCGCTCTCGTTCGGCACGCAGTTGGAAGTGTTGGAGCCGACGACGCTCCGCGAGCGTGTCCTCGCCGCCGCGCGAAGCGTCGTGGATTTCTACACGGAAAATTCGCCGCGTTGAACGGCGCAGTTAAATTTAAAGCGAGCTATAAAGGAAGGGATAAAACATTCACCACAAACACGGAGAGCACAGAGAGTGGGCAAATCAATTTAAGATTTCAAATTTGAGATCGTCTCCTGCACAACTCAGATTTGAGATCGCCTCTTGCTTAACTCCCTGTACTCCCTCGATGTTCTCTGCGTCTGCGACGGTGATGAGTCTTTCTTTTAGATGTTGCTCATGCTCACGATCTGTTCCTTCGCCTGATCGCTGCTCGTGCAGATGCCGGAGACGCGCATGCGGAATTCGTCGGGGTTCGACGCGCCGCGCAGAGCTTCTTCCAGCGTGATGAGGCCGGACTGGAAGAGGTTGAAGAGTGATTGGTCGAAGGTCTGCATGCCGTACTGAGACGTGCCTGCGGCGATGGCGTCGCGGATGAGCGGAGTCTTTTCTTCGTTGGCGATGTAATCGCGGATCGTGCCGGTGGAGATCATGATCTCGGCGGCGGGCACGCGCCCCACGCCGTTCGAGGCGCGCACAAGGCGCATCGAGATGACGGAGCGCAGGATGCCCGCGAGTTGCAGGCGGACGCTCTTTTGCTGGTGCGGCGGGAAGGACGAGACGATGCGCGTGACGGTCTCCGTGGCGTCGAGCGTGTGGAGGGTGGAGAGGACGAGGTGGCCGGTTTCGGCGGCGGTCAAAGCGGTCTCAATCGTCTCGTGGTCGCGCATTTCGCCGACGAGGATCACGTCCGGGTCCTGGCGCAGCGCGCCGCGCAGGGCTTCCGCGAACGAGCGCGTGTCCACGTCAACCTCGCGCTGCGAGATGAAGGATTTTTTGTCGCGGTGGAGAAACTCTATCGGGTCTTCGATGGTGACGATGTGGCCGCCGCGCGTGGAGTTGATGTGATCGATGACGGCGGCGAGCGTCGAAGATTTACCGGAGCCGGTCGCGCCGGTAACGAGTATCAGGCCGCGCTGTTCCGAAGCGATCTGTTCGACGGCGGGCGGAAGACCGAGGTCGGTCATGGTGCGCACGCGGTCGGGGATGACGCGTAAGACCATGCTCACCGTGCCGCGCTGCTGGAAGACGTTGGCGCGGAAACGGCCGACGCCCGACAGCCCGTAGGCGATGTCCACTTCCGAGGTCTCTTTGAAGCGTTGCTTCTGCCGGTTCGACATGATCGAAAAAGCCATGTCGAGCGTGTCGTCCTGCGTCAGGCGCGACGCGTTAGTGACGGCTTTCAACTCGCCGTCAACGCGCATGACGGGAAACGAACCGGCTTTAATGTGCAGGTCGGACGCGCCGCAGGCGGTCGCCCCCCGCAGGAGATCGTCAATCTTGACTACCATAAAATGAGTTGTAAAAACTTTCGTCGAATCAAATTCAAGAGTGCGACCGATGCGGATCGAGGAGCGGCTCAGTCAACAAAAACTTGGAGCTACGCGCTGTGCTTAAAGGTTGAAAACTTTCGGCGGGTTCAACGGGTTGATTGGGAAGGTGTTGCGTCGCGGGAAAGATTAGCAACCCGAAGACGCCGAATTCATTCTAGCCCGCGCTTCCTGAATGCGTCAACAAAATCCTCGGCCGCCGCGCACGCGCGGGATTTTTATTGACCGCGCGCCGCCTCTTATGTCATAACCTCCGCGCTTTCACCTTGATAGGCTCGCGTCAGGTCAGGAACAAGACCCCAATCAGTTCCACCAGCGATCCCGCCGCGCGTGCCATTACAACTAAAACTTCGTCCTCGCTGCACGCCCTCGTTGCGACGCCTGTGGGTGAGCCAACTTCGCCCGCACCTGCGAGCCAACCGCGTGACGCATTCGACTAACGAGAGACCCGAACATGACCACACTTCCTCCGCTCGAAACAGACCCCGGCAGCCCGCGCCGCAGCGATACCGGAACAGACGTTAACAGCCCCGTAGAAGGCGCGTCCGTTGACATCGAACTCACCCAGTTTGACGAGGTATTTCGCGAGGAGTGGCGCGAGATCAAGACGCGGCGCGAAGCGTGTCGGGCGCAGGAAGACTGTCAACTTAAATATGAACAGGGGTCAGATGCGCTGCCCCCGAACGATCTGGTCGGGCTGGCGTTGTCGGGTGGCGGCATCCGCAGCGCAACCTTCTGCCTCGGCCTCTTGCAGGGATTGAACAAAGCGCGCCTGCTGCCTGTCTTCGACTATCTCTCGACCGTCTCCGGCGGCGGGTACGTGGGCGGGTGGTGGAGCGCGTGGCTGGCGCGCACGGATGGGAACGCCCAACGGGGTGGTGACAAGATTTTTCCGCCGCCCGAACGGCTCTCGCCAGCCATCTATTCATCGCACGAATCAATGAGCGCCGGGCGCGCGGGCGAGGCGCGCAGCATGAAGACGATGTTGGAAGCTGCTCACATCGGGAATGTCGGGCAGGAACGAATCGCCGACCTGTTCAGCGCAGGCAACGACCCCGTCCATCACCTGCGTTTGTTCGGCAACTACATGACGCCGCGCAAGGGCGCGCTCAGCGCGGACACCTGGCGCGCCGTGACGACCATTTCACGCAACATGCTGCTGACGTGGCTCATTCTGCTGCCGCTGCTCGTCGCCGCCATCATCGTCGGCCAACTCTACTTCGTCTTGCAGCCATACTCTTACGATGCGAACCGCGCGAACTTTTTCTTTGCTGACCCGGAAGTCTCGCCCCTGCACGCGTTGACGGCGCGCCTGTGGCTGGTCGCCAAGCCGCTGCTCGGAATCATTCTCTGGATCGTCGCGCTGATCTGCGCGTGGATGATCAACAGCGGCGAGGCGGGCACGCCGCGCAGCCGGCGCGCAGGATGGGCGGGCGCAGTTGTGGTCGGAATCTTTTCCACGATGATGTGCCTGCTCCTGTACCGCTATGCGGGAAAGCCTCCGCTCCTGCCGTATCTCACAGACCCGGCTCTCATCGCGTGGTTGCTGCTGGGCATCGGGCTGGTGTCCTACGCATGTTATTTACCGCGCGAACAGGCGGCGACGGGCGACGAAGACATTCGCCGCCGGAGGGAAGTGCGGCGCAACCGGATCGGCGGCGTCCACGCCAAACTGCTCGTGCTTCTCCTTGCCGCCGGGTTCATCCTGCTGTTCGCGGGCTTCGGGCACGAACTCGTCAACTACCTCAACTCGCCGCAGGGTGTTCTGAAATACGTGGCGCAAGGCGGCGGCTGGGCGGCCGTGCTGTTATCCATCGGCGGCTCGATCTACACGGCTTTGAAGACCGCGCCGAGCGGCGGCCACGACCCGCGCGAAGTGACTAAGCCGACCCTGTTCAGTCGCATCGTCTTCGCCGTGACGCCCCCGCTCGTGCTCGTCGTGCTCGCCGTGCTGGCTTCGTGGGTGGTCATCGTGCTGCTCTCGCACATCAATCGCCAATACATCTTGTCTCCGCTTACCCGCACGGGCGCGGCGCACGATTCATCTCTCATTCTGTTATTCACCGCGACGACCTGCGCGGGCATCGTGCTGTCGCTGTTCTTCGCCCTGATCGAGACGAGGTGGAAGTGCGAGCCGGAGGGCGAAGCGAAATGCCGCGCGTCGTGGTGGCTGGCCGGATTGTTGGGACTGCTATCCGTGATGACGGTGTTGCCGCTCGTCAACGTGGGCGCGGTTTTCTCTTACGGTCGCCCGCTGTGGCCGCTCGACCTCACCTACCGGCGTTTGGACTGGCTCGTCGCCATCGTCGTGCTCGTAGCGCACGGCGGCGCGAGTTTCATCATCCTGAGCCGGCTGACCGAGGATAAAGAGCGTCGCCCGCAACTCGGTCTCCCCGCGCGCCTCGGCATCACCGGCCTTTGGGTCTTCCTGACGTGGCTCGCCTTTAACTCCCTCAGAGCGGTGCTCTTTACGCAAGGCTCGCAAGTTTCCTACGGCACGACCAGAGTTCTCTTCGGCAGTTTGATCGTGTGTTTCGTGTTCGCCCTGCTCGAACGCTTGCACGGCAAAGGCGACAACAAACGCGCGCTCTCGCTGTTGGCCGCCGTCTATCTCGCGTCGTTCGTGTTGCTGGTGTTCAGTTGGGTCGGCGAGCTAAACGGTGATGAGTCCGACGCCTACAAGCGGCTGCTGCTCGGGCAGACGGTGCTGGGGCTGCTCGGCACGCTGCTCACATGGGTCGTTGCGTTCGGGTGGATGGCTGATCCCAACGCGCTTTCGCTGCACCTCTTTTACAAGAGCCGACTCGTGCGCGCCTACCTCGGCGCGTCCAACCTGCTGCGCGGCGAGCGTCTGAAGGAAGTGACGGAGGCGGCGGCGAACGACGACGTGCCGCTCCACGCGTTGAGGAACTGCGAGCGGAGCGCGCCTTACCACCTGATCAATACGACCCTCAACCTCGTCGGCGGGCGCGACCTCGCCACCGCGCAACGGTCTTCCGCCTATTTCACGCTGTCGAAACACTTCTGCGGTTCGACCCGCACCGGCTATCGCCGGACGCGCCACTACATGGATGGTCGTATGACGCTCGGCACGGCGCTGGCCGTCTCCGGCGCGGCGGCCAGCCCGAACATGGGCGCGATGACGCTGACGAGTTCGCTCGCCATGTTGATGACGCTGCTCAACGTCCGGCTCGGCTTCTGGGCGCCGACGCCGAACAAGAGCGATTGGCGCGCGCCGTCTGCCCGGCTCTGGCCGTTCTACGTGCTCCGCGAATTCCTCTCGCAGACGACCGACCTGTCCGCCTATTGCTACCTGACCGATGGCGGCCACTTCGACAACACGGGACTCTATTCGCTCATCGAACGCGGCTGCGGCTACATCCTCGTCGCCGACTGCGGGGCTGACCCGCGCCCCTGCTTCCAGGACCTCGGCACGGCCATCAGACGCTGCCGGATAGATTTCAACACCGAGATCAAACTCGACATCAGCCCGCTTGAACGGGCGAAGGAGAAGGGCAGCCTGCCCGAACAGTTCGTCGTCGCAGGCTCGATCCGATACGACAAAAACCACTTGAAGTCTTTACTGCCGGAGCGTGTGCGCGACACGCCGGAAGGCGAGAAGTGGATCGCAGAGAATCACGAAGGGCGGATCGTCATCTTCAAACCCGCGCTCACGAACGTGAAAAAAGAGACGCCCGATGTGCGCCAGTACGGTCTGGAAAACGACGGCTTCCCGCAGCAGGCGACCGTTGATCTCTGGTACGACGAAGCGCAGTTTGAAAGTTACCGCAGGCTCGGCCAATCCTCCGCCGAAAACTTTTTCAACGAAAACAGGCTGGCGCGCGCGCGCCGCCCCGATGGGACTCATGATCTGGACAAGCTGTTCGATGATTTGATCAAACCGGGATAGAGCCGCGCGCTGCAACCCGCTGCCGGGCGCGAAGCCGCGAGTTGTTCGACAGGTGAGTGGTTCGACAAAAGAGCGGGGCGACGATTCGGTTCGTCGCCCCGCTCTTTATCTGTGAGCAATGATCCGTAGATCAAACGCTCCGTGATCAAATGTGCCGCCGCGTCTCTCTACTCCGTGCCGACGGTGAGGAAACTCTCGGAGACTTCCGTCTCCGTCGCATCGGGCGTCGCGGTTGAAGTCTCGGCCGGTGCGGCTTTGTGATGTCCGTTCTGCTCCGGCGCGCTCGCTTTCACCTCGTTCACGTAAGTGAGCCAGTCGCCCGGCGCGTCGCGCTCGCCCTTGGTGATCTCGAAGTAAGTTTGCTGGATGCGCGCCGTGATGTCGCCGCGTTTGCCCGTGCCGATCTTGATCTTGTCCACGGAACGAATCGGCGTCACTTCCGCCGCCGTGCCCGTGAAGAACAGTTCGTCGGCGACGTAGAGCGCGGCGCGCTGCAATCCGGTTTCGGCGACGGGGATGTCGAGTTCGCGGCAAATCTGGATGACGCTGTCGCGCGTGATGCCGGGCAGGATCGAAGAAGAGAGCGGCGGCGTGATCACTTTCCCATCGTGGACGAGGAAGATATTCTCGCCCGAGCCTTCCGAGACGAAGCCGCGGTCGTCGAGCGCGATGCCCTCCGAGTAACCGTTCTTGATCGCCTCCATCTTGATCAGTTGCGAGTTCATGTAGTTCGCGCCGGACTTCGCCATCGCGGGCATCGAGTTCGGCGACAGCCGAGTCCACGACGAGACGCACACGTCCACGCCCTCTTCAATCGCCTCGTCGCCCAGATACTTGCCCCAGTCCCACGCGCCGATGTAGCAGGCGAGCGGATTCGGGAACGGGTTGACGCCGAAGGCCGGACGCGCTTCGTCCAAACTGCGGAAGATGATGGGACGCAGGTAACACTGTTCGAGTCCGCCGCGCTCGACGAGTCCGACGGCCGCGTCGCACAGTTGGTCGAGCGTCCACTCGTGATCCATCCGATAGATTTTCGCGGAGTTCATCAGGCGGCGCATGTGCTCGCGCAGGCGAAAGATGGCGGGGCCGCGCTTGGTGTTGTAACAGCGAATGCCTTCGAAGACGCTTGAGCCATAGTGCAACACGTGCGACATCACGTGGACGCGCGCGTCGTCCCACCGGATGAATTCACCGTTGTGCCAGATTTCCTGATTGATGCGCGGCGTCTTCACGTCTTTGGCGGGTGCGTCGTCTGCAAACATTGATTCGCTCCTTTATTCGTCTCCGCGTTCCGGGCGGGTGGCGAAAGTAAAATACGGCTGAGTCCATTATCGAAAATGGATTTGTGGAAACCGTGTCCAAGTCGTGGCAATTACGCGCGGCAGTGAGGTCATC
>DATCWB010000450.1:0-2366 GCA_036566625.1 Pyrinomonadaceae bacterium
AAAGGAGAAGAGGTGGCGCGCGCCGCGAAAGGTGTTGACAGTCTGACGGGGACGGTCTGTGGGCAGATCGACGAGGGGCGGCGCGCCTTCCAGTTGCAGTTTCCAGTAATCGAGTTGGGCGGCGAGGCGAGAGAGTTGCGCAGGGTCTCGCTGCCACTGCGCGTAGTCGCCATACTGGATCGGAAGTTCCGTCAAAGGCGAAGGCTGTTTCGCGGAGAAGGCTTCGTAGAGAGCCGCGATTTCACGTATGAGGACGCCCATTGACCAGCCGTCGCCGATGATGTGGTGCATGGTCAGGAGCAGGACGTGCTCCTCTTCGTCGAGACGCAGCAGCGTGGTGCGCAGCAGCGGGCCGCGCGCGAGGTCGAAGGGCTTTTGCGCTTCCTCTCTGACGAGACGTTGCGCTTCCGCCTCGCGTCCCGCCGGAGATAAAAGGCGGAGGTCAATCGCTTCGAGATTCGGCGGATGATCAAGCGTGATGGTTTGGACGGGCTGGCCTTCGTTGTTGGAGAAGGTGGTGCGCACCGCCTCGTGCCGCCGTAGGATTTCGCCGAGCGTCTGTTCAAGCGCGGCGACGTTGAGTTGCCCTCGCAGGCTCACCGCCTGAAACATGTTGTAGAAAGAGCTGCCGGGTTCCAACTGGTCCAGAAACCACATCCGCTCCTGCGCGTATGAGAGCGGGAGCGCACCGCCCGTTCCCCTGCGAGCGATGACGGGAGATTGAGGCACGCTTCGGCCTTTTTCTTTGAGAAGCATCTGGAGAAGCGCGCGTCGCTCAGGCGACAGCGTTTCAAAACTTTGGTTTAGATCGCTCATGCGTCAACCTCCTTTCCTTTTTCAAATTTGCGCCGCTGCTTTTGGTTTCCCCTGCCGGGTAAGGGATGATTAAGACCGGTTGGCGGCGACTTGATACGACGCGCCGAGGCCGGATTCCAGTTCTTCCGCCGACTTGTACATCGCCTCGATCAGTCGTACGACGCCGAGACCCTCGTTCAGAGCCGGGCGCAGGCTGCGACCCGTTCGCAGGGATTCCACGAAATATTCCCATTGCTTCCGGTAGGGCTGGAGTAGGTCGGTCGCCCCGGCCACCCGACCGGCGACGGGTTGACCTTCAGTCCATAGGCGGAGCGGCCGCGCGGGGCGTCGGCCGTTTGGGCTGAGACCAAAGAGCGTGTCGATCCGGGCGGCTCCGCGCTGCCCGACCACGGAGAGGTACGTCTGATCCTGCGGGAAGCTGCACGCCCAACTAACCTCGACAAATAGATTCAGCGACTCTTCAAAGACGGCGAAGGCGCTAGTGCTGACATCGACATCGCAGGTCGGCCGCGTGGTTGCCTTGGAAGTCGCGTACCAGTCGGCATTGCCTCGCTGTCCCATCGTGCGGTCGGTGGTGCACCCTACGCCCAGCAGCCGCCTGTGACCTGTCAGCCACAACGCGAGATCGATCATGTGTGAGCCTAAATCCATGAGGACGCCGCCGCCGGCCTTCTCGCGGCTCGTGAACCAGGTGTTTGCGCCCGGCACGCCGTTATGACGTAACCAGCCGCAACGGATGGCTTTGATCTCGCCGAGGCGTCCCCCCTCAATCGCCTGCTTGAGTGCGACGACTTCGGGGCGGAACCGATTCGTATAGGCGATCATCAATTCACGCCCCGCCGCGTCCGACGCCTTCAACATCGCTTCCGCTGCGGCGACGCTCGTCGCCATCGGTTTCTCGCAGAGCACATGGATTCGCGCTTCGAGCGCGGCGATGGTCATCTCGGCGTGAAGATGGTTCGGACATGCGACGAGCGTCGCGTCGAGGTCGAGGCCGAAAAACTCTTCAAGGCTGCGGCACGCCTGCCCGCCGCCACTAGCGGCCACTTCGCGCGCGCGCGCCAGGTCGGGGTCGTACAGACCTGCGACCGTCACGCCGGGCAAGGCGGCGACGAGCGGAAGATGAACCCGTTCGACGATGCGCCCCGCGCCGATCAGGCCGATGCGCAAAGGTGCGTGCGCGAGCGTCGCGGGATGTTCGTTTGTAACCGTCATCGCCCCTGCTCCTGTCCTACGAGATTTTTCAAAACGTCTTCCAGCAACACGGAAGCCACTTCCCGCTCGTCTACCAAAACCACCTCGCCGAGTGTTTTCGGCAATACCCAGCGCAGGCGTCCGCCCGCGCGTTTCTTGTCGTAGCGCATCGCCCCGATTACGTCTTCCGGGCGGTAGCCCGAAAGCGTGGCGGGGAGGCCGAGCGCGGAGAGGAGACGGCTGATGCGTCCTGGCAGTTCCGGCGGGCAAAGCCCGATGGCGGCGGCGAGGCGGGCAGGCCGAGCGCGGACAGGACACGGCTAATGCGTCCGGGCAGTTCCGGCGGGCAAAGCCCG
>DATCWB010000451.1:0-14573 GCA_036566625.1 Pyrinomonadaceae bacterium
GCCTTCCACTCGCCGGACGCGCTGGCGCGCTCGCTCGACGCGAACCCGACGGGCGCACCGGCAGCCCGCCTGCTTGTCTACCGGCGCGAGTGGCTGTTCGAGACGGACGTGGCGCGCGCTTCATTGCTCGCGGGCGCGACGCCGGACGCGCGACTCGGCCTGACAGGCTGGGCACGCGGGCGCGACCAGCGCGCGTCGGGTTTTTACGGCCACTACACCACCTACGCCGAAGTGTTGCAACTCGTCGCTTCGCTCGCCGCCGGATTGCTCATCGCGCTTCGCAGGAAACGCTCTTGGCAGGGGGCGTTGCTCGCGGCGGCGGTCGCAGGAATGGGCGTCGCGTTGCTGTTGACGGTGACGCGCGCTTCGTGGCTCTCGTTTTTGCTCTCAACCGTCGTGATGGCTTTGGTGGGCATGGGCAGCAGGCGCGCCATCGCGGCGGTCGTGCTCGGCGCGCTGCTCGTCGTCCCGCTCGGTCTCTACGTGTTGCAGCAGAAGCGCGGCGTGGGTTTCTTTGATCGGAAGGACGGCTCGATCTCATGGCGCGCAACCGTCTACCGGGAGGGCTTCGAGTTGTTCGCGCGCGAGCCACGGCACGTCGTCGTCGGCGTCGGGATGGATTCGCTTAAGCGACACTGGCGCGAGTGGGGCTTGTTCGACAAAGGGCGTCTGCCCGTCGGCCACATGCACTCGACGCCGCTGCAACTCGCGCTGGAGAGGGGCTTGCCCGCGCTCCTGCTCTGGCTCGCGGTCGTCTTTCTTTACGCGCGCATGTTGTGGCGTCTGTGGCGCGCGCCCGCGCTCGCCGACTGGCGTGAGCGTGGACTCGCGCTCGGCGCGCTCGGCGGCCTCGTAGGGTTCTTCGCGAGCGGGATGGTTCATTACAACTTCGGCGACTCGGAAGTGGTGATGGTCTTTTATCTCATCATGGGACTCACGCTCGCGCTGGAGAGATTCGCGCGGCAAGACGCCCCCGCGCCGGAGCGTTGAAATGGAAGAGCGGGCGCAGGTTGATAAACCACGCGCCCGCTCTCGATTCGTGCCCTTTGCGGTTGACTAGCTCGCCGATGCCATCAGCGGTTTCTGCTTTACTTTCTCCTGCTCCATCAACGCGCCGAGTTCTTCCAATTGTTCTGTGCTCAATACCTCGCGCGCGCTCTTGAACATGTCGTCTTCCTCTTCCTCGACGTGGTGCTCGACGTTCTCTTTGAGTACTTTCAACTTCGCTGTCCACGTCTCGCTCCCGACCGTCATCGCGTCCAACTCGCGCAAGAGCACTTTGACGACATGATGCTCCTGGATACCCTCCATCGTGATGTCGCGTGTCTCGTCGGATTTTTTGAGCACGGGGTAGAATATCGTCTCCTCGATATGCGCGTGCAGGTCTAGCTCCTGCTTCAATTTCGTGAACAACTCTTCGCGCGTCTTTTCGGCGCTCTCGGTTGTCTCTTCGAGTTTCTCAAAAATACCGGATACCTTCTCGTGATCGGTTTTTAACAGTGTGATTGCGTCCATCTTTCGTCCTCCCTGTGTTGTTTAGCCCGGGTGTTTGCACGGTTACAGTACGTCTTGGCGGCTCATTGGGATGATCAGTCAAGCACAGTGCCAGAAGCGGCGACGAGCCGACGATGAGCCGATCATGACTGTGCGACGGCCGCGACGCGCCCGCCCGCGCTCATCCCCTTTCCTTGACTCTCTTTGCCCCCGCCTTTATCATGTCAGTTTTCGGCTACAGCCCGTGGCCGCGTCTGAGGCATCATGTTCGAGTCTTTATCCGACAAACTGAAGCGCACGCTCAAGAATTTGCGCGGCGAGGGTGTGTTAACGCCCGAACACGTTGACGCCGCGCTGCGCGAAATCCGCCTCGCCCTGCTCGAAGCCGACGTTAATTACAAGGTCGCCAAAGAGTTCATCGCCTCGGTCAAGGCGAAGGCCGAGGGGCAGCACGTCTGGCAGGAACTCAAGCCTTCGGAGCAGGTCGTCAAGATCGTCTACGACGAACTGGTCGAACTGATGGGCGGCCAGTCTTCGCGGCTCGTCTTTACGAAGGCCACCCCGAACGTGGTCATGATCGTCGGCCTGCAAGGTTCGGGCAAGACGACTTCGACGGGCAAGATCGCCCTCTGGCTGGCGAAGAATCAGGAGCGGAAACCGCTGCTGGTCTCCACGGACGTGAACCGTCCGGCGGCGCGCGAGCAGTTAAAAGTGATCGCGAAGGCGACGGGGCAGTCGATCTTTGAAATGCCGGAGTCGAACAACCCCGTGGAACTCGCACGCGAGGCTTACCGGCATGCGCGCGAAGTCGGCTTCGACACGCTCCTCATCGACACGGCCGGCCGACTCCACATCGACGAAGAGTTGATGGACGAGTTGAAGCAGATCAAGGCGGACACGCACCCGGTCGAAGTCCTGTTCGTCGCCGACGCGATGACGGGTCAGGACGCCGTGAAGTCGGGCGAGCAGTTTCACGCGCAGGTCGGCATCACGGGCGTGGTCTTGACGAAGATGGACGGTGACGCGCGCGGCGGCGCGGCGCTCTCGATCAAGCAGGTGACGGGGCAGCCCGTGAAGTTTGTCGGCGTCGGCGAGAAATACGACGCGCTCGAACCTTTCTACCCCGACCGCATCGCGCAGCGCATCCTCGGCATGGGCGACGTGCTCTCGCTCATCGAGCAGGTGCAGACGCAGGTTGACCAGTCGGAAGCCGAAGAGCAGCTGAAGAAACTGCAAAAGAACGAGTTCACGCTCGACGACTTTCGCAGCCAGCTCAGGCAGGTGAAAAAGCTCGGCTCGTTCTCGAAGATCATGAAACTCCTGCCCGACCAACTGCTCGGCGGGATGGGCATGCCGGATTTGGACGAGGAACAGTCCGCGCAGATGGAGCGTGAACTCAAGCGCACCGAGGCGATCATAGACTCGATGACGCGCGAGGAGCGCAGCGATCATCGCATCCTGAACGCGAGCCGGCGTCGTCGCATCGCGCGCGGTTCGGGCGTCAACGTTTCGGAAGTAAACGCGCTCATCAAGCAGTATGTCGAGATGCGCGGAATGATGAAGCAGCTTTCGGGCGCGGGTTTATTCGGCGGCGGCGGAAGCGGCGGAGGCGGCATGAAAGGCCGCATGATGCGCAAACTCGGCGGCATGATGGGCATGCCCGACATGAGCGCATTGATGGGCGGCGGCGGTGCAGACGGCGAAGGCGGCTTGAACCTGCCCGCGCTGCCACCCGGCGGCGGCGGTGCGGCAGGCGGCAACGGGCGCAAGAAACTGCGCAAGAAACCGCGACACAAGAAACGGAAGTGACGAGCGACAAGCGACGGGTGACAAGATAAAACTTCTCTTGTTCTTTCCTGTCACCTGTCACTTGTCACCTGTCACTAAATCTGGAGGATACACAGTTGTTAGCAATCAGATTGATGCGCATGGGCGCGAAAAAAAGCCCTTCGTATCGCGTGGTCGTCAAAGAGAAATTGTCGAAGCGCGACGGGGCGTATTTGGAGAACGTCGGCACTTACAACCCGACGCGCAACCCGGCCGAAGTGAAACTCAACCTTGAGCGCATCACCTACTGGATCGAGCGCGGCGCGCAGCCGACCGACACCGTGCGCCAGTTGATCAAGAGCCAATCGAAGGCGCAGGCAGCGCCGGCGGAAGTTTAGTTTCGGGTTGCAGGTTTCAGGTTGAGAAACAAAAAACCTCAGACCTGAAACTTGAAATCTGAAACTTGAAACCCATGAGAGACACCGTTGAAATGCTCGTGAAGGCTCTGGTGGATGACGCCGATGCGGTGGACGTGCGCGAGGAGTTGGGGCGCGACCAGCGCAGCGTGATCATCGAGGTGCGCGTCGCGCCCGACGACATGGGCAAGCTGATCGGGCGGCAGGGGCGGACGGTGCGCGCTTTGCGTTCGCTGTTTCACGCCGTGAGTTTGAAGCAGGGTCGCCGCTACATCTTAGAGATCGTGGAATGAGCGACGAGGCGAACAGGCGCGTCGCGGCGGGCGATAGCGGCGAGGAAGAAGAGTTGATTGCCGTCGCGCGTGTCGTCAAGGTGAGGGGCGTGCGCGGCGAAGTGGCCGCACACCTGTTGACCGATTTCCCCGAACGCTTCGACGGACTGGAAGAACTCGTCTCGATTGATGCTGCGGGCGCGCGGCGGACGCTCGCCGTTGAAAAAAGTTGGCTGCATGGCGGCCGCGTCATCCTGAAGTTCGCCGGTTATGATTCGTCGGAGGCGGCGCAGGCGTTGGTCGGTCGCGAACTCGCCGTGCCGGAGACCGATGCGGTCGAACTCGAAGAGGGCGAGTTCTACGATTGGCAGTTGGTAGATTGCCGCGTCGAGACGATTGACAACCGGAAGGTCGGGAGCGTCGCCGAAGTGCTCCATACGGGCGCGGCTCCCGTGCTGGTCGTCAGAGAAGGCGAGCGCGAAAATTTGATACCGCTCGCCGAAAGCATCTGCGTCGAGATCGACACGGAGGCGAAACTCATTCGCGTCGATCCGCCGGAAGGACTGTTAGATTTGTAAATAGTGAATCGTAAATCGTAAATAGTTAAAACAGGGTTCTTTCTATTTACGATTTACGATTTACGATTCACTTGTTGTGTTGCTGATTGACATCATCACGATCTTCCCGGACTACTTCCGCGCCGTGTTTGATTACGGGATCGTGCGGCGCGCGGGCGCGAGCGGCCTCGTCGAGATCAAGGCGCACGACCTGCGCGGGTGGACGACGGATAAGCACCGCATGGTGGACGACCGCCCGTTCGGCGGCGGCGACGGAATGGTGTTGAAGCCCGACCCGATCTTTGCAGCGGTGGAATCTCTGACGGGCGCGCGCGCGGCAGTGGAACTGGCGGGCACGGACGTGCGCGTCGTGCTGCTCTCGCCGCAGGGACGCGTCTTCGACCAGAGGGTGGCGGAGGAGTTGGCGGGCGCGAAACAGATCGTGCTCATCTGCGGCCGTTACGAGGGCGTGGACGAGCGCGTCGTCGAGATGCTCGTGACGGACGAAATCTCCATCGGCGATTACGTCCTGTCGGGCGGCGAACCGGCGGCGGCCGTCCTGGTGGACGCGCTAGTCCGCCTGATACCCGGCGCGCTGGGGAGCGAGACTTCGGCCTCGAACGATTCCTTTTCCGACGGCCTGCTGGACTTTCCGCATTACACGCGCCCGCCGGAATTTCGCGGGCGTCGCGTGCCGGAAGTTTTGCTCGGCGGTCATCACGCCGAGATCGCGCGCTGGCGCAGGCAAAGGGCGTTGTTGAAGACGCTTCGCAACCGCCCCGATCTTTTGGGACGCGCCGCGCTCTCGGAAGCCGAACGCGCGTGGCTCGCAGAAGAAGAGCCGGAAATTTTTCGTGACGAGTAACGAATCGTAAATAACAAGATTAACTTCTTGCTCTAACTCGTCACTTGTCACCCGTCACTTGTCACTTTTAATAGTTTGGAGTGTTAGTCATGAACCGTTTAGATGCTGTCGAACAAACTCAGATGAATAAGACCATCCCGGATTTCCAGCCGGGAGACACCGTGCGCGTCCACGTGCGCGTGAAGGAATCGGAGACGAAAGAGCGTTTGCAGGTCTTCGAGGGACTCGTCATCGCGCGCAAGGGCGGCGGCGTGCGCGAGACGATCACCGTGCGCAAGATCAGTTTCGGCATCGGCGTCGAGAGAATCTTTCCGCTCTACGCGACGATTGTGAAAGACATCGAAGTGATCAAGCGCGGCCGGGTGCGACGCGCCAAGCTCTATTACCTGCGCAACCTGCGCGGCAAGGCCGCACGCATCCGCGAGCGCGACACCCGCCCCACCAGCAGCAGCCAGGTTCAGGCCGCCGCTTCGGCCGCCGCCCGCAAGAGCAAAGCGTAAGGAAGTGACAAGTGACGAGTGACCAGTGACGAGTTAAAGCAGTTTGCTGTTTTGACTCGTCACTTGTCACTCATCACTCGTCACTGTCGTTCCTATGGTTCGTCAAAAACGCGTATCCGAGATTTGCACGGCGTTTGAAGACAAGGCGCGGGCGGGCGGCCACCGGATGGTCGCGGGCGTTGACGAGGTAGGGCGCGGGGCGTTGGCCGGGCCGGTCGTCGCCGCAGCCGTCATACTCAACCCCGATGCGCCGCTGCCGGAGGGCCTGGACGACTCGAAGAAGTTGACGGCGGCCGAACGCGTGCGCATCGCCGAAGAACTCAAAGAGACCGCGCTCTGTTACGGCGTCGGCCTTATTTCCCCCGCAGAGATTGACAGCACCAACATTCTCATCGCCACGCGCCGCGCCATGTGCAACGCGCTCGCCGAACTCCGCCCCTGCGCCGACTTCCTGCTCATCGACGCGCTGCAACTGAGAGAGGTCGAGCTACCGCAACGCGCCATCATTCGCGGCGACTCGATCTCCGCCTCCATCGCCGCCGCTTCCGTCATCGCCAAAACCTTCCGCGACGCGCTGATGCGCGACTATAACAGCATCTACCCCCAATACGGTTTCGCCACGCACGTCGGCTACGGCACGCGCGCGCACCTCGAAGCCCTGCGCGCGCACGGCGCTTGCCCCATCCACCGTCGCAGCTTTCGCGGGGTGTTGCCCGCGGCCGACGAGTTGTGAGCAGAAGCGGGGCGTCTCTCGACCGTGTGGCCGTTTCGCCGCGTGCTTCCCGCGAGGCGAGCGTGTGAGGTAAACTCGCGCGCGTATCGTCCCTCCTCAAAACTTTGCGCAGAGAGAGTGAACGGGAGCATCGAACCCCTTGCACATCGCCATTGACGCGCACTCGGTCGGCACGGGTCTGGCCGGCGTCGAGACCTACATCACAAATCTGATCGAAGCGTTGGCGGCATCGGGCGAGGCGAATCGTTACACGCTCTACGTGACGCGGGGGCGCGCGGGGGATCGCTTCGCCGGACGCTGGCCGCACGTCTCTGTGCGCCGCACCCTGCCGCACACGCCTTTCGTTCGCATCCCCGTCACGTTCCCGGTCGAGTTGCGCCGCCACCGTGCCGATTTGCTCCATGTGCAGTTCACCGCGCCGCCCTTCGCCCCATGCCCGGTCGTCGCCACCATCCACGACCTCTCGTTCGAGCACCTGCCCGAGACGTTCAACCGCCGGAGTTGGATGCAACTGCGCCTCACGGTGCGCCGCACGGCGCGGATGGCGGCGCACATCATCACGCCTTCCGAATTTTCGCGGCGCGACCTCGTCGAGACCTACGGCGTCGCGCCCGAACGCGTCAGCGTCACGCTCGCGGCAGCCGCGCCGCACTTCCGCCCCGCGCCCGCAGACGCCGTGGCCGAAGTAAAGAGAAGATACGGCATCGAGGGCGACTACGTGCTGGCGGTCGGTTCGATCCAGCCGCGCAAGAACCTGGTGCGGCTCGTGCGCGCTTACTCCGACTTGCGCCGCCGACGTTCCCACGATAAGCTGCCTCAACTCGTCATAGTGGGAAAACGCGCATGGCTGTACGGCGAAACGCTGCGCGCCGTCGAACAGTCAGGCATCGCCCCGAACGTGATCTTTACAGGCTATGCGCCCGAACGCGACTTGCCCGCGCTCTACACGGGCGCGCTCTGCTTCATCTACCCTTCATATTTCGAGGGATTCGGGCTGCCGCCGCTCGAAGCCATGCAGTGCGGCACGGCGGTCGTCGCGGGCGACCGGACGAGTCTGCCGGAAGTGGTCGGCGATGCCGGGCTGCTGGTCAACCCGTTCGACGAGGACGCCATCGGCGCGGCCATCGCCCGCCTCATCGACGACGGAGAGTTGCGCGCACGGCTCGGCCTGCGCGGGCGGGAACGCGCCGCGCTGTTCAACTGGACAGAGACCGCGCGACAAACTTTGCAGGTCTATGAACAAGCGACAGGAGGAAAGGCGAGTGATGAGTGATGAGTGATGAGTGATGAGTAAAAGACAAGGCTGTTGTTTCTACTCATCACTCATCACTCATCACTCATCACTTCGCACTCGCGGCGATGCGGATAGCGATTCTGGGAACACGGGGCGTGCCCGCCAGCTACGGCGGCTTTGAGACGTTCGCCGAACAACTCTCGACGCGGCTCGTCGTGCGCGGCCATCACGTCACGGTCTACTGCCGCTCGCACTACGTCTCCCCGCGTCAACTCGAATACAAAGGCGTCCACCTGAAAGTGCTCCCCACCTTCCGGCACAAATATTTCGACACCATCCTCCACACCTTTCTCTCCGCCCTGCACTCGACCACCGCGCGCTACGACGTTGCGCTCATCTGCAACGCCGCCAACGCGCCCTTCGCGCCCATCATCCGCGCCGCGGGCACGTCCGTCGCCATCAACGTGGACGGGCTGGAACACAAACGCCGTAAGTGGAACTGGCTGGCGCGTCGCTACTACCTGATCGCCGAGCGGCTCGCCACCATCCTGCCGAACGAGACCGTCACGGACGCGCGCGTCATACAGGACTATTACATGGCGCATTACAACCACCCCACGACGATGATCGCTTACGGCGCGGAGGTGGAGCGCATCCCCGACCGCATGGCCGTGCGCCAGTGGGGCATCGAGCCGAATCGCTACGTGCTCTACGTCTCGCGGCTCGAACCCGAGAACAACGCGCGCCTCGTGATCGAAGCCTTCAAACGTGTGCGCACCTCGCACAAGCTCGTCATCGTCGGCGACGCGCCCTACGCACACCAGTACATCGAAGAGTTGCGCGCCTCCGCGCGGCGCGACCGCCGCATCGTCTTCACCAGTTTCGTCTTCGGCGACGCTTACCGCGCACTGCAACAGAACGCCTATTGCTACGTGCACGCCACGGAGGTCGGCGGCACGCACCCGGCGCTTCTCGAAGCGATGGGCTACGGCAACTGCGTGCTCACGCTCGCCACGCCCGAAAACATCGAGGCCGTCGGTGAAGCGGGCATCCCCTACACGGGCGAAAAAGACCTCGAAGAGAAACTCCAGCGCGTCCTGCGCGACGGTTCGCTCGTCAACTCTTACCGCCAGCGCGCGCAGAAGCGCGTGCGCGAGCATTACGACTGGGAGCGCATCGTTGACCTCTACGAAAACCTCTTCGCACGGATGGCCGGGCAGCCGCCCATACACGAAGACGGGTTCGCGCCGGAAGCGACGGAACGCGTCACGGAAGCGAGCGTCAGGAAAAGTTAACGGGTGCGGGCGCGCGGCTCATAGAAAAGTTCACTACAGAGCCACAGGGGACGCAAAGTTTGCACAGCGAAAAGCGAGAGCAACTTTCAAATTTGTGATCTCGGATTCCGGTTCTCCTTCCTCTGTGCTCTCTGTGTTCTCTGTGGTAAAGGCTTTAAGTCTCATCCGCTTTCAACTTTTATTGTTGCCCTGCCAACGTCATGAAGTTTCACCTCCCGCAACTCGTCTTTGCGTTAGCGTGTGCGCTCATTCTAAGCGCGGCGGGCGCGCGTGCCCGTAGCTTCGCGCAAAGCGCGAGCGTGGCCGTGCTCGATCTCGGCGAGACGGAGGCAGGGCGGCGCGCGGCCGGCGAACTCTCCGCCGCGCTCGCTAAAACGGCACAGTTCGATCTCGTTAACCGGGCGCAGAGTCGCGCCGCCGCGCGCGGCGTGGGCTACGCCGGTTCGCTCAACCTGACGCTCGCCGAGGCGCGCGATCTCGGCGCGTCAATCGGCTGCGATTTTTATTTCACGGGCGTGGCCGAAACCCTGCGTCGCACGTCAACGCTGCGCCCGGATTATTTCGAGTCCTATGCCTCGCTCTTTCTCGTCAGCGCTGAGACCGGGCGACTTATTCTGTGGGAACGTCTTGACGCCGAATCGGCCGTGCCCGGCGAGGCGGAAAAAAGTCTCTTCGCGTCCTTGCGCGCACGCGCTGTGCGCTACGGTGAGATGATTACAAAATCGCACGCCGCGGAGAAAAACGAGCGTCTGCTCGCGGCGAGCGAAGGCGTCGGGGCGGGCGCGTTCGAGGATGTGCCGGACGAGGGCAGCCCCGCCGCGGCAAACTTCCGCGCGCCGCAACCCTACCGCAGCCTGCGTCCCGTCTATCCGGCGCAGGCGGCGCGCGCGGCCGCCGAGGCGACCGTGGATGCGCTCGTCGAGGTTGACGCCGCGGGCGAAGTCAAAGATATTGAGATCGTGCGCTGGGCCGGTTACGGTTTGAACGAAGCGGTGGAGGCAACCGTGCGTCAACTGCATTTCCGCCCCGCCACGCGCGACGGACGAGCCGTGCCCGTCCGCGTCCTGCTGCGCTACAACTTCCGCCGACCCAGCGAGGAAGGCAAAAGGTAAAAGGGGAAGGGGGAAAGGTGATGCGAAAGTTTCGACCTGTTGGCTATCGTTCGTTGCCGTGCGCGTTGTTCCTTGTCCTTTTCCTTTCCCCTTTCTCCCTTCCCCTTTCCCCTGCTTCCGCCGCCCACGGCCGCGTCACGACGGCGACGCGCGAGGGGCGGCTCATAGTTTTCGACGACGTGTGGCAGACGATCCGCGAGCGGTATTACGACCCGGAGTTGCACGGCGTTGACTGGGAAGAGTTGCGCGCGCGGCTGCGCCCGCTCGCCGCCGAAGCGCTGGGCGAGACGGAGTTCTATTCCGTGCTGCGTCGCCTGACGAGCCGTCTGCGCGACGCGCACACGCGCGTCTTCTCTCCTGACGAACGTTTCGACTGGCAACGCCCGACCTACATCGGCGTCGGCCTGTCCCTGCGAGAGATCGCGGGCGAGATCGTCGTCACGAGAGTGGAGCGCGGGGGCACGGCCGAACGCGGCGGGGTGCGCGCGGGCGACGCGTTGTTGAGCATTGAGGGCGAACCCGTCGAGGCCGTCTTCGCGCGGCGTCTCGCCGAGGAGGTCGGCGCGTCAACCGATCAGGCGGCGCGGCAACAGGCCGCCGCCCGTCTCTTCAAAGGCGCGCGCGACACGTTCGTCACGGCCGTCTTCGCGAGAGACGACGCGCGCTCCGGGGCGAGGAGCGTCCGCCTGCGGCGCGTGCTGCAAAGTCGCCCGCCCGCGCTGAGCGTGCAAAAGAGCGAAGGCTTTCCCGTCGTCACCTTCAACATGTTCGTGCCGGAGATCGCGAGCGAGTTAATGCGCGCGCTGCGCCGGGGCGAACTGCGCGGCGCGCGCGGCCTCGTCATAGATTTACGCGACAACGGCGGCGGCCACGCCGAGACGATGACCGACATCGCCTCCGCCTTCCTGCCGCAGGGCACGAACCTCGGCGAGTTTACAGACCGCGAGGGGCGCGTCAATTCCGCGCCGCAGACGCGCGCCGCCATGCTGTTTGCAGCCGACGCGGTGGCGGAGTTTCGCGGCGCGGTCGTCGTCCTGACGAGCACGCGCACGGCGAGCGCGGCCGAAATACTCGCGGCCGCCTTGCAGGAGACGCGGCGCGCGCGCGTCATCGGCGAGCACACGTGCGGCTGTGTCCTCGCCATCCGCCGCCGCCACACTTTGCCCGACGGGGGTCTCCTCGACATCAGCGAGATGGACTTTCGCACTGCCCGCCACACACGGCTCGAAGGCCGGGGCGTAACGCCCGACGAACTCGTCCAACCCACCCGCCGCGACATCAGCGACGAACGCGACCCCGCACTCGAACGCGCGATCAGAATCCTGAAAGCGGAGGGCGAGAGAAAACAGAAAACAGAATATCGGAGTCAGAAGGGCGGCTAGAATATCTTTCCTTCCGATTGCTGTATTTTGACCCCTGTATTCTGACTCCTGTTTCCTCCCCTCCATCTTTTCCCGCTTCCACTTTTCCCGTTCCCCTTTTAATATCCGTTCATGCTTTACCTGTCGCAAGTTTTGCGTCGCCCGGTGCGCGACGTAGAAGGCCGCCCCGTGGCCTCGATCAAGGATGTCATCGTGCGGCTCGGCGAAGACCACCCGCCGGTGACGGGTCTGGTGGCGCGCCACATGCGGCGCGACATCTTCCTGCCGCGCACGCGCGTCGCCCGCTTCGGCGAGGCGGGCGCGCAACTCAACTTCGATTTACTCGATCTGCGCGACTTCAAACGGCGCGAGAACGAAGTGCTGCTCGCGCGCGACGTGCTCGACAAGCAGTTGATCGACGTGGACGGAAAACGCGTCGTGCGCGTCAACGACGTGCAACTCATCGAGGTCGCGGGCGAGTGGCGCGTGACGGGCGCGGACGTGAGTTTGCAGGGACTCTGGCGCAGGCTCGCGCCCGCAGGCTTCTTCGGCAGCAGCCGCCCTGTCGAGGTGATCGATTGGGCGGACGTGGGCTATCTGGCGACGGACGCGGCCGAGGTGCGACTGAAGTCTTCCGGCGATAAGTTGTCGCGCCTGCATCCGGTCGAGATCGCGCGGCTCGCCGAGTCTCTGTCGTACCGGCAGGGCGCGGAGGTCGTCGCCGCGCTCGACGACGAGACGGCCGCCGAGACTTTGGAAGAGATGCCCGACGAGAGCCAGGTGCGCATCATCGGCGACATGGACAAGGAGCGCGCCGCAGACATCCTCGAATGGATGTCGCCCGACGAGGCCGCCGACGTGCTCGGCGATCTGCCCGAAGCCACCGCCGAAGATTTGCTGAACCGCATGGAGGGCGAAGAGAAGACGGACGTGGCCGAACTGCTCCACTACGAAGACGACACGGCGGGCGGCCTGATGACCAACGAGTTCATCACGCTGCCGCAGGGCTTGACCGTCGGCGAAGCACTCGCCACCCTGCGCGAGATGGCCGAGACGCCGAACATGATCTATTACCTCTACGTCGTCGAGCGCGAAGGCTCCTGGAAACTGTCGGGCGTGATCGCCCTGCGCAGCCTTATCCTCGCAGACCCCGCCGCGCCGCTCGCGGAGGTGATGCGCGACGAGTTCCAGCAGGCGCACCCCGACGATTCCGCGAAGGATGTGGCGCACAAGATCGCCGAGTACAACCTGCTCGCCCTGCCCGTCGTGGACGACCTCGGCGAGATCGCCGGCATCGTCACCGTTGACGACGCGATGGAACTCCTGCTGCCGAAAGGCTGGCGTCAGCGTTTGCCGCGACTGTTCGGTTAAATGTAAGACGCCTTGGTAAAACGATTCTTCGTGATTCACGACTAAGATGAAATTTATCTGCACCGCCATATTACTGATTGGAGCGAGCGTTTTAGCTTTGGCTCAGGAGGCGCAGCGTCCTGTCGCCGCACCTTCGCGCCGATTAGTCACACGCGGAGAACTGCATCATCCGCTTTCTGAGATACATCTCGATATCGAAGCGTCCGCGGGAAAGCCGGAAGACGTGGTGGCGATGAGAATTTGCTCGAATGAGCCGTTGCCTGTAGCCCTGTTTATCAGTGTCGTCAACCCCGCCGGGATAGGCCAAAGTTTTGTTGAAGGCAGCATAACCGGTAGACTCTTCTTCGCACCGGAGCGCGTGCTGATCCTGCGCTCTGCCGATTGTCCTGTTACTCATCCGCCTTACGTTCCCGTCGAGTTCTGGGGAGTGCCGAAAGGCGCGGCTTTGCCTCCCTCGGTCGAATCGCTCAAACTGTGTCAGGTGAAATTTGAAGAAGTGGGCGCAGGGGAAACTGTCAAAAGTTCGCGCACGTACCGGGCGGCTTTAAAGTCGCTTGCCGTCAAGTTGAGCGCAAACCCTGAATTGGTTGGCGTGATTCTGGGCGAATACAACCTTCGCCCAAGCGGCTCTCTGAAGCGAGCTTTGAAAGAGTCCGAGAGATTCCTTGAGGGGGCAGGCGTGTCTCGTCAAAGATTCTTCCTGCGCTTAAAGCCCTCTACCTATTATGATCCTGAATATACCGAGACGGAGCCTAAATTCCCGGACATCTTTGCAGTCCAGATTACTCAAGTTTGTAATGATTAAGTTATGACGGACGGAGAACCTCCAAGTGGTCGTGTCGCGTACAGATGTGCGGGAGATGAGTCGTCGCCTGTGGCGGAGCGGGGCGCGGCGTGTGCGGCGCACGATGTCGCAGCGCACGGGATTCATCGCCTATCTCGCAGTTATCGGGCCGGGGATGATCGCCGCCAACGCGGGCAACGACGCGGGCGGCATCGCTACCTATTCAACCTCCGGCGCGGAGTTTCGCTATACGCTCCTGTGGACGTTTCTCCCGATCCTCGTCAGCCTCGGCCTCGTGCAGGAGATGTGCGCGCGGATGGGCGTAGTGACGGGCAAGGGGCTGGCCGACCTGATCCGCGAACGTTTCGGCGTGCGCTGGACGATGGTCGTCATGTCCGCCTTGCTCGTGGCGAACGCGGGCGTCACCGTCTCGGAGTTCGTCGGTATCGCGGCGGCGACGGAGTTGTTCGGCGTGCCGCGACAAATCTCCGTGCCGCTCGCCGCGCTCTCGGTCTGGTGGCTCGTCGTTAAGGGGTCTTACAGGAGGGTCGAGCGCGTCTTCCTGCTGATGTCGCTCGTGTTCCTCGGCTACATCGTCTCGGCTTTTCTGGCGCGTCCCGACTGGGGCGAGGTGGCGCAGCAGATGGCGCGCCCGTCGCTGCGCTTCGATAATCACTACCTCTTCACGCTCATCGCGCTGATCGGCACGACCATCTCGCCCTACATGCAGGTCTTCGTCCAGTCTTCGGTGGTCGAGAAGGGCGTGCGCGAGGAGGACTACTCCCTGACGCGCGCCGACGTGTGGGTCGGGA
>DATCWB010000452.1:0-4611 GCA_036566625.1 Pyrinomonadaceae bacterium
TCTTTCCGACACCGTTATTTCCTAAAACAATTGTCCATTGCGCAGGGCAACCTCTATTATTAGATAAGTCAAGAGACTGCTTAGGCCCAAAACACCGCACGTTCTCTATTGTGAGAGATAAAAAATAAGCAGGCACAGAAATAGCTGCTTGTTTCTCATTACTAATGGTTGATTCGATTTCTAGCTTATCTTTGACCATCGAGTTTATCTTACATCTTATCGTTTCGATTTTCTGCCTGATGCCGCCTTGCTTCTGATACCCACGTGCCTGTAGTCGCCGGGGAGTTTTTCGGGCAGGTCGAGTTCGTCGTCAACGATGTCTTCCATGTGGACGCCTGCGAGGCGTGCGTATTGGAGGAGAACTTTTAGCGGCGGCTCATTCTGATTTAGTTCATACTTTGAGATTAGCTTTTGTGAAATCTCTTCCTCAACTCCTAGTCGCCTCCACAAGTCTGTTTGAGAGAGACTGAGAGCGTTCCGAATCTGTAGCAGCTTTTCAGCTAAACGCTTAGGTCGCGGACGCGCGAAGCCCATCAGGAGTCGCCTCCTGATAAATCGGACTTGACGCGTTCCGGCTTGCTTCTACCTATAACAGTAGGTAGAATGTCTTTGCGTAAATCACTCGCCGAGAGAGTTGGCCTTCCAGACTCAACGGCGATGCTCATCACTCGGTTGAGGTTGAGGGTGAGCTACGCATTAGCCGTCGCAATTTCAACAACTGAACAGCGCGCATCTTACCAGAACATCATGCACATGGATATAGACCCCTGCCGCCACATGCCGCGCACGCACCTCTGGGACGTGTCTCTCAGACAGCCCATCATCCTTTACGCCGAAGGTAATTCTATTCTGCGCCGCTTCCTGACCGACGTTTTCGACCTCGCAGGCTGGCACGCCCACGAGGCTTTCAGCGTCGGAACCACCGAGTCGTTGCTGTGCAGCGCGCAACGCTTCTCGCTGCTCTTGACGGCCGACGAGTTGCCGCCGCTGAACCTGCTGCCCGGCCGGTCGGGACTGGAACTCGTCACGTTCGCGCGTGGCTTGGAGCACCGCAAGGACATGCCGATCCTGTTCGTCTCGATAGAAGACTGCGCGGAGCGCGCGCTGGCGGCGGGCGCAAACGCGTTCCTGCGCAAGCCGCACGACATGTTCCTGCTGGTGGACACCATCCGCAGGCTGCTCGCGGAGGCCGGCGAGAAATAGAATGACGATAGACGAAGGGATGTGTGCGACGACCGCGTGGCGGCGGAAATAAAAAGATGGCGGCGGAAATAAAAAAGGCGGCGGAGATTTCGACTCCGCCGCCTTTCAATTTATGAGATGCCCGCGCCGTTTAGGGGGCGGAGGCGAAGGCCAGATCGGTGATGAGGAGCGCGCCCTGTCCGGTCTGGTCGAAGTTGAATTTGACGGAGCGGATGTCCGACAGGTTCACTCCCGTGAAAGACGTGAGCGGGACACGCACGGTGTTCAGGAAAACCTTCGGGACGGGGCCGACCGTGCCCGGAGGGTAGAAGAGCGCGCCGGACACGTCGCCGACGCGTACGCTTGAGGTCGCGCCCGCGCCGTCGGTCAGCACGATGCTGAAATTCTGCGGCGTGTTGGCGGCGTTGCGCGTGTCGCTGAAGTTGACGCTGACGCGGAACTGGACGGCCTGGAAAGTGCTCACGTCGCGCGCGCCGAGCGGCAGGTCGTTTGTATAGGTCGAGCCGAACGCGCCCCAGCCGGTGCGGAGTTGGCTCAGGCCGCGCAAGGATGAACGCGCGCTCACAACGGTGTGCGGCTGCCGCGAGGTAGCCTGCGTCGAGGGCAGGCAGTGTTGCGGCTGCGGAGACGCGCCGCCGCACAGGTCGTGCGGGGTGAGTCCGTTTTGCGCGGTCGCGCCGCCGAGCGTGTTCGTCGTGAGGTCAGTGGCGGTGAGCAGGCGGTTCACGTCGCGCCGCTTCGCGGCCGTGTCGGGCGCATGATACGAGACGTGCAGGTTCGTCGTCTGAGCCGAGGCCGGGGGCGGCGCGTCGCCCGTCAGGATCGGCAGGAACTGCGTCTCGCCGCCGACGTAGGCGCGCATGAAAGCCGACAGGTAAGCCAGCCCCGTGCCGCGCTGCTGCGCGGCGGTGAGTCGCTTGCTGGTCGCACCCGTGCCGCAGTGGCCGTCGGTTGAACCGCCGGTGACGTAAGTCCAGTCGTCGCCCGTGCCGGCGGGGAACATGCCGGGCGTCCAGATCGTGTTGTAGAAGTTGTGATTCGCGCCCATCACCTGCACGGTATGTTTCGCGCCGGTGTCGCCAGCGACGTTATAGCGCGCGTCGTCGTAGAAGTGGACGCCCTGATTATCGCTCACGTCGCCGTCGCAATAAGGCAGGATGACTTCGAGCGCGGCGTTGTTGACGACGGGGCGGTTGAAGTCCACGGGCGCGAGCGGCAGCACCGCGCGGACGGTGTAGGGCGAGCCGAGCGAGGCGTTATAGACGTAGTGCTTGACGACGCCTTCGCCGCCGCGCGAGTGTCCCATCGTGCCGACTTTGGCGAGATTGAGTTTGCCGACGAACTTCGTGCCGAAGGGCGCAGCCCCCGTCGTGTTGAAGGTGTTCAGGCGGCCGAGGTGGTGTTGTATGAGTTCGGCGCGCGCCTGCATGCCGAGGTCGGTCACGTTATTATCGTAGGCGTTGATGCCGTTCGCGCTGACGGAGACGACGACGTAACCGTGGCTGGCGAGTTTCTCCGCAATGTAATCGTATCCCTGGAAACTGGGGATCGGTTGCTCGGTCGAGCGGCACGGCCAGCGCAGCGCGGCGGTCGTGCTGCGGTAGCAGGTGACGTGGCGTCCGTGCATGAAGACGATGACCGGGTAGGGGCCGCCGCCGAGAGTGGTCGGGTAGTGGACGGAGGCGCGCACTTCGACCGAGATGGGGAAGCCGACGGGTCGGAAAACCGAATCGCCGTAATTGTATTCTTCGCGCGTCACGGCGTTGGGGCCTGTCGTGCCGGGGTCAGGGGTTTGTGCGGAAGCGAATTGCGCGCCCGCCGTGGCGGCCGACAAGATGAGGAAAGCGAAAGCGATGAGGTGATTCATACGCGAGGTCTGCATTACTGATTATCTCCTTTCGCGCCGTTGAATTTCAGTTTCTCCGGCAACGCCGTGCGGTCTTCCTTGTTCTGTTTGTCGCCGTAGGAGAGGTAGATCGTCGAGCCTTCGGTGAGCGCAGATTCGTCGTAGGTGATGACGGTGATCTCGTTGAGGTCTTCATTCTCGATGCCGTAGCCGATGGCCGTCTCGTCCAGCCAGATGACGGGCGGCATGGCGCGGACGGGAAACGGCCCGCCCTTGATCGTGAGGCGGAAGGCCTTGCCGACCGAGCGCGTCTCGCCCTTGATCCGAACGTCCTGCATACGCGGCAGCGTCACTTCTTCGACGCGATAGCTTTTCACTTTGAACTGGCCGACCGCTCTGGTGTTCGCGCCTTCGCCGAGCACGCGGCCTTGCAGTTTCAGTATGTCGGTCACGGTCACTTCCTGTGTGGCGTTGGTGTCGGAATCGGGGGCGGAGGCGGGCGCATTCTGCCCGAAGGCAAGCGAGGCACACGCGCCGGAGAGGAACAGGAAACTCGTCGTCAGCAGGATGCTTTTCCATCCGCGCCGCCGGCGGGCATTATTGACAAGACGCATAAATCTTCTCCTTCGTGGGTAGAGGTGCGTTGCAGATAGCTCAGGCCGCGCCGGTGAGGGCGAAGGCACAGGTATCCCTAAAGTTGGGGGGTGAACGGGTGACTCGGACAGAGGTTCCCCTTAAATCAAAGTCCCTCTGTGAATGTTTGAGATTGCTGATTTACGCGAGACTGGATGAAGCGAACTCACGCAAATGAAATGGATAAAGGCGCGCTTTAAAAGATGCCCCGACCGGGCGAAAAGTTGCACGGCGGGCGGCTAAAACTTCAACCGCCGGACTTGCCGTTTCCCCTGCCTTCAATCAACCCGCCGACGAGTTTGATCATGGCGTCAATCTCTTCATTGTTGCGGCTCTGCACCTCTACGACGTTTATCAGGACGCGCTAAGCTGGCTGATTTGCTGCGAGTTCTGCGCAACGATTTGACTCAACTCGTTGAGCGACTCTCTCGTTTGCTGCTGTCCCACCGCCAATTCGCGGATTTGTCGGTTTGTTTGTTCCCGTTCCGCCTCGAATCTTGCATCGAGGGCTGCTTGTCTCGCGTAAAAGTCTGACTGGCTCTTCAGCAAGAACTCGATGGCGCGCTCCATCTCTTCACCGGTCATGTTGCTAGGTCTCCTTGCGCCGTCATTGTACACAAAAACCGCCCGCCGGAAAGTCACCTCCGAATGCGACTTTCCGGCGAGCGATTCTATTGCGACGGCGGCGCGCAGCGTCTAGCGTGAACCGGCGGCGCGCAGGATGAGTTCCGTGCCCGCGCCGAGTTCGAGATCGTCGCGCCCCTGCGCGTAGACGGAGCCTGCGCCCGCGCCCGCGCCGATAATCGCGCCGATGGCCGCACCTTTAGTTCCACCGGAGATCGCGCCGATGATCGCGCCGACGGCTGCGCCGATGGCCGCGCGTTCGGTCGTGCGTGAGGTCTGGCTGTCGTTCTCCTGCACGCTCGCGC
>DATCWB010000453.1:0-8814 GCA_036566625.1 Pyrinomonadaceae bacterium
TAAGTTTATCAGGATGCTTGGGCTGTTCAGTGGACGGCCCAAGCTCTTTCCTAAATGGATCATCTTCAATCTTTATATCCAAATTTCTTATCAAGTCACGCTTAAGTGAGTCGTAAGGTGATTGCGCTCCAAAATTTAAGCTGAATTGTTCCACGCGCGGCATATGGTTGATGACCTGCACCACCTGATAACCCTTGTTTATATACGTGTTAATGTTTGGGTCTAACACTTGATCTATCTGAAGTTCCACATCTAGGGTGTCGCCTTTTGCAAACCTTTCGCCTCTATCAATGCGCAAAAGAAAAGTTTCATCACCCATCTCTACCGCTATCCTGTTGCCTTGGTAGACCACATCCCATTTCAGATTACGTTCAAAACTTGGCTTAACAATATAGAGGCTTGCAAACTGCCTGATAGCCTTCGCCTGCGCCTGCGGGACACTACTTGTTAAGGCCATCGGTCGAAATTCTTCGCGCTTCGCCTCAAACATCGGCACTTCGTTTCTGTCGGTGATCTCAAAGCCCGTAATGTGCGGGTCATTGTCTAACGTCTTGAACGTCTTTGATAGTGCCTCATTCACTTTGGGGTTATTGAAATAGGCGTTGTACGTGCCCTTATCAACTATGACGATAGCCCCATCACCCGCCTGTATCTGCACACTGTCCCCCTGCTGCACGACCTCTTTGGGGGGTTCTCCTTTGAGCACCTTTCTTAAGCCGAACAATCCGGTTACGACCGTGATAATCCCACCTAATGCCGCGCTCGCTATCTTTAAGTTCTCAGGCGTGAGGTAATCCATTAGGGGCACTGCCTGCCCCGCGTCTAACGCAAGGTGGACAAGAAAACTTCCCGGCTGATGCGCCTTAACTTTAATCTCAATTTTCTGCCCCGCCCCTACTTCTTGGTTAACCTCTTGAATTAAGGCCGTCACATTGAGCAGGGAATAGCCCAGCGTGCTGGCATCAACTTCGTTAAGTTCGCCATCAAACTTGAGCTTAAATTCGTTTTGAAATTCCGTACTCATGCGCGTGTTTCACCGATGAAACGCTTCCGCGAACATCATAAAACTACTTGCCCAAAAAGTCCACAGTCTGCCCAATAAGCGCTTAAACTTTAGGGGGTTTTTAGGCAAAGCCACGCGTACATAAGTTTCATTATCGGACTCCGACAGTTTGCCTCTCTTCTGGTTGTCATCAAGCGGGTGTTCACGTTTGACACCGAATCATTAACGCCGATGTCTGCGATGGTTGTTGACAGCGAAGGGCGAGCCTCATAAAGTGTCGGCGTCTTACACGTTAACCCTCGCATTCGTCCAATCTTATTTTCTACTCTCGAAAATTAGCAGCATATACGCGCGCTCGGGGTGGTGTCTCGTTGAGTTTTAGACTTAGACATGGTCGCTACTTCTGCGTCGCGCCGGAGCATCCGGCTCAGGTACTACGCCTCTAACCTGAACGTGAACTACATCGATCCGAAGTGGAAACTATTCCTGGACGAAGCGCCCATCAAAGATTGGAAGTTGCTTGTAGTCAGTTCGACGCCTCGGACGCTTCGCTGATAAACAGGTGCGGCGCGGCCATTCGCGAATGGCCGCGCCGCGTGAAAATTTTCGGGAGGCTCCGGGCAGAATACCCCCAGGCCGTTACTCTTCCTTGTCCAACTTGAGCACGACCGAATTGATGCAGTATCGCAGCCCCGTCGGGCGCGGCCCGTCTTCGAAGACGTGGCCGAGGTGAGAATCGCACGCGGCGCATAAGACTTCCGTGCGCATCATCCCGTGGCTCGTATCAACTTCCGTTCGGACGTTCTCCGCCGTCGCCGGTTCGACGAAACTCGGCCACCCGCACCCCGAATCGAACTTGGCCTCGGACGTGAACAACTCGTTGCCGCAAGCCGCGCACTTGTACGTGCCCGTGTCTTTCGCATCGTGGTATGCGCCGGTGAATGGGCGTTCCGTTCCCTTTTGCCGCGCGACCCGATATTGCTCGGGCGTCAGCGTCGCGCGCCATTCTTCTTCGGTCTTGACAACTTTTTTCGTCACGATTCAAACCTCTCAAAGTTCAAACATTTCCGAACGCGAACCCGGCACGCGCGTTTAAACGCGCCCCGTGCCCGGCACGAATTTTAACGCCACCCCGTTCATGCAATAGCGCAGGCCAGTCGGGTCGGGGCCGTCGTCAAAGACGTGGCCGAGGTGCGCGTCGCAGCGGTTGCAGAGGATTTCGGTGCGTGTCATGCCGTCCGCATTGTCCTGTTCCTCGCGTACGTTTCGTTTGGCGATGGGCGACCAGAAACTCGGCCAGCCCGTGCGTGAATCATACTTCGTCTTTGAACTGAAGAGGGGCAGCGCGCAAGCGGCGCAGACGTATGTGCCCTTCGCGTAATTCTTCAGCAGCGGACTCGACCCCGGCGCTTCCGTCCCCTTTTCGCGCATGACGTAATATTGCTCCGCCGTCAGAATGCGCTTCCACTCTTCGTTCGTCTTAGAGATTTTTTTGAACGCCGCCGCGCCCCGGTCGTTGCCCTTCGAGGCTCTCTGCGCCAACGCTTCGGCCAGCGGCACACGGAACAGGACGGCCGCCGCTCCGAGAGTCGCACCGGATTTGATAAAATAACGTCTATTCATTTACACACCTCTCATTTCAATATCTCTCTCTATTTACGTAGCGAACGGGGCGTTGGATTGAGCCTGGTATTATTGTAGCGTGTTTGTGACACTCGCATATATTTTAAACGGCGCAAATATTTTAAACGGCCGCCCATGCATATTCTATCCATCGAGTCGCTCAGCAAGAACTACGGGCTGAGACCGCTCTTCCAGAACGTCACTCTCGGCTTCGATTCGCAAGACCGCATCGGCGTGGTCGGCGCGAACGGTTCGGGCAAAACCACGCTGCTGCGTCTCATCGCGGGCGCGGAGCAACCCGATTCCGGCCGCGTCGTCTTCGCCGAAGGCGTCTCGCTCGGCTACCTGCCCCAGAATCCGCCCTACGAGGCCGGGCAGACCGTGCTCGATGCCGTCTTCGCCGCCAGCGACTCGCGCACGAAACTGCTGCTCGATTACGAGCGCGCCTGCCAGCAGTTGGCCTCGGGCGACGGGCGCGACGAGCGTCTGTTGAATCGCGTCTCGGAATTGGCACACGAGTTGGAGGCTTCGGGCGCGTGGGAGTTGGAGACGAACGCGCGTGCGATCTTGAGTCGCCTCGGCATTCAGGACACGAACGCCCTGATGGGGGCGCTCTCCGGCGGGCAGCGCAAGCGCGTCGCGCTCGCCCACGCGCTCATCTCGAATCCGCAACTTCTCATCCTCGACGAGCCGACCAACCACCTCGACGCGGAAACCATCACCTGGCTGGAAAACTATCTCTCGCGCTATCGCGGCGCGCTCCTGCTCGTCACCCACGACCGTTATTTCCTCGACCGCGTGACCGGGCGCATCCTCGAAATTGATCGCGGCGCGGTGCAGGCGTTCGACGGCAACTACGCCTACTATCTCGAACGAAAAGAGGAGCAGGAAATCGCCCGCGCGGCCGAGGGGCAGAAGCGCGAAATGCTCATCCGGCGCGAACTGGCGTGGCTCAGGCGCGGCGCGAAGGCGCGCACGCGCAAGTCAAAAGCCCGCATCGACCGCGCCGAAAGTTTGATGGCGCAACCGAAGGAAGCGGCGCGCGCCGAACTCGACATCTCCGTCACTTCCAGCCGCATCGGCAGGAAGATTCTGGAACTGAGAGACATCGGCAAATCTTACGGCGGGCGAGTGCTCATCGAAGATTTCAACTACACGCTCAAACCCGGCGCGCGGCTCGGCATCATCGGCCCGAACGGCGCGGGCAAAACCACCCTGCTTGAGATCATCACCGGCCGCACGAAACCGGATCGCGGCTCGCTCGAAGTCGGCCAGACGGTTCGCTTCGGCTATTACGATCAGGAGAACCGCGCGCTCGACGTTGAGGAGCGCGTCATAGACTACATTCGCCAGATTGCCGAACGAATAGAAACCGCCGACGGCACACAGATCACCGCCGGTCAGATGCTCGAAAAGTTTCTCTTCACGGGCGCGATGCAATACGCGCCCATCGGGAAATTGTCGGGCGGCGAGCGGCGTCGGCTCTATCTCCTGCGCGTGCTGATGAGCGCGCCGAACGTCCTCATACTGGATGAACCGACTAACGATCTCGACATTCAAACGATGGTCACGCTCGAAGACTATCTCGACGCTTTCAACGGCTGTCTCATCGTCGTCAGCCACGACCGCTATTTCCTCGACCGGACGGTCGAGCACATTTTCCGCTTCGAGGAAGGCGGCCGCGTACGCGAGTACCCCGGCAACTACACAGCTTTTCTGGAAGCGCGGCAGAGGCAGGAACAGGCGGCAGTCGCTTCCGCAGCAACTGCGACGGCCGCGCGCGCCCCTAAAAAAGAGAGCGCCGCCGTCGCCGCAGCGTCCGGGGTGAATGTTAAGCGCAAACTAACTTTCAAAGAGCAGCGCGAGTTGGAAGAGTTGGAGACGCGCATTCAAGAGGCCGAAGGGCGGCAGGGTGAAATTGCGGCAAAACTCGCAGCCAACTCAAGCGACGCGCATCTCGTCCATCAACTCTTCGTCGAACGGGAAACTCTCGCCGCCCAACTCGCACGCGATCTCGAACGCTGGGCTGAACTCGCCGAACTCGCCTAGACACGACCACACCCGTTCAGCGCGTTTAATGCTTGAGGCTCACATAAACTACGGCGTAGGCGACGCCCATCGCCAACATCGTGCCCAGGCTTGAGATCACTGTGTCGAAGATGAGCAGCGCGAGCGATTTGAAAAGCGTTTTTGTTGTAGACTCGCGATAAACCCTCTTGAGCGCGACGAAGCTGTACCAGAGCAACACGAGGTAGCCCACGTTGAAAATCCACGGCGGCGCTCTCATGCCCGAAGCCGTCTGAAGCAGTTTCAACAGCAGAATAAAGATCGAGAAAAAGGCGAAGTCGAAGGCGTAATAGTGGAAGGCGAAGATCAGGTGTTCGACGTAAAACCTGCGCACACCCAGATACAGGACGGCGAGAAACAGGCCGAGGCCGATGACGCTGGCGAAGCGTGTGAAGGCCGAGTAGTCGCCCGCTTTTTCGAAGAATCGCTCGAAGAAGAAGTCCTGTTCTACGTTTTCCGGTAGGGGGAGAATTTTAAACGACGGGTCGGACAACATCACCTGCCGGAAATTCGAGATGTCGAGCATCGCGTCCCACGCGAGCAGAAAGAAGACCGCGCTGATGAGCAGGTAAAGTTTGACCGGCGAGACGTAACGTTCCTTGCGGTCGGCAAGATACTCGGCCGTCAGGCGTCCCGGTTTGAAGAGGAGAGAGATTAGCGTCTGGAAAACTTTCGAGTCGAGTTCGGTCAATTCGCCGAAGAGGTTTTTGAGGTAATAGGGGACGGTGAGATGTTCCGGGCGCGTCCGCCGCTGGCCGCAGTCCTGACAGTATTCGCCCGCACGCGACGCGCCGCAGTTCGGACACACGTCTGCCACGGCATCGAGTCCCGCCCCATCTGCGGAAGCCGTCATCACGCTGCTCCTTATTTCATTTCCCTGTCTTCAGCGAAAACCGCGCCGTCGAGTTTCCGTCTGAATATCTTTAACCCCGCACTGTTCCGACCAACGCAAATCTTAGAATCGTGCGACCTGATAAAGCAATCGCGCGCCGTGCAGGCGTTGACCGTCGAGACCGAAGGCTGTTATAGACAAGGCATCTGCGCCGAGGAGAAGCGTGCGCCTGCCGTGCGGCCTTTGGCGGCAACGCGTTGCCGGACATGCGATTCCCTGTTCGTCTACGACATCCGAGAGCCATTGTGAAACTTATCAAAACTTTACACTACGCCGTCCTCGCCTGCGTTTTCCTTCAACTCACCGGGCTGCCCCTCGCCGCCGCGCAAAAAAAGGCGGCCGCGCGCGTCGGCGTCAACTCTCCATCCGGCAACGACGCCAGAGATCACGAAATAGCGTCGCAGTTTGCGCCCGTCTTCCAGCAGGGACTAGGCGACAAAAGGCGCAACGATTACATCACCAATTTCGACTTCGACGGCGACTGGCGCGGCGACAACAACTGGGACAACGCCGACGACACGCGCTTTCCGCAGAGGGCTTACGTCTATTACGCCGTCAGCGAAACGCCCACCCACCTCTTTATTCATTACGCGGTTTTTCACCCGCGCGACTACAAGGGCGACTCGACGGGCGGGCGCATCCTCAGCGAGATCATACGCGAGGGCGTGCGGCATGGCGGTCGTTACGACCCGACGGGTTTGTCCGCCGAAGCGGTGCTGGCGCACGAAAACGACATGGAAGGCTGCCTCGTCGTGGCCCAGAAATCCGGTGACGATTTGAAGGCGGCGCGCGTCGTTTTCGTGGAGACGCTCTCGCACGACCGGTTTATGAAATACACGCCCGCGCCGGCCGTGGCCGAAGGCAACAGGAGGGGTGAGTTCGACGTGGTCGGGTTAGACTCCGGGCGGCCTGAATTGTACGTTGAGGCTAAAGGGCACGGCGTCGTGGCCTTCAACGGTGGCGACAAACAGGAGCCGTCGAATGGATTGCTGACCTATAAATTCGCCGGTCGGGCGGACGACCCGGATAACTCTCCTTCGGGCGAAGTGGGCTACGCGCTGCTTTCTCTCTCCACGACGATCTGGCCGCGCGCGCGCGGCGGCGTGAATCAAACTTTCGGCGCGGTGCACGGCTACGGCACGCTCTCTTTCAGCGCGGCTCAAGCTCCGGCGTGGGCGGCGAGGCGTAGCGTTAATCTCGGCAGTCTGGGCGTGGCCTTTCGCGGGAACAAGGGCGCGACCAACGCGGCGCGACCGCCGTGGGGCTGGTTTGACAGGGGTGACAGGGGTGGGGCGCGCGGCGAATGGTTCTTCGACCCGGCCGTCACGATCAAACGCCACTTCAAGCTGTCGGACGCTTTCTCCGTCGCCTACACGCACGCGCCTTTTCTCGGCGTCTCCCGAAAATCGTAGTCGGCGGCCGTTGGCGGCAGTTAAGAGAGAACGGATATGAGCGCGAGTGAGAATGTATATTCGCGTCCGAAACTATGTGTGCGATTCGGGAAAGTTTTTTAAGGGCGGCTGCCTCCGGTGTTGGTATAATCAAGCATCCTGAAAGTCGAGTTTGGAGAAGGAGCGTTCCCCATGAAGTGTTTGAAGTTCAAGGTCGTGTCGGGTTTGGCGTTGTTAATGTTGTGCCTGTGCGTCGAAGTGGCGGCGCAGACGAATGCCTCTGCGGCGGCGGGCGGCAACTGGCCGCAGTGGCGCGGCCCGAACCGCGACGGCATCTCGAAAGAGACGGGGCTGCTCAAACAGTGGCCTGCCGAAGGCCCGCCGCTCGTCTGGAAGGCGACCGGCGCGGGGCGCGGCTATTCTTCGCTCGCCGTTGCGAACAACCGCATGTACACCCTGGGGCTGCGCGGCGACCGCGAGTTCATCGTCGCTTTCGACGTGACGACAGGTAAGGAACTCTGGGCGAAGCCGCACGGCGCGGCCTTCCGCAACGACCGGGGCGACGGCCCGCGCGGCACGCCCACCGTGGAAGGCGAACGCCTCTACGCGCTCGGCGGCAACGGCGACCTCTCTTGCCTGGAGACGCGCACCGGCAAAACGATCTGGACGATGAACGTGTTGTCGAAATTCGGCGGCTCGAATATCACCTGGGGCATCAGCGAATCGCCGCTCGTCGTCGGCGACAAGTTGCTGGTCAACGCGGGCGGCGAAAACGCTTCCATCGTCGCGCTCAACAAGCGTGACGGCTCGCTCATCTGGAAGAGCCAGAGCGACGAAGCCGGTTATTCGTCCGCCATCACGATGGACGCGGCGGGCACGCCGCAAGTCGTCTTTTTCACTTCGCGCCGCGCCGTCGGATTAGCCCTTAGCGACGGCAAACTCCTCTGGGAATATTCGCGCGCCGCGAACCGGACGGCTAACGCGGCCACACCCGTCGCGCGCGGCAACCGCGTCTTCATCTCGTCGGACTACGGCACGGGCGCGGGGTTAGTAGAGATCAAGGCGGGCGAGCGCGGCGCGCTGACGGCGCAGGAAGTCTATTTCACGAAAGACATGCGCAACCACCACAGCAGTTCGATCCTCGTCGGCGAACACCTCTATGGCTTCTCCAGCGGCATCCTGACGGCCATGCGTTTCGACAACGGGCAGGTGGCGTGGAAAGATCGGAGCGTGGGCAAAGGTTCAATCGTTTACGCCGACGGACATCTCTATTGCCTAAGCGAGAACGGCGTGGTCGGCCTCGTCGAAGCGACGCCCGAAGCCTACCGTGAAAAGGGACGTTTTCGCATCGCGCAGGATTCGCTGCCCACCTGGACACACCCCATCATCGCTGGCGGCCGTCTATACCTGCGCGATCAAGATACGATCTACGCCTACGACGTGAGGCAGAAAAAGTAAGAGTCGCGAAGCATTGCGAGGCTGCAACCAACGAACGGCAATCTTGCCGGTTAAACGAGCGGAGAGATGACACATGCGCGTAGAGCGATTGGAAGAACTCGCCAGGGAGGCTTTGGCCGAATCGCGGCGGAATGATTGCGAACTGATCTCGGTCAAGTCAGCGGAAGGCGCGGAGCATTCGTGGACGATTGATCTGCTCGACGTGATGCAGCAACAAGAGCCGTTTCGCGTGACGCTCGAATCCGCGCCCGCGTCAACGGATGAAGAGATCAAAGAGGCGATCAGGCGCGGCATCGCAGAGCATTTCAGCGCGACGAGTTATTGATCTCACTACACACGACCTTTTATCGTTGAACCGGATGAATGAAGCAACTTTGCGG
>DATCWB010000454.1:0-5363 GCA_036566625.1 Pyrinomonadaceae bacterium
CCCGCCGCCGGGATTTCCGACGCGGCGGTACTCCAATGTCCACGTTGCGATCCCTGTTTTTGTCAACGCCGCGGCGAAATTCCCGATGTGCTTGATATCATATTCTGTATACCAGCACCCGCCGTGAATAATGACCGCCACCGGGTGCGGGCCTCTCCCTTCCGGCAGGCGCAGTTCGCCGAATTGCTCCGGGTTAATCCCGTAGGCGATGCGGTGATCAGCCGGCGGAACAGGCAATTTCTCGATGTCTTGATAAGTCAGGTTCTGAGCAAACCCGATGTGAAGACCGCCGCAAGCACAGACCCAGCAGCCTACCAATATCAGGTTAAAGGCTTTCAACATCAACTCTCTCCCGCGAACCGTCGAGAGCGGCGACTATCTCGTCCCTGATCGGGAAAAACTGCTTGTCCGATCCGGTTCACACACGCGCTACTCGCTCTAACTTCTCGATTACGTTAACAGAGAGGTTGGGCACTCCGGCCTTTTCTCTTGCGTTTAGGAGAAGATAACCATAACGGCGCTCGCTAAAGGATGTAGTTGGCGACCGGCGTTACGAATCCTTCGCGTTCGGTTCGATGCCACGGAAGCCCGCGCCAAATGACACACGGGTGTTTACGCGCACCGCACACGCTGCCTTAAATATCCTGTGTCGAGCAACTCACCTTGAATCCAGCTGTAAGTTTTTTCCAAACCTACCTCCAAAGGAGTCTGTGGTTCCCAGCCGAGCACCTCGCGGAGTTTCGTGTTATCGCTATTTCTGCCCCGCACGCCCTGAGGCTTTGCCAGGTCGTACCGCTTCATGATCTTCTTGCCTGCAATGTTTGCGACGAGTGCGACCAGTTCGTTGACCGTGATCATTTTGTCTTGCCCGAGGTTAAGCGGCTCGTGGTACGTCGAGTCCATTAATCTGGTGATACCCTCGACGCAATCGTCTATGTAACAGTAAGAGCGCGTCTGCTCTCCGTCTCCCCACACCTCGATCTCGTCCACGTCGTCGGCCAGCGCAATCTTGCGACAAATCGCCGCCGGCGATTTTTCCCTGCCGCCGTCAAAACTGCCGAGAGGCCCATAGATGTTATGGAAGCGAACGACGTAAGTTTTAAGCCCGTAGTCTTCGCGGTAGTGCCGGCAGGCTCTCTCCGCGTACAGTTTCTCCCAGCCGTAACCATCCTCCGCCTCGGCCGGATACGCGTCTTCCTCCCTGAGTGGAATGGCATCCGTGG
Organism: Pyrinomonadaceae bacterium; assembly: GCA_036566625.1. Taxonomy (GTDB): domain Bacteria; phylum Acidobacteriota; class Blastocatellia; order Pyrinomonadales; family Pyrinomonadaceae; genus JAIVJZ01. The sequence continues at coordinate 1,224 of DATCWB010000454.1, forward strand.
TGCGCTGACGATAAGCTGGATAGACGCATGCCGAAGACGTGAAGAGGAACTTGTCCAGACAATTCTTTTTAGCGGCCTCAAGCATGTGGATATTGATGAGCACGTTGTCGTGAATGATCTCGGCCTTGTGGTTTTCGATAAAACCTATACCGCCCATGTTCGCCGCAAGGTTGTAAACTTGCTCGACGCCCGCCGTTGCGCGCAGGCAGTTTTCACTCCTTCTTAGATCAAGCAACTCAAACTCGTCTGCCCGGCTGACCTCGTATTCCGGGTACTTTATATCCACGCCTCTCACCCAGTAACCTTTAGACTTCAGGGCATTCACCAGGTGATGGCCGATAAAGCCCCCGGCCCCGGTCACGAGTATTTTTTTCGCTTTAAACATGTGAACCCTACTTCAGGCTTTGCTTCCGTTCGTCACCTTTGTTTATCGAGAGACACACTGCCGGCAGTTTTTTTATACGCGTTCCACAGGAGATGGAGTGTTTTACTAAGCCCCCGTTCCAGACGCGGGTGGCGGCTGAAAAAGTCATACGTCATGAGAACTATTCTCAACAGTACCCGCCTATCTCGATCCACGCCGTCCGGCCCGTGCTCGGCAGACTCCAGTTTGGCGTGGCTGGTCGAGGCTGCTAAAAAATCATTGACGTTTTTGTCGGAGAAGTATTTACAGTAAAGATTTTTCTTGCTCTCTTTTATCATCAACCAGGCGCGCTGCTGTAAATCAATGACCTCCGGGGAAGCGGCGGAAGTGTGCGCAATGCTGTTCGACCCGTCCAGTCGAATCCTGTATTCGCAGACGGGTTTGTCCAGCAAGGTGAAGTCCGGTTCATGCGCCGCGAACAGACGCAGCACGAAGTCGTAATCTTCCAACAGGGTGAAAGACTCGTCGAACTTCAACTCCGAGTTGCCGAGCCGGGCGCGGTCGATAACGTATGAGTGGATGGGCACAAAATTTTCGGCAAACAGATCGGTCAGCGAACGCCCCCAAGCGAAAAAGTTATCTTTCTTGTGTGTGAACCAGTGCTCGCTTTCGTAACCGATCTGCGCCCGGCGGCAGCCCCCGACCGCGACCGCACGCTCGCCGCCTGTGAGTTGGCGGATCAGTGTCGTGTACCCATCGTGATACACGCAGTCGTCGTCATCGAGGAAAGACAGATACCTTCCCGTCGCAGCTTCGATCCCACGGTTCAGTAGAATGCTGCGCCCGTCGGTTCCTTCGGGTATCTGCACATTCACGATTTTATACTTTGGAGATAGCCGCCACGGCTGATGTTCCAGCATGTCCATGATCGCCTGCCGCAGATCATGGGTTCCGTTTTGCAGCACGATGATGGGTTCGAGGTCTGACCAATTCTGGAGCGCCAGAGAAAAGAGCGCCTCTTCCAGAAAATTAAGCCTCTCCCTCTGGTGGAAGCGAACGATGACGCTGAGCGTGCTGTTGTCAAAGAGGTGTGGCTTCGGTTTCTTAAACGACTCACCGAACTCCGCGCCGGTGACAGGAAGACTGTGGGAAGCCGGGACTATTTTTAATGATTTCATCTGCCTGCCCTTCTAAACTCAACTAACTCACTATTCCGCAAGTCTTCGGAGGAAACCCCTTCGAAGTTAGAAACCGTGCCGCTAAAATCTTTGTTCAAGACTGTTCTCTCACGCCGGTTGGTAGGCGGCTCACCACCTCGGAGACGAAAAGTTAAAATAATTGTTGAAATCGGGTCGGACGAATAATATTTCGCTATCGGTGACCGTGTCGGGGTCGGGCAACGGCGGCAGATCGGCCTTCACCCGGAAATGGCCTCGGCTGATAAGTTCTCGTTCAGCCCAGCGAAGGAATTGCGAATTTTTCCATTTGCGCGCCAGGTATCTTCCCGACAGGAGAAATGTCGCGTCCGTCTTCGGGTTATACTCGCGCTCAAGCACGGCGTGCCCGAATAAAGCGTGCGGCGAGACTTTAACGGAAAACCCCGCAGCCCGAACGCGCCACGAGAGATCGACATCCTCCAGATACATGAAGAAGTTAGGATCGAAGCCCCCGACCGTCTCGTATATCTCCCGGCGGATGAGCAGACACGCGCCCGACGCCCAGGACGTTTCCAGCGTCACAGGGTCATAGGACTTCGCATGTTCCTCCGGGAACTGACGAGCCTCGAATAAGCTGCCGGGCTGCGCCTTGCTGCTCGACAAAAGTTCGCCGAGGGCGCGGTGGTGGATGATCCCGTCCGGGTTGACGCACAGGAACCATTCGGTCTCGGGTTCGGCAAAGGCTTCCGACATCAGGAGATTCATGGCGCGGCCAAAACCGATATTGCCGTGGGAAGCGATGTGGGTCAGGCTGAGGTCGGACTCCGGCCAGAGAGCCTCCGCCCCGTTATCTATCGAATATAGACGGAGGTTGATGTCCGGCTCGTCCAGACGGCTTGCGGACAGTTCAATTGAACGCAGCAATTGTGCAAGATGGGCGGGCTCATTATTGTAAGTAACGACCCCAATCGCCATCGTGCCCGAGTTCCTCACCGGCTTAACTTCTCGCACAATTGCTTTCTCGACATGTTCGTCTAACAATTGCGTAGGTGTCGTTGTACCCGCTGCCTCGGCCTCCTGAGTCTCTGCACTCATCAAACTGATTTCCGGCTCGGCTACCAGCCGGAAACTATGACGCCGCCATTGGCCGTGCCGTAGCTTACGCACCGGCCACGTGACGGCCGAACCGATTCTAAAGGCGCGCGATTCAACCAATTCCCGCGCGTATGTCTCAACCGCAGAGAGTTGCTGCGCCTTCGCTTCGAGTTGGGAGGCTGCTTCCCGGAGCTGCCGTTTCTGGTCTTCCAGGCGAATCTCCTGTGATTGCAGTTGCAGGTCTTTCGCCTCGATCAGGGCTTTTTGCGTAGCGACCCCCTGTTCCAGTTCCTCTACTTTCAACTGGTAAGCGGTTAAGGATTCGGCGAGTGCCTGGTGCTGCTGATCCCGACTCCTGATCAGTTGTGCCAACTCTTGAAGCTGCCGCTCCTTGTCGAGCCACTGGCGCGCGATAATTTGGAATTGGGCTTCAGTTTCATCAAGCTGCTCACGGAGCGCAGGATGCGGCTCGTCCGTCACTTGAATATCTTTGAGCTTATCTTTAACTATTCCCATTTTCTAAATACCAATCGGCAAGGCGCACGCCGACAGTCAATAACCTTCTAGACGCCGGAAAGTCCTTTAGTACCACTCGGGGCGACAACCCTCGTTTGATAGAAATCCGTCTGCCAGGGCAGCAGCGGTCTCACGACACCCGGAACCGCGCCGACGTAATCACCCCGCGCCGAATCCCCCTCCGTGCTTTCGACGATCTGAAACGTGACGACGTTCGGCTCCCGCGTGTGTAGACGAAGGCCGGGGTGATATGACAGGACAGATGCTTGCACCAAGAGGTGGCCTTCGGAGAGTGTGTTTCCGGGTATCCACATCGTGCTCACATAACGCCCGACGGGTCTCGGCTCACGCCGCCACTCAGGCCCGACATCGTGGACGGCGAAAACATGCACGCCCTGCTCGTTGAACAGATCGAAGCTGGGTGTGAGTATTTGATCCGGTTGAAGCACTTCGTAGGTCATCTCGATGCCGACGGGGTTGCGTATGTCCACTTGTGGCGCGGTGTCGCCTTCCCTCGTCCGCACGCGCACCTTGCGTATGCGTACCACCTCGTTGCCCGGCGCTGTCTGCGGGTCAGGCCACTCCCGCACGGCGGTTGCGACATTCATGCTCTCGCCCACGTAGTCGTTGACGACTTCCGTCGCCGCGCCGTCTCTGACGACGCGCCCCTTGTCCAACAGGATGACTCGCTCGCACAGGCGTGTCACCGCCGTCATGCTGTGCGAGACGAAAAGAATGGTGCGCCCCTGTCCCCTGATCTCGTTCACCTTGTCGATACACTTCTGCTGGAACGAGATGTCGCCGACGGCCAGCACCTCGTCCATCGTCAATATCTCCGTATTGAGGTGCGCCGCCACCGAAAAGGCCAGCCGCAGATACATCCCGCTCGAATACCACTTGACCGGCAGGTCGATAAATTCCTCGATCTCCGAGAAGGCGACGATCTCGTCGAATCTGCGTTGGAGTTCGGCGCGCTTGATCCCCAGGAGCGCGCCGTTCAAAAAAATG
>DATCWB010000455.1:0-3649 GCA_036566625.1 Pyrinomonadaceae bacterium
CTCGCTGGAGGCGCGCCGGCGGAGTCCGGGGTCGTCGTTGCAACAGCGGTCGCCGCGCTGTTGCCGTCGGCACGCGGCGCGGTCGTGGTTGCGCCGTTGCCGGAAGCGGCATTTGCGCCGGACGGGGCTTGGGCGGGAGACTGACCGAGCATCTCGACGAAATAGGTGCGCCAGGATTCGTCAACGAGCGACGGGTCGCTGCGGAAACGATCCAGCAGCGTCTCGACGTAATTGGCGTTCGCGCCAAAGTTTTCGGCGATGAATTGCGAATAATCGGTCTGGTTTTGTTGTGCGCTCAAAGTCTTATCACCTCGTTGGAGAGAAGCCGCGGGTGCGGCTTTGGCGGCGGCTGCACGCTCGTTTGATTGCCAGTTGATGCTCGAATAATAGCCTATCACTTTCCGCTTTGCACTGCATCCGTCGCCCACTATTGGCGCAACCCCGTCGTATAATTCGACATCACATGGCCGCCCTCGAAAGCTGCCCCTCGCAGGAGCAACTTATGTCGCCACTGAGAATGTCGCTTGCCACCGCCCTCTTCGGCTTCGCCCTCTTCGCCCTCTTCGCCTGCGGCGTGCCGCGCGCCGACACGCAAGAGGGCCGGCGGCAAACTCCCGCGCCGCGCGCTTCGGGCGCGACGCCTTCGCCGCCGGCGGCGAAACCCGTCTATGAGTCGCCCGTGCTCGAACGCCTCGTCGCGGCGGCGAATGAGCGGACGACCCATGAGGTCGAGTACGACGGCAGTTATTTCAAATTGGACTACCCGAACGGCGACGTGCCGGCGGAGAAGGGCGTCTGCACCGACGAAGTGATCCGTTCCTACCGCGCGCTCGGCATAGACTTGCAGAAGGAAGTCCACGAGGACATGGCCGCCAACTTCGCGCGCTACCCGACCAGGTTCGGTTTGCGAGCCACCGACACGAACATAGATCACCGCCGCGTGCCGAACCTGCGCGTCTTCTTCGAGCGCAAGGGCAGGTCGTTGCCGATCACGAACGAGGCGGCCGACTATCGCCCCGGCGACATCGTGACGTGGGACTTGAACGCGTCGCAGACGCACATCGGCATCGTCGTAGACGCACCTTCGGCCACGCCCGGCCGCTACATGATCATGCACAACATCGGACAGGGGCCGAAGATCGAGGACGTTCTCTTCGCGTGGAAGATCACGGGTCACTACCGCTACACAGGCCCGCCGCCCGCGCCCAAGCCCGCGCCCCCTGCGCGCCGCAGCCGTTAAACGATCACGCGCACACATTCACTTATTGCTTCGCACATTCACTCATCACTAAATGCAACTATCGCGGCTCTCGCGCGTTTCAACTCGAAACGCGAAAGGAGTCACGAATGATCTTCAAGAGGGCGCTACTCAAAGCCACGATTTTCCACATCACCTTCGGCCTGGCATTTTTTCTCACCTATTTGTTCACACCCGACCCGCCGCGCATCTCGACGCGAAAGCCGCCCGCGCCGCGCGTCTTCAACGTCGCCGAGGACATGGCTGCCGACGCCGAGATGGTCGTCGTGGATCGCGCAAACGCTCGCAGTTACGCGCGCCTGCGCCTCGTGCTTTATGGAAGCCGGCCTGCGCCCGAACGCCTCCGGGCGCGAACCTATTTCTTCCTGCCCGGCGACCCCGCGCGTCGCGTGTGGGTGGGCGAGGGCGTAGAGATTCTTCGCCCCTTCGAGAAGAATTACGACCCCACCGTCAACGTCGCCGCGCCCTGCGGTCTGTGCGATGACAAAGACGCGCCGCGCGGCGGCTACTTCGCACGCGTCCAACTTTACGCCGACGGGGTGGAGACGCCCTTACCCACCGGCGAGCAGTTCTTCGACCCCACGACGGCGACGCCCGTCCTCTTCAACGTCGCAATGCCGCACGCGCGCCCTGACGCGCGCTGAAAATTTCTCCCCCGTCCGCCTGCAAGTTTTCCGGCTTCGCGCATTCTTGTGAATGCAGGGATCACGAAGCCGGAGCCGAACACAATCGCAGGAGGACTCTATGAGCCACACACACGGAGGCACACGCCCCTCGTCAACCTTCACCCGCAGACTTCTACTCGTCTCGCCGCTTCGCCACACGCGCCTTAGCTGGATCGCCCTCTGCATCGTCGCCGCGCTGCTTTTGTCTTCGTGCGAGCGCGCGGGTCGTCCGGGCGAAGTTTCTCAAAGCAGACAGGAGTCGGAAGCGGCGCGGGCGTCAAACAACGCTCCCCCGCCCGTGGCGACAGACGTGGTGCAGACATCCCGACCTGAGAACGAGATAGCGAAGACGGAAGGCTACAGTTGGGGTGGCGGCCGCGCCGACGCCGATTTCGACCGGAAGGCGTTCAACACGGAAGCCTACAAGCATATTGACGAGAACCCCTTCTTCGAGGTCGCGCGCGCGCCGCTCTCCACCTTCTCGATTGACGTGGACACGGCCTCTTACAGCAACACGCGCCGCTTCATCCGAGACGGCCAACTCCCGCCGAAGGACGCCGTCCGCATCGAAGAGTTGATCAACTATTTCTCCTACGATTACCCGCAGCCTGCGGGCGACGCGCCGTTCTCCATCAACGCGGAGGTCTCGGCCTGCCCGTGGAACTCGAAGCACCGCCTCGTCCACATCGGCTTGCAGGGCAAGCGCATGCACAAGGAAGATTTGCCGCCCGCCAATCTCGTCTTCCTGCTCGACGTGTCCGGCTCGATGAACTCGCCCGACAAACTGCCGCTCGTCAAATCATCGCTCCGCCTGCTGGCCGAACAACTCTCGGTGCGCGACCGCATCAGCATCGTCGTCTACGCCGGTTCGAGCGGCCTCGTGCTGCCCTCGACGGCGGGCGACCGTCGCGGCGAAATCCTCGCCGCCCTCGACGCGCTCGAAGCCGGAGGCTCGACCAACGGCGGCGAAGGCATTCACCTCGCCTACCGCGTGGCGACGGAGAATTTCATTCGCGGCGGCATCAACCGCGTCATCCTCGCCACCGACGGCGACTTCAACGTCGGCACGACGAGCGAGGGCGAACTCGCGCGCCTCATCGAAGAGAAACGAAAGACCGGCGTCTTCCTCTCCGTGCTCGGCTTCGGCACGGGCAACGTCAAAGACGCGACGATGGAAACGCTCGCCAATAAGGGTAACGGCAACTACGCCTACATCGACGAATTGGGGGAAGCGCGCAAGGTGCTCGGCGAACAACTCGGCGGGACAATCGCCACCATCGCCAAAGACGTTAAGATTCAGGTCGAGTTTAACCCGCGACAGGCCGCCGCCTATCGTCTCATCGGCTACGAGAACCGCCTGCTGCGCGATCAGGACTTCAACGACGACGCAAAAGACGCGGGCGAGATCGGCGCGGGACACACCGTCACCGCGCTCTACGAAGTCGTCCCCTACGGGCAAAAATTCGAGAATCCCGGCGTGGACGCGTTGAAGTACCAGCGGCCTGCTCAAGTTTCGTCCGACTCGAACAGCAAAGAGTTGATGACGATCAAAGTCCGCTACAAAAACCCCGACCGGGGCGACAGCAAACTCCTCAGCGTGTGGGTGGCCGATGCGGGCACGACGCTTGAGAACGCGTCGAACAACTTCAAATTCTCTTCGGCCGTCGCGGGTTTCGGCCTGCTCCTGCGCGACTCGAAATACAAGGGCGGCGCGCGCTACGCGGAC
>DATCWB010000456.1:0-7774 GCA_036566625.1 Pyrinomonadaceae bacterium
GCGCCAACTCGTCGCGCGCGCCCTCGTTGAGTTTCTCGATCCCGGCGGCGTGGATCATGTCGTTGACGCGCGCGTGGGAGAGTTGGGCGAGTCTGGGGTTTTGTGAAACTAACTCGAAATAGTCGCGGAAAGACCCTTCCCAGTGGAGGGCTTCACGCTCGCGGCGCAAGTCTTCGAGCCGCTCGCTGATGTTGAATTTGTGTTTGCCATCCTGCTCTTCGTGCATAGCCTTGATACCTCTATAACGGCTTCGCGCGCGTGGACGGCGTGGGGAAGTCACGCCCTTCCTTTTTATTCCGGGCGGCTCGCAAGCGGCGGGCTTCGTCGCTTCTGCGGGGCAGGTTAACTGCTCGGTCGCGCCGGCGAGTCGCGTTGGTATTAGGACAAGTCTCGATGCGACAGGTGGGGACGTGCGCGGGTGCGTTCCCGATCTGGCGCCGTCGAGTCTTTAGAAATCCTGATTAGGACTTGATTGTCAAACGAGAGCGACGGGCGGGACGTGCGACTTTTCGCGACATCTATTTCCGCCGCTTGCCGCGATTATAACACAGCACGCGAAGCGGCAAATCAAAGGTTAACGTTCGCCGTCCGCGTAGAGCATCACACGCGGCTGCAACTGGCCGCGCGCCGCGTCGTAGACGCCGACGGCGATCAGGTTTCCCGCCTCCGCGTCGCGCATCCGCACGCGCTCGCCCTCCCGCCAAGACGAACCGGACTCGCGCCCGATTCGCACCGCTGCGCCGTGTCGCGCACGGCGCGCGTCTTCGGCCGTTAGATGCACGAAAGGCAACTCGGGGAGCGCCGCGTCGGGCGTGATGAGAAGGTCGCCCACGCCGCCTGCCGCCGCCACGCGTTCCGTCAGACTCTCTAAACTGACGGCCTGCTCGATGCGAAACGCGCCTGCGCGCGTGCGACGCAGCGCGGCCAGATGCGCGCCCGCCCCGACCTGCGCGCCGAGGTCTTCGGCCAGCACGCGGATATACGTCCCCGCCGAACAGGCGACACGCACGCGCAGGTCGCAAGTTCCGTCCGCATTCGCGCGCAGCCACGCGCCGTCTGCGCCCGACGCCGCGCCGTCCGTCTCCAACACTTCCAACTCGCGAATCAAGACGCGCACTGCCGCGCGTTCGATCTCGATGCCGCGCCGCGCCAGTTCATACAACTTTTGCCCCTGCACCTTCTTCGCCGAATACATCGGCGGCACTTGTTCGATCTCCCCGCGCAAACTTTCGAGCGCGCGCTCGACCTCTTCCCTGCCCCACTCCGCGCACGGCCGCATGGCGTGCGACGTGTCGCCCGTCTGCCGCGACTCGCGCCGCGTGCCCGTCAGGTCGCCGGTCTCCGTCGCGTAGCCGAAACGCACGAGCGCGTCATACTCCTTCTCCGCCCCCGCGAGGAACTGCGCAAGCCGCGTCGCGCGACCGACGAGCACGACCAGTACGCCGGTTGCGAATGGGTCGAGCGTGCCCGTGTGCCCGACGCGCCGCTCCCCGAGCACGCGCCTCACGCGCGCCACCACATCGTGCGAAGTCCAGCCCACGGGCTTGTCTATGATGAGCGCGCCGTCCATGCGCGTAAGGGTAAGGGGAAAAGGGGAAAGGGGAAAGGCGCGGCGGCGCGTCTCGCATCGACGCAGCAACTACAGGGTCAAGGCGGGCAGCAGTTTTCCTCCCTTCGCCTTTACCCTTTTCCCCTTACCCTATGTTTTAATTCTTTCATGCGCAGGCCAAAACGGAGAGCTTATGTGAGAGACATCGACGAGGCGGAGGCCAAACCGAAACGCCCCGTTGACCCCGAACGCTCGCGCACGCGCACGCTGCAACGCGCCGTCAAACTGCTCGCCGCCAAGCCGCGCTCGGTCGCCGAACTGCGCGGGCGACTCCTCGAAAAAGAGTGGACCACCGAAGAGGCCGCCGATTACGCCATCGCCAAACTCAGCGAGTACGGCTACGTGGATGACGAACAGTTCGCGCTCGGCTACGCGTCGGCGCGCGTCCGCCAAAAGCCCGTCGGGCGGCAGCAACTAGCGCGCGACCTGCAAATGAAGCAGATTGATCGTGAACTCGCCGAACAGACGCTCGAAAAAGTTTTCGAGGCCACGCCCGAAACCGACCTCATAGACCTCGCCATTGAAAAACGCGTGCGCCTGCGCGGTCGCCCGACGACCAGACAGGAAACCAAGAGCCTCTTCGATCACCTCCTGCGTCGCGGTTTCAGCTACGATCTCATCATCAGCAAAGTCCGCGCCCTCGCGTCCGCCGAACTCGACGAAGATGAAGACGCCGCCGCAAACAGCGCGGACGATTAACTTGTTGCCCGATTCACTCCGCGCGCTCCCGTCTGACGCCCGTCCGGACACCTGACGGACAGAGTTATTCGACCCCATAATCCCCGCCCCGGCGACTGAGTCTACCCGCCGAGGCCGCTCGCCGATTCCGCAATTTCACCCGCCCCGGCGTCGCGTGCTAGACTCACAGGTCAAACTAAGGGACGAAAAACCGGCCGCCGAACGCTGCCGGGTGATGGTATTTTTATGATGACCGGAAACGAAATTCGCGAGATTTTTCTGAGCTACTTCGAGCGCAACGGCCACACACGCGTGCGTTCAAGTCCCCTCCTGCCCGCGGGTGATCCGACGCTGCTGTTTACCAACGCCGGGATGAACCAGTTCAAAGATGTCTTTCTCGGCCAGGAGGCGCGCGCCTACACGCGCGCCGTCTCGTCGCAGAAGTGCATCCGCGCGGGCGGCAAGCACAACGATCTGGACGAAGTGGGCAAGACCGCACGCCACCACACCTTCTTCGAGATGCTCGGCAACTTCTCCTTCGGCGACTATTTCAAGGAAGACGCCATCCGCTACGCGTGGGATTTGCTGGTCAACGAATACAAGCTCGACCCGGCGCGCCTGTGGTTCTCTGTCTACGAGGGCGACGAGGAAGTGCCCGCCGACGAAGAGGCCGCCGCGCTCTGGGAACAGGTCGGCGCGCCCCCGGAGCGCATCCTGCGTTTCGGGCGCAAGGACAATTTCTGGCAGATGGGCGACACCGGCCCCTGCGGCCCGTGCAGCGAGATTCATTACTACATGGGCGACGACCCCGAAGACCCCTCGAAGAATCGCCCCGAACTCGTCAACGGCCCCGGCGACACGACGATGGAAATCTGGAATCTGGTCTTCATGCAGTTCAACCGCGAGGGCGAAGGCCTCCGTGACCCGCAGACCGGGAAGTATTCGACCTACCAGCTTGAGCCTTTACCCAAGCCTTCCGTCGATACGGGCATGGGGTTGGAGCGCATCGCTGCCGTTCTACAAGGCGAAACTACCAACTACGAAACAGATTTAATTCGCCCGATCATAGACTTCACGGCCAAGCTCGCCGACCGCCACTACGAACCCGACACGCAGGAAGGCTTCGCCATGCGCGTCATCGCCGACCACGCGCGCTCCACCGCCTTCTCCATCGCCGACGGCATCCTCCCCGGCAACGAAGGACGCAACTACGTCCTGCGCAAAATCATGCGCCGCGCCATCTACCACGGCCGCTACACGCTCGGCCTCGATACTCTCTTCTTCAACGGAGTGTGTAACTTCGTCGTTGACCAGATGGGCGAGGCTTACCCAGACCTAGAAGCACAACGCGCGTTCATCGAAAAGATGGTGCGCTTCGAGGAGGAGAAGTTTGGAAATACGCTGACAGTTGGCTTGAAAAAATTGGAAGAATTGATTCAGTGGTATGAATCGCAAAGAATAGACTTTTCCAAAGTCACGGCTGCTCGTCCAGTAGCTAATCGTTCTGGTGCGCCTCATAGCACAGCTCTAGCACGTCTGAATGATACTTATGGACTTCCTATTGATTTAATGCACACGATATTAGCTCATCGTAAAGTTAAGATATGGGAGACTGTGCAGATCGAAGGAGGAGAGTCGCTTAAAGATCACTGGGTTGAAAATCTTAGTGAGGATGAGTTCAGGCAGATAATAAGCAAGGCAGTTAAAGAATTACAGCAAACGTCAGAGACTGACAAAACTCGCCAAAAAGAAAAAACCAAACCTATTTATGTTGCGCTCTCACGGCGGACGGATACGCGCTCCGAGTTCAAAGGCTACGAGACGACGAGCGTGGAGGAGTCGAAAATTGTTGCGTTGCTCAAAGGTGACGACGAAGTTCAATCGCTGAGCGAGGGCGACGAGGGTGAAGTGGTCTTGAACCACACGCCGTTCTACGCTGAGAGCGGCGGGCAGGTCGGAGACGTAGGGAAGTTTGTCGGCGAGAAGTCGAGTGCTGATGTAGTTGACACCTATTCGCCCGCGCAGGGGTTGATCGTCCACAGGGTCAAAGTCGAAAAGGGGAGTTTGAAGGTCGGCGATGTTGTCTCCGCGCGGGTTGACGTGGAGAAGCGCGATGCGACGCGGCGCAATCATACGGCGACGCACCTGATGCACGCCGCGCTGCGCGAGGTGTTGGGGACGCACGTCAAGCAGGCCGGGTCGGTCGTTGCGCCGAACTATCTGCGCTTCGACTTCTCGCACTTCCAGCCGCTCTCGCGCGACGAGATCGCGGAGATCGAACGGCTCGTCAATTATCACATCCTGCGCAACGAGCAGGTGGGGACGGAAGAACTCGCGCTCGAAGAGGCGATGCAGTCGGGCGCGATGGCTCTGTTCGGGGAGAAGTACGCGGAGAAGGTGCGCGTGCTGAGCGTAGCGGGCGTGGGAGGCGACGCCTTCTCGAAAGAGTTGTGCGGCGGCACGCACGTCCGCTCGACGGGCGACATCGGCCTGTTCAAGATCGTGAGCGACGAGTCAATCGCTTCCGGCACGAGGCGCATCCGCGCCGTCACGGGATGGGATGCGCTCACACGCTTCCGCGAGACCGAGGCTCTGGTGGATCAGGTCGCGGGGAGCCTGCGTTCGACGCGCGGCGATCTCCCTGCCACGGTCGAGCGACTTCAGGAAGAACTCAAGCGCGCGCGGCGCACGAATGAAGAGTTGAAACAAAAACTGGCAAGCGGGGCGGGCGCAGGCGGAGGCGGAGGCGCGTCTGCGGGTAACGGCAACGACGTGCGCGAGGTGGCGGGCGTCCGTGTGCTGGCGCGCGAGGCGAGCGAACTCGACGCGGCGGGACTCAGGCAGTTGTCCGACACGCTCCTGGCGCGCGTGAAATCCGGCGTGGTCGTCCTCGGACGACAGGGCGACGGCAAGGCTTCGATCATCGTGCGCACGTCGAAAGATTTGCATGGGCGCGTGCCGGCCGGTCAGGTCATACGCGAACTGGCAGTCATCATCGGCGGGCGCGGCGGCGGCAAACCCGACATGGCCGAGGGTGGCGGCGCGCAGGTCGAGAAACTCGCGGAGGCTCTGGAGGCGAGTTATGAAGTCGTCGGCCGTCTGCTGGGCGCTAACGCCATCTGAGCAACCGAGACGTTTTGAAACCCTGACGGGGCGGTCGGAAGTAACGACGGCGAAATAGTCGCCGTCATTTACTTCCGACCGCTCCGACAGTTTTTAGCCTCTCCTGTTTTAGCCTGCCCTACGCGATTTACGTCGCGGGCTTCCATTCCTTCTGTCTATCGTTGAGGACGACACCCATCCGTTCGAGCGTGACTTTGTTGAGCGTGCCGGTGACTTTGAGACCTTCGGCCTCCTGATATTTTCTGAGCGCGGCGCGCGTGTCGGCGTTGAGTTTGCCATCCTCCTGACCGTTGTAAAAACCGCGCGTTTTGAGAAGGGCTTGCGCCTGCTTGATCTGTTCTTTAGTAGAACGAAAGACGGGACCGCGTTTGACGGCGGGCTTGGCGTTCGTGTTGCCCTGCGAGGCGGTTGACGGCCGGGCGTCCTCCGGCCCCAGCAAGATGAACGCTAAGCATAGCAACAGCGTGAGGAAAACAACGAGCAGTCTTCTCATGAGATTTCTCCTTCTTAAGAGTTGTGGCGTGTGAGGCCAGAGATGCGTGTCTTGAGGATAAAGCGCACTCATCATACATACGCTGTCAAGCTCTAAAACAGACCGCGAAAGCGACGCCCCGCCACCCGAAACCAAAGGCTAACTGCAAGAGTCACAAGCTTTTGTCTTCTATCGTCACGCGCAGAAACTCGACCGCGACGAGCTCTGCGCAGCGACGCGGAGAGCACAAAACTTGCATGAAAAGTTGCAAGGCCACTTAACTACCTAAGCTATCTCTCGCATACTCCACGCCTCCCGGAATGACCGCTTCTTAACACGCTCAGGTGCGACCGGATATAACCTCAAACTCTACTTTGAAGCCATATTTGCCCTCCGTATCGCTCGGTTTAACTTTGTTGTTGCCGTCCTTTCCGCCCGTGTGCTACTCTCAAAATGCGTCCTCGTTCTGAGAGACGCGCCCCGAAATGAAGACTCTCACGAAAGAGTTTTCACCCTTCCTCTCAATTTTCTCAGCATCGAGTCCGTCAGTGGCGTTCGCGGCAAAACGCGTCTCGTCGTCGTCTCAGACTCAAATACCCCAGGATATTTCCAGACAGGTAAGCGGTATGAAAAAGTTTTCCCTCCCGTTCGTCGCGCTCGCGCTCGTCGCGGCCTGCGCCACCCTCGCAACGGCGCAAAACGGCGCGCGTTACCAACACGACAATTTCGACTTTGCGGGCGGCGTGCGCATCGCCGTCGAACCCACACCCGCGCCGCTTCCCTCGGCAGGCAAACTTCACCACGGCGCGCGCCCGCTGACGGCCTTCGAGCGCGCCAACGTCTCGGTCAAGCCCACCTCATACGCTGTGCGCCCCACGTCGAGCCGGCCGATGTACGCGGGCGCGGCGCTCGACGGCTTCACGACGGGCGACCCCAAAGTTGACTCTTACATCGTATCGTCGAGCGCGCGTCACGGCGTCGATCCGGTGTTGATCTACTCGATCATGCACCGCGAGTCGGCCTTCAAAAAGTTAGCCGTCTCTTACAAAGGGGCGCGCGGGCTGATGCAGTTGATGCCCGCGACGGCGGCGCGTTTCGGCGTGCGCAACATCTTCGACCCGGAGCAGAACATCGAAGCCGGGACACGCTACATGCGTTGGCTGTTGAATCGCTTCAAGGGCGACGTGGGACTCGCGCTCGCCGGTTACAACGCGGGCGAGGGCGCGGTTGATAAATACAGGGGCGTGCCTCCCTACCGCGAGACACAGGAATACGTGAAGCGCATCTCGGAGCGTTACGCATTGATGCGCGACCCGCAGACGGCGCGGCGCGCGCCCGTCGTCGTAAAGACGCCGGACGCAGTTGCCAGCGCGGTTACGGAAATGCCTACCGCGCAACTCTACGAACGAAACGCCTACGCCGTCCGCCTGCCCGACGGGAAACTGATGCTCGTCACGCAGTAAGTCAGCGCAGGCAAAATCAGATTGAGTGAGCGGGGCGCGTGTGGATGCCACACGCGCCCCGCTTTAGTTTTATCGCGGACGCGCACACGCCTCCTTTGATTCGTGCCTGTATGGTCTTAAACGACGCTCTTAGGTATGATAAACACGCGTCAGGAATCTTTCTCGTTGTACACACGCGAACCGCAGTTTTTTGGAGTCGTCCTCGAACGTGTCGAACGCTGCACAGAGCAACACCGCCGCCACGCGCCAACACAGAGATGCGCGCACGCGCCGCGTCCTCGTCATCGCACACAGCCCCGAGGCCGCATCCCTGCCCGCGCGGCTCTCCGGCGCGGGCTACGAAGTGCGCGCGGCGCGCACCGGACAGGCGGCGCAGGCGATCAAGGAGTTCGCGCCGCACGTCGCGCTCGTAGAGGCTGGCGCGGAAGG
>DATCWB010000457.1:0-3897 GCA_036566625.1 Pyrinomonadaceae bacterium
GTCGGACTTGGCGACGCGGATGCATTCGCGCCCGCCGCGTTCTGTCCCGCCGCGCCGCCCGCGCCGTGCGCGTTGTTGTTGCCGCCGCCGTGCGTGTTGTCATTGCTGCCGGCCGCGCCTTGCGGGGTGGTCGCCTGCGCCGCGACTGCGGGTTGCGAGGCGACGAGCGATTCGAGACGCTGCGTGCGCCAGTAGTCGCGCACGATGTCATAGCCGGACTGTTCGGGCTTGTCGGTAAAGGCGGCTAAGAATTCGTTGACGCTGCGGCCTTTGTAGAGCGGCGCGATGAGCGGCTGGATGATGGAGACCGTGCCGTCGTGCGCGCGCGTGTCGCCCCACGATTCAAGGAAGTGCGTTTCCGGGATGTGCCAGTGGCAAAGCTCGGAGGTTTCGTCGTCGTAGAGGCTGAGGTGGATGCGCAGCCCGTCTCTGCCGTCGGGCGTCCTGATCTTGTCGAGACGTTCTTTCGTGAAGGCGAGATCGACCGGCGCGTTATAAACCGGGTTGCCGCCGACGATGACGAGCATCTCGACCCTTCCACCCTCGATGTCGCCGACGAGTTCGCGCAAAGATGCGACCTGATCCACCGGCTGCGCCTCGACCGGGTCGGTATAGACGATTGTCTGCCCGACGTTGCCGAGCGCCTGATTCATCGCGTGCGCGAGCGCGTGGATGGCGGGCGTCTGGTGTTCGCCCGCGACGACGATGGAACGGCCACGCGCCGCCTGCAAATCTTTCGCGACGGCGAAGAGGTGTGCGGCGTGCGGGACGTTTGTGTACTGCGCGCCGTCGGTCGAGACGCCGGGCGCGCCGAGGGCTGCGGCGAGAGCGCGCGCGAAGGGTTCCAACTGGCTCGGCTTGACGGAGAAGCGGTGATCGGCGAACGCGCCCGTGTTGGTCGGCGTCGTCTCCACCATGTAGAGACGGTTCATGTCGGTCTTGCCCTCGCCGACGCGACGCTTCGAGGCGAAATCGCGCGCGTAACGCAGGTTGGCCGCGCCCGATGAGAGGAAGTCCGAATCGAGCGAAAGCACGCGGTCGGCGCGGTCGAAGCGATAGACGGTGTTGACGGGCTGCCCGAAGGCGAGTTGCGCGCCGAGCGCGGCGCTGTTCGTGCCCGCCGGTTCATACTGGTGCCACTTCGCGCCGGGAAAGGCCGCGAGTATGGTCTTCATCTGCGCGGCCGTCGTCGGCGACGTGACGGTCTCGGTCAGAAAGCGAAGCCCCGCGCCGCCGCGCCCGCGCATCTCGTCGAGACGCGTGCGAATCTCGCCGAGGAAGGCCGTGTAAGGGCGAATCTCGCCCCGGTTGGTGATCGTCTCGGAGCGGTCGGGGTCGTAGAGCGAAAGGATCGAGGCGATGGAAAACACGTCTGTGGCGGCGACGCGCTGCCCTACGGGGCGTTCGGGCGTGCCGCTCGTGGGGTGGTCCGGGTTGCCCTCGACGTGCGTCGGTCGTCCCTCGTTGCTGCGCACGAACAGACCGGCCGCGCCGCCGGGGAAAGGCATCGCGGTGGCGAAAAAGAGCGGCTTGCCGGGGACGAGTTCCGCCGGTTGGCGCACGAAGGGAACGACAGTTTCCGGCGGCTGGTATGAGCAGGACGTGAGACCGGCGAGCGCGAGCGACGCGCCCATCAACTTCAGAAACGTGCGGCGGCCCACCTCGTCGTCCCACTCGCCCGCCTGCCGGGGAAACTCCGAATGGAGGAAGTCTTCAAACTGTCCCGAATCGGCCAATTCTTCGAGGCTGCGCCAGTATTCCCTGCCCGTCTTCTCTTCGAGGCGCGCGCGTATCTCCTCGCGCTTAACGGGGCGGCGGATGTTGTACAGTTCGGGGAAAGTCTCTTTGATGTGCATCTACTTCTCAACCTCTCGCCCCGGCGTTTCAGCGGTGGCAAGTCGAACAACTTTCGAGGATGGCGCGCGGGCGCACCTTATAGTCAACTTTCAACTGCCGGCCGCGCGCCAACTGCTCCGCCGTCTTGTTCTCCGCCAGCGCGTTCTCCTGCTGCCAGTTCATGTTGAAGACTTCGGACTTCGGCCGCAGGTATCGCTCCGGCTCGCGGTGGCATTCCAGACACCACTCCATCTGCAAAGACGCCGCCTGGTAGACGAGCGGCATCTCGTCCACGCGCCCGTGGCACGACGAGCAGCCGACGCCTTTCGCGACGTGGATGCTGTGATTGAAATAGACGTAGTCGGGCAAATCGTGGACGCGCGTCCACTCGATGGGCTTATTATCTTTCCAACTGGCGCGCACGGGTTCGAGGTACGGGCTGTCGCTCCACAGTTGCGAGTGGCAGTTCATACAGGTCTTCGTCGGCGGCAGCCCCGCGTTGGAAGAGACCTCGACGGACGTGTGGCAGTAACGGCAGTCGATGCCGTCGTCGCCCGTGTGGTGCTTGTGCGAAAACTGTACGGGCTGCTCGCGCTCGTCAAACGCGCCCGTGTTCCACGACGAGCGGTTGATCTCGGCCACCGCCCACGTCACGAACAGCAGGACGAAGATCGAGCCGAAGATGCTCAGCTTGGCGAGCGTGTTGGTGCTGCGGTGAAAAATTTGCGGCATGCTTAGTCCCTGCTACTCTGCTGTTGTGCCTTGCACCTGACAGGCGACCGTTTTTGTAAAGCTGTTGATAACCGAAGGCCGCCGGAGCGGTCGCGCGTCAGATGAAGAAAGGCCACCACCTACCGAACGGGCGGGCGCACTACATGACGAGGTGCGGAAGTCTCAAGCGTGCAAGCTACAACTTTCCCCGTCATGCCCCCTTGTTCCAAATTCTTGTGGTGGGGTAGTGATACTAAATTTTCCGCCGAACGGCAAGCGATTGACCAAAATTAATTCACAAAATAATCCGCATTCTCCCCCGTCGGCCTCTGCGCGCGGCCGCCGCCCGCGCCCCGGCGCGGCGTAAACGCTGGATGAAAACAGACCCGCCCCGCCCAAGTTATAAGTTCGCGACACGCAAACGCTCACGATTATTCATGCCCGGCGGGTCGGTTTCAGCGGAAATTTGTTTGAAGTAAACTACATTTCGCGGGACGCAAAAGCAAAACCGCCCGCCGATCGTTGTCGGCCAGCGGGCGGTTTTCTGCACTGGATCAAATCCGGCTCTAGAGTGTTTTCAGCACAGCGGCAACATGCTGCGCAAAACCTCTGGTTACTTTTGTTTCCTCATCGTGCTCGGCTTGCGCTGCTTTACGCATCGCCTCGGCCGGGTTTCGCACGGCCTCAGCATCGTTCAGCTTTTCGCTTACCACCGCGCTCATGTATATCGTGAGATTACCTTGTCGAAACGCGATAGAATTGCGCAGCCCCCATAAATAAGCTTCATCACCCAGTCCGTTGAGACTGTTGCTGCTTTTCTTGTCGGCGGCAAACTGTCGCAAAACACTAGTCGCCTCTGCTTCAGATTGATGTTGTAGAACCGCGACTCTCACGTTTTTCCTGCCGAAAGTCCACTGCTGAATAATAACTTTATCACTGGCGGTATTTTCATCAACAGTCGCTGGCGGCACAGTTTTGTGAGTCCAGTCAGGCATTTTGTCTTGAATGTCGCGCTCAATGGCCTCCGCAACTCTGTCCAAATTCGTGAACTGCTTTTGCGCGTGTGACGGCGGCTCGGTGGCTAAAAGCAGCAGCGCTAAAACCGACATAATGACTCTCATCAGTTTTGTCCTTTCTCTATCGCAGGCATGCCGACGCACGGATACATTATCTGGGGTTGATTTCAAATGTGATTGGCGGCGACTCGAGCCATTCACCTTTCGGGACGAAACGATGCTTATTAATCAATCGGTAACTGCCCGGCTGTAGCCGTCCATACCAATCCTTTAACCGGAGGTGGCCGGCGACCTTCGGGGAGTGTGATTCGAGACGCAGAAAATAGTTGCGATG
>DATCWB010000458.1:0-20640 GCA_036566625.1 Pyrinomonadaceae bacterium
ATCGCCGCGCTCTGGATCGGGATGAGCGTCGTGATCACGACCTACACGCTCGCCGGGGCGTTCATCGAGGCGGGCATGAACTGGTGGCAGGCGATGGTGACGATCCTGCTCGGCAACACCATCGTCCTCATCCCGATGATCCTGAACGCGCACGCGGGCACGAAGTACGGCGTCTCTTTCCCGGTGCTC
Source organism: Pyrinomonadaceae bacterium (assembly GCA_036566625.1). Lineage (GTDB taxonomy): Bacteria > Acidobacteriota > Blastocatellia > Pyrinomonadales > Pyrinomonadaceae > JAIVJZ01. The sequence continues at coordinate 190 of DATCWB010000458.1, forward strand.
TGCCGCGCCTCTTTCGGCGTGCGGGGCGCGAACGTCCCGGCCATCCTGCGCGCGATTGTGGCCTGCGGGTGGTTCGGCATCCAGACGTGGATCGGCGGCACTGCCCTCGACGCGCTGTTCGGCGCGATGTGGGGCGGGTGGAACAATTTGTTCGGCGGCGTAAGCGCGTTCGGGGTCGCCCTGCACACCTGGATCGGGTTCTTCATCTTCTGGTTCATACAGGTGTTCATCATCCTGAAGGGCGTCGAGGGCATCAAGCATCTGGAGACGTGGTCTGCGCCGTTGCTGCTCGCGGGCGGCGCGGCGCTGCTTGCGTGGGCTTCGTGGCGCGCGGGCGGTCTGGGGCGCGTGCTGTCGGAGTCGAGCGCGTTGCAGAAGCAGCAAAACGCCTTTTGGACGATCTTTCCCGGCGCGCTCACCGCCTCGGTCGGCTACTGGGCGACGCTTAGTCTCAACATCCCGGATTTTACGCGCTACGCCCGCTCGCAAAAATCGCAGATGTGGGGACAGGCTCTGGGGCTGCCGCTGACCATGACGGCCTTCGCCTTCATCGGCGTCGCCGTGACGAGTGCGACCCTGTTGATCTACGGCGTCGCGATTCCTAACCCGGTCGAGTTGATGCAACGCTTCGACAGCGTCCTCGTCATCCTCTTCGCCACGGCCGTCATCTTCGCCGCGCAGTTGACGACCAACATGGCCGCCAACGTCGTCTCGCCCTCGAACGATTTTTCCAACCTCAACCCGAAACTGATCTCTTACGTGACGGGCGGACTCATCACCGCGCTCATCGGCGTCCTGATGATGCCGTGGAAGTTGATGTCTTCGATGGGCGCGTACATCTTCACGTGGCTCATCGGCTACTCCGGCCTGATGGGCGCAATCGCGGGCATCCTGATCTGCGACTACTGGGTGCTGCGCCGCCAGCGGCTCGACCTCCACGATCTGTTTCAGCCCGAGGGTCGCTACACTTACACGAACGGTTTCAACCTGCGCGCGCTCGTCGCGCTCGTCGTCTCAATCGCGCCGGTTGTCCCCGGCTTCCTGCGCGCGGCCACAACGCCGGGCGGGCAGATCGCCCAGCCCGGTTTTTTCGACACGCTCTACACCTACGCGTGGTTCGTCACCTTCGCGCTGGGCTTCGGTCTTTACTACCTGCTGATGAAGGGAAACTTTAGAAAGGATGAAAGTTGAGTGTTGAATGTCGAGTGTTGAGTGTTGAGTAAAAGCAGTTCGGCTTAACTCATCACTCATCACTCATTACTCATCACTCGTCTTTGTAAGAATTATGCCTCGAACTGTTAAATGCGGACTCATACAGGCGACCAACTCCGCGCCCACCGACGCGCCCATCGAAGAGATCAAGCGCGCCAACATCGAGAAGCACATGGCGTTAATCGAAGACGCCGCCCGGCAGGGCGTGCAAATACTCTGCATGCAGGAGGTCTTCACCACGCCCTACTTCTGCGCCGAGCAGCAGACGCGCTGGTACGAGGCGGTCGAGAAAATCCCCGACGGCCCGACCGTCAAACTCATGCAGGAAGTAGCGCGCCAGCACGGCATGGTCATCATCGTGCCGATCTACGAAGAGGACATCGCGGGCGTTTATTACAACACCGCCGCCGTCATCGACGCCGACGGCAAATACCTCGGCAAGTATCGCAAGAACCACATCCCGCACGTCAACCCCGGATTCTGGGAGAAGTTCTATTTCAAACCGGGCAACCTCGGCTACCCGGCCTTCGACACGGCCTACGCGCGCATCGGCGTCTACATCTGCTACGACCGGCACTTCCCCGAAGGCGCGCGCATACTCGGCTTAAACGGCGCGGAGATCGTCTTCAACCCCTCGGCCACCGTCGCCGGCCTCTCCGAATACCTCTGGCGGCTCGAACAACCGGCGCACGCCGTCGCCAACGGCTACTTCATCGGCGCGATCAACCGCGTCGGTCACGAACAGCCGTGGGACATCGGCGAGTTTTACGGCCAGAGCTATTTCTGCGACCCGCGCGGCCAATTTCTCGCCGAAGCCCCGCGCGACGAGGACGCGCTCGTCGTCGCCGACCTCAACCTCGACCTGATCCGCGAAGTCAGAAACACCTGGCAGTTCTTCCGCGACCGCAGGCCGGACACCTACGACCCGATAGTGGCAGACTAAACGGAGTTTCAAGTTTCAGGTTTCAAGTTCAAGGCAAAGAGCCTCGAACCTCAGCCCTGAAACTTGAAACCTGCAACCTGAAACTTGAAACCTTATGTCAACGACGCACGAGTCACCCATCAACATCGCGCAGATCGAGCGCAACTTCCGCGAGATCGCGCCGCCTTTGAGCGAGGCCGAAGCGATCATGGAATCGCACCGCTGCGTCTATTGCTACGACGCGCCCTGCACGCGCGCCTGCCCCACCCACATAGACGTACCCGCCTTCATCAAGAAGATCGCGAGCGGCAACCTGACCGGCTCGGCGCGCGTCATCTTCGAGGCCAACCCCATCGGCGCGACGTGCGCCCGCGTCTGCCCCGTGGACGTGCTCTGCGAGGGCGCGTGCGTGGAAAAGACGCTGATGGCGAAGCCCATCGAGATCGGTCGCCTGCAACGCTACGCGACGGATGCCGTCTTCAGTCGCGGCCGCGACGTGCTCAAAGCGGGCGTGCCGAACGGTAAGTCTGTAGGTATCGTCGGCTCAGGCCCGGCCGGTCTGTCGTGCGCCGCCTACCTCGCGCGCCTCGGTTATGCCGTCACGATTTACGAGCGCAAGCCGCTCGCGGGCGGCATGGACACCTACGGCATGGCCGAATACAAGATGACACAGCGCGTCTCGCAGGAAGAGGTGGCGCAGGTGGCGCGGCTCGGCGTCGAGATCAGAACCAACACGGAGATCGGGCGCGACATTTCGCTGCACGAACTCTCGGGGATGTACGACGCGATCTTTCTCGGCGTCGGCCTCGGCCAGACCTCGCGCCTGCGGATACCCGGCGAGCAACTGGAAGGCGTCTATGACGCGCTCGACTTCATCGAACGAATCAAGACGCGCGCCTGGGCTAGTGTTCCCATCGGGCGCACCGTCGCCGTCATCGGCGCAGGCAACACGGCGATTGATGCCGTGACGCAGGCGAGACGCCTCGGCGCGGAGCGCGTCCTCTTGATCTATCGCCGCACCGAGCGCGAGATGCCCGCCTACGAATACGAGTATGAACTGGCGAAACGCGACGCGGTCGAATTCTGGTGGCAGACCGCGCCGGTGGAGATTTTACCGGGCGCGGACGGCACGCGCGCTGCCTCTCTGCGCTGCGTCAGGACTGCGCCCGTCGAGACGGACGGCGCGGGGCGTCGCTCGTTTCAGACGGTCGCCGGGTCGGAGTTCGAGATTCCCGTAGACATGGTGATCAAGGCGCTCGGCCAGCAGAAGATGTCGGACTGGCTCTCGCAAGTCGCCAAAATAAAACTGGACGACGCCGGGCGCGTCGCCGTCGATCCCGAAACGATGCAGACGGCCAACCCGAAATTCTTCGCCGGCGGCGATTGCGTCAACGGCGGGCGCGAAGCCGTGGACGCCGCGCAGGCAGGCAAACTCGCCGCACAGGGCATACACCTTCATCTCAGCGGCGAGCGGGTCGAATTCGCGGGGGCGCGCGTGCCGCTGCACGAAGAGACGAGCGAGATCAAGCATTGATGTTGTGCGCTTGTAAGGAGTCGAATCTATGGCTGACCTGAAAGTTAACTTCGCGGGTATCGAATCGCCCAATCCGTTCTGGCTGGCATCCGCCCCGCCGACGAACATGGGTTCGATGGTGGAGCGTGCGTTCGACGCGGGCTGGGGCGGCGCGGTGTGGAAGACTCTGGGCGAACCGATCCGCAACGTCTGCTCGCGTCTCGGTTCGATTGATTCGGGGCCGCAGCGCATGCTCGGACTCAACAACATCGAACTGATCACGGATCGGCCGCTTGAAGTCAATCTCAAAGAGATCAGGGAGTGTAAGCGCAAGTATCCGAAGCACGCGCTTGTAATCTCTTTGATGGTCGAGTCGCGGCGCGAGGCGTGGCACGAGATCGCGAAGCGGGTCGAAGACACCGGCGCGGACGGCGTGGAGTTAAACTTCGGCTGCCCGCACGGCATGTCGGAGCGCGGCATGGGCGCGGCCATGGGTCAAGTGCCGGAATACACCTGCATGGTAACGGAGTGGGTGAAGGAGGCGACGCGCCTGCCCGTCATCGTCAAACTCACGCCGAACGTGACGAGCATCACACCGCCCGCGCGCGCGGCCGTTCGCGGGCGCGCCGATGCCGTCTCGCTCATCAACACGATCAACTCCGTGGTGGGCGTTGACCTCGACACGTTCGTCCCGCACCCGAACGTCAACGGCATGGCCGCGCACGGCGGCTACTGCGGCCCGGCCGTCAAGCCCATCGCGCTCAACATGGTCTCGGAACTCGCGCGCGACCCGGAGGTGGGCGTGCCCATCAGCGGCATCGGCGGCATCGGGACGTGGCGCGACGCGGCGGAGTTTCTCCTGCTCGGCGCGACGACCGTGCAGGTCTGCACCGCCGTCATGCACTACGGCTACCGCATCGTCGAAGATATGATCGACGGCCTCTCGAATTACCTCGACGAAAAAGGCTTCCTCAGCGTTGGCGACATCATCGGCAGAAGCGTGCCGCGCGTCACCGACTGGGGCAACCTCGATCTCAACTACAAGACGGTTGCGCGCATTGACCACGCGAAGTGCATCCAGTGCAACCTCTGCCACATCGCCTGCGAAGACGGCGCGCACCAGTGCATCCCGCTCACCGAAATCGCAGGCCGCCGTTTCCCCGTCGTGGACGAGCACGAATGCGTCGGCTGCAACCTCTGTTACCTCGTCTGCCCCGTCCCCGGCTGCATCTCCATGGTGCGCCTCGACGACGGCTCACGCCCGCTCACATGGCGCGAACTCACCACGCGCCAACCGGAGACGATGACGGCGGATTAGGGTGCGCCCCCTTGTCTCGACGCCCACACATGCTGCGAAAAGCTCTCCTCATCACGGCTTTTTTGTGCGGCGGCATCAGCATGCTGTTCACTATCTGGATCGTCGTGCCCGCGCCTTCTTTCTCGCTTTTTCAGGTGGCCGTGGGTGCGAGCGAATGGAGTTTGTGGTTCGGGGCGGTGGGGCTGGTGGGCGCGGGCTTGAGTTTGTCGGCTCGCGCGGCGGGGAGCGGGCGGGCGGTGTGGCTGGCGTTGTCGCTCGGCATTACGGCTGTGGGGCTGTCGTTGATTCCGCCGCTCGACGGTTGGCGCGTCGCTCGCGCGAACGAGATCGAGTTGTCGCTCGGTCAATATCTTTTCGGCTCGCGGGACGACGAAAACGTGCGCGTCGAACGGGCGACCGAAACGTTTGCCACGGTCGAAGGGCAGACGCTTAAACTCGACGTTTACCTTACACGGTCAACCGGGACGGCGTTGCGCGCGGCCGTCGTCGTCGTGCACGGCGGTTCGTGGGGCGCGGGCGAGCGGAGCGATTACCCGCGCTGGAACGAGTGGCTGGCGCGTCAGGGTTACGCGGTCTTCGACGTTGACTACAGGCTTGCGCCGCAACCGAACTGGCAGATGGCGACGGGCGACGTGAAGTGCGCGGTCGGTTGGATCAAGGCGAACGCCGCAAGGTTCGCGGTTGACCCGGCGCGCATCGCCTTGCTCGGTCGTTCGGCGGGCGGACATCTCGCGTTGCTCGCCGCCTACTCGACCGACGAGTCCTCGCTCGCGCCGAGTTGCGCCGTGCCCGACGCGAGCGTGCGCGCGGTCGTCTCCCTCTACGCGCCGACGGATTTGAAATGGGGCTACGAGCACCCGGCTAACCGGCGCGTGCTCGACGGGCAGGTGAAGATTCGCGACTTCGTCGGCGGCACTCCGGCGACCGCGCCCGAAGCCGTACGGCTCGCGTCGGCCACCACGCACGTCAACTCTCAGTCGCCGCCGACGCTGCTCTTCCACGGCGGGCGCGACCAACTCGTGGGCGACCGGCACATGACGCTGCTCACGGAAAGGCTCTCGCAACACCACATCTCGCACCGCGCCCTGCACATCCCTTACGCGCAACACGCCTTCGATTACAACTTCGACGGCTGGGGCTCGCAACTCGCACGGCCGCTGCTCCTCGGCTTTTTGCGTGAGCATCTAAATTGAAATTTTCGATGGGTCAAAATTCCAACCAAAAGCCTTATGCCTCTGCTCGCCTGCGCGCGCTCGTGATGATTCCGCTGCCGGGCGCGGGGGCGCGTGTGCGCGCTGTTCAACGCGTCTTTGGCCGGCTGAGTTTCGCCATGAGCAGAGGGATTTCGGCGAGGAGTTCGCGCGCGAGAAAGCCGAGCGGCCCCATGCGCCGCGCCAGCGAGTCGCCCGCGCGCGCGTGCAGGTGTACGCCCCAGACGGCGGCTTGAAACGGCGTCGCGCCGCGCGCGGCGAGTCCCGCGACGACGCCCGAGAGCGTGTCGCCCGACCCCGATGTCGCCAGGCCGACGTTGCCCGCGCGATTACAATAGACGTTCCGGCTGGCGGGCGCGGCGATCAAAGTCTCGCGCCCTTTCAGAGCGACGACTGCGTTCAGTTCGGCCACCGCGCGCTGCACGGTCGGCAAAGGCTCGGCTTCAACTTCCGATTTCTCGATTCCCAACAGGCTCGCCATCTCGCCCGCGTGCGGCGTCAACACCACACGCCCGCCCAGACGCGCCAAACTCTGCGGCGTGAATTTGAGGAACGCGAACGCGCCCGCGTCGAGCACAAGCGTGGCGTGTTCGACGCGGTGCAGTAGATTTCGCATCAGGCGCGCGGTCGCCGCCTCGTCAACCATGCCGGGGCCGACGAGGACTGCCTGCGCTCCCGCTATCTCCGCTTCGATCTGTTTGAGACCGCCCGCCGCGATGCCGCCCGCCTCCGTCTCCGGCAAACCGATGACGCGCGCCTCCGGCACGGCCATCGAGACGTGCGGCGCGAGGCTGCGGCAAGTGGCGATCTGCATCTTACCCGCCCCCGCGCGCAGGGCGGCGGTCGCCGCCAGCACGACCGCGCCCGCGATCTCCGTCGAGCCGCCGATGACGAGCACGCGCCCGCGCGCCTCTTTGTCGTCGTCGTCGTCGGGCTGCGGCAGAGGCCACGCGCCGAGCACCTTCGGCGTGATGACGAGCGGTTTGGTGTCCGTGTTTTCGCTTCGTGTGTCGGGGATACTTTTTTCCTCCGCCATCCTGACAGATTCTTCCGCCCCGCCGGGAGAGGCGACGCGCGACCTTGCAACTTTACAGTTTTACTTGGGCGCGACCGGAACGTCCTTTTCCGTCGTCACAGGTGCGCCTTCGCGTTCAAGCGGCGCGACGAAATTATACTGGCCGAGGACGAGTTTACCGTTCTTGCCGAGGTTGGGGTCGTAGATGTAAGAAGTGACGGAGCAATTGGCAACGTCGGTGGCGCGGTCGATTTCGAGGATTTGCTCTTCGGTCATGCGTTCGAGCAGGTAGCGGAAGCAGAGCACGACGACCGAATGCGCGACGATGAGCACGCGCTCGCGCTGATACTCGCGCGTGATCGTGTCGATAACGTTGCGCAGGCGCAGGATCACGTCGCACCAACTCTCGCCGCCCGGCGGGCGATGATAAAATTTCCCGATAGCGCGGCGAAATTCCTGCTGCTCCGGGTACTTCGCCTCGATGCCGAACTTCGTCAGGCGATCGAGTATGCCGAACTCTTTCTCGCGCAGACGCTCGTCGGCGATGAAAGTCAGATCGTCGCGCGCAATGCCCGCCGCGCCGAGCGCGATCTCGGCCGTGCGCATGGCGCGTATGTAGGGCGAGGTGAGCACCACGGTCGGCCGGTCGTCCGGCGGCATCTTCCCGAACCAGTGACCGAGCGCGGCCGCCTGCTCCTCGCCGCAATCGGATAGAGGCACGTCCACATCGCGCCGCGCCTTGATGTCGATCTCGTGCAAGCCCTCGGCCTCCGCACGGTCGCGCGCCACGTTGCCCGCGCTCTCGCCGTGCCGCACGACCCACAACACGTCCGGCCATTTCTGTTTCTCGTTCACCCTTTGCCCCCTTTATGACTTGATCTCATTGTTGCGTTTCGCGGCCTCGTCGCCGAGCGCGGTCAGCCACGAAGGCGAGAGTTCCGAATGGCTGTCCCTGCCCTTCGCGCGCCGCCGGCCGATGCCGCCCGCGGCGGGCAGCAGGCGGTTCACCAACCCACGCATGTCAGCGCTCAACTCCGGAAAGAGTTGATGAAACTTGATGGCGACGACCGCCTGTATGGACAGGATCACTTCGGCGTCGCCGCGCCGACAGCCCGCGATGATCTGTCGCGCGGCGCGCTCGGCTTGAATCGTCGAGACGGGCAGCGAGTCGCTGATGCTGAACCACGCATACTCGGCGCGATGCTGCCCTTTGAAGCTGGCGTTGCGCGGGCTGCCCGTGCGCATCAGGCCGGGGCAGACGGTCGTCACGACGATTCCGTCTTTGCCGAGTTCCGCGCGCAACCCTTCTGAGAGTCCGACGAGCGCAAACTTGCTCGCGCTGTAAGGCACGAGATGCGGGATGCCGATCTTCCCGCCGATGGACGAGACGTTGACGATGCGCCCGCGTGCCTTGCGCCGCATCGTGGGCAGCACGGCGAGCGTCGTGTAGAGCGGCGCCCAGAAGTGTATCCGCATCGCCTCTTCGTAATCCGCGAGCGTCATCACCTCCTGGGGGCCGACCTGAATCACGCCCGCGTTGTTGACGAGCACGTCCACGCCGCCGAAGTGGTCTTCCGACACACGTACCCACTCGCGCACCTGCGTCATGTCCGTCACGTCGCACGGGAAGGCCAGCACCTCCGCCCCGCGCCCCACCAGGTCGGCGCGCGCCCTCTCCAACTCCTGCGGGTCGCGCGCGCAGATCGAAAGCCTCGCGCCCTCGCGCGCCAACTCGCGCGCCAGCACCAACCCCAGCCCACGCGAACCGCCCGTGATCAAAACCGTCCGGCCGCTGAAGTCAAACTCCCGCCGCTTCCTGAGCGCCGCGCGCACGCCCAGAAGCGCGCCCACGCCCGCGCCGGCCAGCAACAATGCGTCCTGTCGCTTCTTGTCCACCCTCACTCCTCTTGAATTAATCACTTAAACTCCGCCACGACCGGCGTGTGATCCGAAGGGCGTTCCCAGCCGCGCGGCTCTCTGTCGATCCAGGCGTTCGTGCAGCGTCCGGCCAGATTCTCCGACACCCAAATGTGATCGATGCGCACGCCCGTGTTCTGCCGAAACGAACCGGCGCGATAATCCCACCACGAGAAATGGTCGTTTCCCGGTTCGTGTTGACGGAAGGCGTCCGTGAAGCCCCACTCTTTGACGTGACCGAGCGCGTCCTTCTCCGGTTGACTGAACAGGATGCGCCCGCGCCACAGGCGTGGGTCGTGCACGTCGCGGTCTTCGGGCGCGACGTTGAAGTCGCCGCAGAGCAGCACCTCATCGTCGGTCCAGTAGTCGTCGTCTAAAAATTCCCGCAGTTGCCCCAGCCATGCCAGCTTGAAACGATACTTGTCCGTCCCGACCGACTGCCCGTTCGGCACATAGACGTTGACGATGCGGACGCCCTCGACCGTTCCCGCGATCAGGCGCGCGTGCGAGCCTTCTTCGTCGCCGGGAAAGCCCCGCTCGACATCCGTGATCGCAGAGCGCGCCACGATCCCGACGCCGTTATAAGTCCGCTGCCCGTAGACTTCGGCACGGTAGCCGAGTTCGGCGAAAGCTTCGCGCGGGAAATGCTCGTCCCTGCATTTCAACTCCTGCATGCACAAAACGTCCGGGCGAGCCTGTTTCAGCCATTGCAAGACGACGGGCAGGCGCGCCGCTATCGAGTTCACGTTCCAGGTTGCGATTTTCACGTTGACCCATATTATATCGGGGCGCGTTAAAATTCCCACCGCCGAAAGACTCGCTACATAAAACCATCGAAATAGAGTATATTTTTCTCCCTACGCAGTTCAGCCTTAAATTTCGCAGCCACACGACGCAGCGCCCGGCATTTTCAAGCCGCCGTCGCGGGCAGGAGGATAGTTTGGCAGCCGCCGCTTTTTACGATCTGGAAGGCACTCTGGTCAGCACGAATCTTGTGCACACGCTCGGCTTTTACGCACGCAATCAACAGGGCGTGCTGCGTTCCCTGCGCAAGACTGCGACGACCGTCCTGAGCATTCCCCTCTTCGCCGCGACCGACCAATATAGCCGCAAGGTCTTCAACGATCTCTTCTTCAAACGCTACAAGGGTGAGACCGAAGACCGGCTGCGCTTCTTCGCCGACGAGCTTTTCGAGTACGTCTTAAAGCCCGCCGTCTTCCCCGGCACGTTCGAGTTGATCGAAAAATCGCGCAGCCTCGGCCTGCGCCAGATCGTCGTCACCGGCGCGCTCGACTTCTCGGTCGAACCGCTGATGAAATATCTCGGCATCGAAACTTACGTCTCCAACCGGCTGGAGTTCGTCAACGGCATCGCCACCGGGCGACTCCTGCCGCCCGTGCTCGCCGCCGCCACGAAGGCGAGTTGGATCAGAAACTACGCCGAGCAGGAAGGCATCAACCTGAGCGAGTCTTACGCCTACACGGATAGCATGAGCGATCTGCCGATGCTCTCCATCGTCGGCCACCCGGCCGCCGTCAACCCGGACATGCGCCTGCGCCAGACCGCGCTGCACCACGACTGGCCGATACTTAATTTAAAGTGACAAGTGACAGGTGACAGGTGACAAGATAAACTCTTGTTCTTTCCTGTCACCTGTCACCTGTCACCTGTCACTTACAAATATGGCTTTGCAACTCCGAAAAAAACTGCACGAATCCGTCGTCTACATCGACCGCGACAGCGCGCCGCGCATCGTCGCCTCCGGCATGGACTTCCTGCTGGAAGATTTGCCCGTCGGCACGCGCGTCATCTACCCGAACCAGCCCTTAAAGGGTCTGGTCAACCGCGAGGCCGCCATACGCTACGCGCTGAACCACCCGCACGACTGCGACCCGTTGTTTGCGCAACTGACGCCGGGCATGAAAGTGACCATCGCCGTGGACGACATCTCGATGCCGCTCCCGCCGATGAACACGCCCGACATACGCCAGACCGCGCTCGAAATCCTCGTGGAGATGCTGAACGGCCACGGCGTTGACGACGTGCACATCATCATCGCCATCTCCCTGCACCGCAAGATGACGCCCGCCGAGATGCGTCGCATGTCGGGCCAGAAAATCTGGGACGACTTTTACCCCGACCGCTATTACAACCACGACGCCGAAGACCCCTCGAACCTCGTTCTCCTCGGCGAGACGCGCCACAAAGAACCCTTACGCATCAATCGCCGCGCCGCCGAGAGCGACCTCCTGATCTATCTCAACTTCAACTTCGTGCCGATGAACGGCGGCCACAAGTCGGTCGGCGTCGGCCTCTGCGATTACGAATCGCTGCGCGCGCATCACAACCCGAACACGATCCGCGCGTCGAACAGTTACATGGACCCGGCGGGGTCTGAACTCGGTCGCGTCATCAGCCGCGTCGGCAAACTTGCGGACGAGCACCTGAACGTCTTCCACATCGAGACGACCATCAACAACCACATGTTCGGCGCGGACATGGGCTTTCTGACGAAGAACGAGGACGACTTCTCGGCCTTCGACCGCATGAAGTACGAGGCCATGCGTTTCACGATGAGCAAGATGCCGCGCCCGGCCAAGCGCGCCATGTACAACTCGCTCAAGGGCAACTACGAGATGATCGCCTGCCACGCCGGACGCACAGACCCCGTCCACGAACGCATCATCGCCCGCAGCATGGAGCAGTACGTCGTGCCCATCGAAGGCCAGTGCGACATACTGATCTGCCCCGTGCCCGATATGTCGCCCTACAGCGTCAACTCCAGTCTGAACCCCCTGCTCGTGCAGGTGATGGCGCTCGGCTACCACTTCAACATGTACCGCGGCAAGCCCCTCTTGAAGAAGGGCGGCACGCTCATCCTCCATCACCCCTGCACGGACGAGTTCGACCACAACTTTCATCCGAGTTACATCGAATTCTTCAACCGCCTGCTGCCCGAATCGCGCGACGCGAACGTGTTGCGCGATAAGTACGAGCAGGAGTTCGCCAACAACCCCAGTTACGTCGAGATGTACCGGCGCGGCAACGCCTATCACGGCTCGCACCCGTTCTTCATGTGGTACTGGGGCGAGAACGGTCGCCAGCACGTCGGCCACGTCATCGCCGCCGGTGCTGAGAACGCGCACGTCCCTGCCATGATGGGCTGGGAGCGCGCCGACAACCTCACCGAAGCCATCGCCATGGCGCGCAGCTACCAGGGACGCTCCGCCGAGATCACGATGCTCCACCAACCCGTGATCGCAATTTGCGATATGGAGTGAGTGCGCTTGAAAGTTCGCGATGTGATCAAGCGTTTGGAGGAAGATGGGTGGCAACTTGCGCGCATGAGAGGCAGTCATCGACAGTTTCGCCACCCGACGAAAACAAAACTGGTGACTGTCGCCGGTAAACCCGGAGTTGACGTGCCCGTCGGAACGTTAAAGAATATCTGGCGTCAGGCTGAAATTGAGGAAAACGTTTGATGCGATACGCGGTCATTATCGAAAAGGGCGAGTCGAGTTACGGCGCATACGTACCTGATCTTCCGGGTTGCGTCGCCGCCGCCGAAACCAAAGCGGAAGTGGAAGAGTTAATTCGCGAAGCCATCAAGTTTCATATTGAAGGGCTGCGGGAGGAAGGGCTACCCGTGCCGGAGCCGTCGAGTTATTTCGAGTACGTCGAAGCGTGAAGCGGAACATGAAGCTATCACCCACAGAAATTTTTCAGGGACGCAAAATCTTCCTCATCGGGAGCACGGGCTTTCTCGGCAAGGTGACGCTGAGCATGCTGCTCTATCGCTTCCCCAACGTCGAGCGCGTCTATCTCACCGTGCGCTCGCGCTCGCTCGCCGAATCCGAGACGCGCTTCTGGAACCACGTCATCACCGCGCCGCCCTTCGACCCCCTGCGCGAACGCTTCGGCGACGCCTTCGAGGATTTCATACGCGACAAGGTGCGCGTCCATAACGGCGACATCGGCGACACCAATCTCGGCCTGACCGAAGAAGAGGCGCAGGCGATCTCCGCCGACATTGATGTCGTCATCAACAGCGCGGGTAACGTCACGTTCAACCCGACGCTGGAGAGCGCGCTCAGGACGAACGTCGTCGGCACGCAGAACGTCATCGCGTTCGCCAAAAGGATGCGCCGCCCCGCGCTCGTTCACGTCTCGACCTGCTTCGTCGCCGGCAACCGCTCCGGCCCGGTGTGGGAGAGCGATCCGGTGATCGGCTATTTCCCGCGCCGCGAAGATTTGCCGGGCGTGGAGTTTTCCGTCGAGCAGGAGATACGCGATTGCGCGAAACTCGCCGACCGCGTGAAGGACGAGGCGCGCGACGCGATGCGGGTCGCGAGTTTCCGCGAAGGGGCGCGCAGGCGGCTCATCGAAGAGGGACGAGACGCGGACGACCTCGACGCCATGGGCTTGGCCGTCGCGCGCGAGCGCAAGGTGTGGACGCGCACGCGCCTGACGGAACTCGGCATCGAACGCGCCGAATGGTGGGGCTGGCCGAACATCTACACTTACACGAAGAGCCTCGGCGAACAACTCGTCGCGGCCGAAGCGGGGATCGTGCGTTCAATCGTGCGCCCGTCAATCGTCGAGTCGGCGAAGGACTACCCGTTCCCCGGCTGGAACGAGGGCTTCACGACGACCGCGCCGCTCATCTTCATCGCGCTCAAAGGGCAGACGCAGATTCCCGTCAACGAGAAGCTGGTGCTGGACATCACGCCCGTGGATCAAGTGGCAGCCGTGATGCTGGCTGTGGCCGCCGAGGCGTGCGTCGAAGAGCCGCGCCTCGTCTATCAGGCCGCGACGGGCGACAGTAACCCGAACGACATGCGCCGCATCGTCGGCATGCTCGGCCTCTACAAGCGCAAGCACTTTGACGAGAAAGAGACCGGATTCCGTGTCGTCAACATGATCGCTTCACGCATGGAGACGCGCCCCGTCACCACGGCGCGCTTCGAGCGAGCCTCGACGCCGATGATCAACGCGGCGGCGAAGGGGGCGTCGTCCCTGCTGGATCGTGTGCGCCCGCGCTGGGGCGGCGGGCGCATCTCGGAGTTTGTAGATCACGCGAAGAAGCACGTCGAGCGTCTCGAAGAGTTGACACACGAGACGAAGGAAGCGTTCGAGATGTTCCGCCCGTTCATGGTCGAGAACGCCTACATCTTCCGCGCCGACAACGTGCGCTCGCTCTTCTCGCGCATCCGCAAGGACGAACAAAACCTGCTGCCGTGGCATCCCGAAAAGTTCGACTGGTACGACTACTGGATGAACATCCATTTCCCCGGCCTCAAGAAATGGATCTTCCCGCAACTCGAAGAGGACATGCGCGCGCAGCCGAAGCGCGTCTACACCTACCGCGACCTGCTCGAACTCTTCGAGACCTCCTCCAAACGCTACGCGACGCGCGTCGCCATGCGCATCGAACGCGACGGGCGCAAAGAGCAGTACACCTACCGCGACGTGCACGAACTAGCCACGCGCGCCGCCGGGTTCTTCGCGAGCGAGGGCGTCCGCCACGCAGACCGCGTCGTGCTGCTCAGCCACAACGCGCCCGAATGGGGCATGACCTATTTCGGCGTGCTCAAGGCGGGCGGCACTTGCGTGCCCGTAGACCCGGAGAGTTCGACGACCGAGATCGTCAATTTCATACGCGCGAGCGAAGCCTTCGGTATCGTCATCAGCGACGAGATGCGCGAGAAGCACTACGATCTGGCCGAGCGTCTAATCGAGGAAAAGTTGGAGGCGACGCGCCTCTGGCGTTTCGAGGAAATCTTCGCGCTGCCGCCGCAGAAGATCGAAGACCAGCGCATCGCGCTGCTGCCCGCGAAAGTCCACCCGCAGACGACCGCCTCACTCATCTTCACTTCGGGCACGACCGGCAAGCCCAAAGGCGTCATGCTCACGCACAAGAATTTCACGAGCATGGTCTCGATGCTCGCCTCCATCTTCGATATGACGACGAAGGACGGCGTGCTCTCCGTCCTCCCGCTCCACCATACGTTCGAGTTTTCCACCGGCTTCCTGACGCCGCTCGCGCGCGGCGCGCAGATCACATACCTCCCCGAACTGACGAGCGAAGAACTGACCCGCGCCATCAAGAATGGTTACGTGACGGGGATGGTCGGCGTGCCCGCCCTGTGGGAACTGCTGCACCGTCGCATCAAGGGTCGTTTCAGCGAGCGCGGCCGCTGGGTGGGCGACACGGCCGATTACCTGATCGAGGCCAACAGTTGGGTGCGCGACCACTCGCCCTTCAACCTCGGCCAGATCATCTTTCGCCCCATTCATGCTGGCTTGGGCGGGCGCATACGCTACCTGATCAGCGGCGGCTCGGCCCTGAACGAGCGCGTCAAAAAGGATTTCCACGGCCTCGGCTTCACCATCCTCGAAGGCTACGGCCTGACGGAAGCCTCGCCCGTCCTGACCGTCACGCGCCCGCAAAACAAATTGATCTCAATGAGCGTCGGCAAGCCCCTGCCCGGCGTCGAGGTGAAGATTCTCGAACCGGACGCTTCCGGCATCGGCGAGGTCGTCGCGCGCGGCGCAAACGTGATGAGCGGCTACTTCAACAACGAAGAGGCCACGCGCGCCGTGCTCGTCAACCGCTGGCTCTACACGGGCGATCTCGGTCGCCTCGACGACGAAGGCAATCTCTATCTCGTCGGCCGCTCCAAAGAGATCATCGTTGACACGAACGGCAAGAACGTCTACCCGGACGAGATAGAAGACCTCTACGCCGACTCGCCGTACATCAAGGAACTCAGCGTCGTCGGTCTGCCCGACGGCATCGGCGAAAAGGTCGCGTGCATGGTCGTCGCCGACCACGATTACGACATCGCGCTCTCGCGCGAAGAGGTGCGCCGCAAAGTGGAAGAGCATTTCCGCGACGTGTCTTCCTCCCTGCCCTTCTTCAAGCGCGTCAAGACGCTGCACTTCTGGGATGGCGAACTGCCGCGCACGGCGACGCGCAAGGTCAAACGCCGCGAGGTGGTCGCCGCCATGCAGGTGCTCGAACAGAGTCAGCGCAACGTCTCGCAAGTCTCGGCGAACGTGCGCGAAGACAGGGGCGCGGCGTGGCTGCTCGAAGTGGTCGCCACGGTGGCGAATCGCCCGCGCGCCGAGGTCACGTTCGACACGCGGCTCGCCGATCTAGGCTTCGATAGTTTGATGTACGTCGAACTCGCCTCCGCCATCGAGCAGGCGGGAGGGACGCTGCGCTCGCCCGACACCCTGACCGAAGTGCGCGACCTGCGCGAACTCGCCACCGTTGTGACGAGACAGGCGACACCCGCCGAGCGCGAGGAGGCCGAGCGGCGGCAGGCCGCTGACGCGCGGCGCGGCGACGACGAGATTCGCGTGCCCTCGCTCGTCCGCACCGTGGGCAACAAGGGACTCGACGCCTTGCAGCGCGTCTTCTACGAGAAGTTTCTGCACATGAAGATCGAGGGCGAATCGAACATCCCCGTCCACACGAATTTCCTCGTCGCCTCGAACCACGCCTCTCATCTCGACATGGGACTCGTCAAGATGGCGCTCGGCGAACACGGGCGCGACATGGTGGCGCTCGCCGCCGCCGACTATTTCTTCGACAACAAGTTCAAGCGCGCCTACATGGACAACTTCACGAACACCGTCCCGATGGAGCGCAGCGGAAGTCTTCGCAAGTCGCTCAGGCAGGCGCTCTCGTTCCTCGAACGCGGCCACAACGCGCTGCTCTTCCCCGAAGGCACGCGCTCGGTGACGGGCGAGTTGGCCGACTTCAAACCCGTGCTCGGCTTCCTTGCGCTCACGGCGCGCATCGGCATCCTGCCCGTCTACCTGCACGGAACTTACGAGGCGTTGCCGAAGGGTTCGAACATGCTCAAGAGCCGCGACATCGCGGCGCGCATCGGCCGCTTCCTCGGCGCGGAGGAGTTAGAGGAGATGACTCGCGGGATGTCCAAGTCCGAGTCGTACCGCCTCATCGCCGCCTTCGTTCAACATCAGGTCGAGAACCTGCGCGACGGCACGCGCAGCACCTTCGACGCCAAAGCCCTACGCAAACGCTGGCGAGCCGAGCGGCGCGGCACACCCGAAGCAGAGGTAACGGTTTAGAAACCGGTAACGAGTGACGAGTGACAAGTTAAAACTGCTTGTCTTTAACTTGTCACTCGTCACTCGTCACCTGTCACTTGCATATGGCTACTAAGAAAGCGACAACAAAGGCGCGGAAAGCTCCGGCGAGGGCGAAGGCCGTTGCGGCGCAGAAGGGCGCGAGCACGGCGCTCGTCAAACGGCCAAGAGGCTACACTCTGGTGACGGGCGGGACGGGTTTTCTCGGCGCGCATCTGGTGCGTCAACTCGTCGAAGCGGGTGAGCCGAACGTGCGCGTGCTGGCAACGACCAACCCTGCGTGGCTCGGCGAGTTGGGCGTCGAGACGGTGACGGGTTCCGTAACGAACAGGGCGGACGTGACGCGTGCGCTCGACGGCGTCACGTCCGTCTATCATCTCGCCGGGCGCGTCTCGCGCGGGCGCGAGGACTCGCACGGCATGTACGAGTTGCACGTCGAAGGGACGCGCGTGCTCTGCGAGGCGGCGGCGGGCGCGGGCGTGGAAACAATCGTGCTGGCCTCTTCGAGCGGGACGATTGCCGTGACCGATGACGCGACCGCGCTGCCCAACGAGAGTTGGCCGCCGCCGCTCGACATCATCGCGCGCTGGCCTTACTACGCGAGCAAGTATTATCAGGAGCGCGTCGCGCTGGAACATTTTTCGGGCGCGGGGCGGCGGCTCGTGATCGTCAACCCGAGTCTGCTGCTCGGCCCCGGCGACGAGCGTCTGAGTTCGACGAAGGTCGTGCTCGATTTCCTCGCGCGCAAGATCATGGCCGTGCCGGGCGGCGGCTTGAACTTCGTTGACGCCCGCGATGCGGCCGCATCCCTGCGTGCGGCGATGGCGCGCGGCGCGCACGGCGAGCGTTACCTGCTCGGCGCGGCCAACTGGACTTTCGATAAGTTCTTCGGGCGTCTCGAACGTTTGACGAAAGTGGCCGCGCCGCGTTTCTCGCTCCCTTCAAAGTTTGCCGTCTCGGGCGCGCACGCGCTCCACTCGCTCTACCGGCAGTGGAAACTCGCGCCGCCCGTCGAACCCGCCGAGATCGAGATGGCGGAATACTTCTGGTACTTCGACTCCACGAAGGCCGCGCGCGAATTGGGCTTTGCGCCGCGCGACGCGGCCGAGACGCTGCAAGACACCGTGACTTACGTGCGCGAGAATTTTCTGGGCAAGGGCGCGTTCGTATGAATGCGTGAGAAGAGTCAGGCCGGGACGCGTACGCGCAGGGCGCGGGGCAATATTTCAAACGTCGCCGGCAGCGCGCCCGACAACTCGCCGTCAATCTCAATCAACACATGCTCACCCGGTTTATCGGCAGACACTTCGATGCGCCGCGCGCGCGCATGTTGAACCTCGCGCATGCCGAGATGAGTGCCCAGGTAGAGCCGGTAGACGTTGGTTAAAATCCTGAGCGTGTCGAGGTCGCCGACGGCCACCACGTCGAGCAGCCCGTCGTCGAGTTTCGCTTCGGGCGCGATCTTCATCCCGCCGCCGAAGTAGCGCGCGTTGGCAACGCACAGATTCGTGACGGCGAGACGAAATTCCGCTCCCTCGTCGAGCCGGAGGCGCAGCGTCGGCCGGTCAAACGAGACGGCCGCTTGCAGCGATGCGAGCGCGTAAGTGCCACGCCCGCCCGCGACCCGGCGCGAGGCCGAAGCGATCCACCCGGCCGAGTTTTCTTCCACGCGGCGGATGACCTCGCCGCCCATGCCGCAGGATGCGACGTTCAAAAAATATCGCCGCGCCCGCCCGCCCGCGCGATCCTGAAATTCCACTCGCCCTGCGTCCACGCGAACGCTCCGCCCGCGTGCGAGAGCGGCGCAGGCGTCCGCGCCGCGCTCCGGTATGTCGAGCGTGCGCCTGAGATCGCCGCCCGTCCCGCTCGGCAAAATCCCCAACTCCGCATCCGCGCCCGATTCGAGGATGCCGTTCGCCACTTCCGAGATCGTGCCGTCGCCGCCGCACGCGATGATCAAACTTCTGCCCGCCCCTGCCTCGCGCCCGGCGATCACGGAAGCGTCGCCCGCGCGCTCGGTGAAGGCGCAGTTGAACGCGCCGAAGTGCGCGCTGAGGTCGCTCGCCAGGCGCGGCCAAGCCCTGCCCGTCCTGCCGCCCGCCGACGCCGGATTCACGATCACCAGGGGGAGTGTTGAGTGTTGAGTGTTGAGTGTTGAAGACGCGGCGATTGCGACATGTGGCGTTGCGCCGTCGGCCGCCGCGCGTTCGGCTTTTCGGGTCTTCTGATTCATCCCTCGTCCCCTATCCCTTCCGCCTTCCCGTACAGCGCGCGATCCTGTTCGCCGAGTTCGGCGATTTTGGACATGACGAACTCGGCGATCTCTTTGTAGGTGCGGATGCCGTCACGCCTTGCGAGAAAGTGTGTGTAGTCGAGCGCGGGGCCGAAGTGGACGCGGATCAGTTCGCCGCCCGTCCAGTTGCCCAAAACCTGTCGGGGCAGATCGTTGTTGAGTCCGGCGACGAAGACGGGGATGACCTGCGGCGTCGCGTCTTTGATCAGGCGGCCGACGCCGGGCTTGGCGGGAAGGAAGGAATAGGGGTCAGGATTTTTGTTGCGCGTGCCTTCGGGGTGGAAGCCGATCAAATGTCCGCGGCCGCGCTGGCAGAGGTCTACGAGCACGCGCATCGAGTATTTGTCGAAGTCGCGTTTTTCGGGAATGGGGTTGCTGCCCGCCGCGAAGAATGGCGGGTACATAGACCACCAGCCCATCACGAGATTGACGAGCATGCCGAGCGGCGACTCGTAAAAGAAACGCCCGCGCACCGGGAAGAACAGACGCTTCTCCCAACTCGTGCGCCGGAACAATTCGGCCGACACCGTGTACATGTCGAAGAATGAGCGGTGGTTCGAGACAAGTATGACGGGCCGTTCGTGCGAGACGGCTTCGACGTGTTCGAGGCCGTGGACGCGCATCAGATTGTACGTGCAGAGCCGTATCCAACTCATTCCGAGCGTCCGCTGGCAGAACGTCCAGAAACGCTTCCACGCGCCCTGATTCATTCGCCGCGTGACACGAAAAGCCACGCGCTCCATCGGTGCGAGCACGGCCAGTTCTTCCGGGGTCGGCTCTTCCAAAGCCGCGAGCGGAGCGTGTGACTGAGGCTCAATCTCTCCCGTTGCTGGTTCGAGTTCCATCGAAGACATCTGTGGAAGGTGAATCGTGAAAGGTGAATCGTAAATAGAAGAAACGGATTTAGTCTATTTACGATTCACGATTCA
>DATCWB010000459.1:0-12412 GCA_036566625.1 Pyrinomonadaceae bacterium
CGCTTTATAACAGTTCTGCCATGACGGCTTTCTGCGCGTGCAGGCGGTTCTCCGCTTCGTCTATGACGACCGAGGCGGCCGAGTCTATGACGCCGTCCGTCACGATGACGTTGCGACGCACGGGCAGGCAGTGCATGAAAATGCCGCCACGTGTGCGCCGCATCTTCGCCTCGTCAACGATCCACTTGTCGCGGTATTCGGCGCGCGTCTCCATGTCGTCTTCGGGCGAGCCGTAAAACATCCTGCTGCCCCAACTCTTCGCGTAGACGACCTCTGCGCCGTCGAAGGCCGCGTCCACGTCGTTCGTCACGTTGACGCTTGTGCCCGCGTCGAACGCCTGCTCGTTGAGCTGGCCGATGAGTTCGTCGTCGAGTTCGTAACCGGGCGGGTGCGCGATGGTGAGTTCGTGCCCCAACTGCGCTGCGGCGAGCGCGAAACTGTTCGGCACGGCCATTGGCAGCGGCTTCGGATGCCACGCCCACGTCAGCAGCACGCGCTTCGGCCCCGCGCCGAGTTTTTCCCTGATCGTCAGCATGTCGGCGAGCGCCTGACACGGGTGATGCATCGCCGATTCCAGATTGATGACCGGCACTTCGCTGTGGCGCGCGAACGCGGCGAGGATAGGATCGCGCCGCTCCTCTTTCCAATCCCTGAGCGCGGCGAACGTGCGCACACCGATGCCTGCGCAGTAACGCCCGAGCACGCGCACAAACTCGGCGACGTGCTCGGTCTTGTCCGCGTCCATCACCACGCCGTCGCGGTGTTCGAGCGTCCAACTCGTGCCGCCGGGTTCGAGCACTACCGGGTTGCCGCCGAGTTCGTAAATCCCGACCTGCATCGAGGCGCGCGTGCGCAAGCTGGGGTTGAAGAAGACGAGCGCGAGCGACTTGCCCGCGAGCGGCCGCGACGTGTCCTCGCCGCGCTTGAACCGCGCCGCCGCTTCGAGCAGGCGTTCAAGCTCATCGCGCGTCCAGTCTCCCGTTGTCAGAAAATCTCTGGGCATCTTTTTATAAAATCCGCTTCAAAGCTGCGACGAACAGGTCGATCTCTTCCCGCGTCAGGCAGAGCGGCGGCAAGAGCCTGACGATGCGCGCGTCGCTCGACGTGCCCGTGATGATGCGCTCGCCGAGCAACGCCTGATGCACCTTCGCGGCGATCTCATCCGCGAATTCCAGCCCGAGCAACAACCCCGCGCCGCGCACGCGCGCCACCTGCGGCACGCCCTCAAGCGATTCTCGCAAATGCCGCTCGCACGCGCGGGCGTTCTCAAGCATCCCGTCCCGTTCAATCGCTTCGAGCGTCGCCATCACGGCCGCCATTGCGAGCATGCCGCCGCCGAACGTCGTGCCGAGATCGTTCTCCCTGATGTGCGCGGCGACCACCTCGGTCGTCAAACACGCGCCGACAGGGACGCCGCTCCCCAGTGCCTTCGCCAGCGTGATGATGTCGGGCACAACCTCGGCGCCCGCCGCGCTCCCCGCGAAGAACCATTCGCCCGTGCGCCCTATCCCCGTCTGCACCTCATCATAAATCAAGAGCATCCCGCGCGCGTCGCACAACTCGCGCAGCGCGCCGTAAAACTCCGGCCGCGCCTGCCGCACGCCTGCCATCGACTGGATCGGCTCAAGCATCACGGCGGCGACCGTCTCGTCGGCGAGCGCGGCCACCGAAGCAATCGAACCGAACTCCGCGCACAGGTGGCCGGGCACGTTCGGCCGCCCCGTCTCTCGATACTTGCCGAGAAACGTCGCGCTGATCGAGTCGGCCGTGCGCCCGTGAAAGCCGCCCGTAAACGTGATGACGTTCTCGCGTTTCGTCCGTATGCGCGCCATGCGCATCGCGTTCTCGTTCGCCTCCGTGCCCGAATTGCAGAAGAAGGCTTTCGTCATCGCGTCGGGCGCACAACTCACCAACTTCTCCGCTGCGCTCGCGCGCACTTCCGAATAGACCAGGTTCGAATAGAACAACAACTCACCGGCCTGCGCCCTGATCGCCTCGACGACGAGTGGGTGACAATGCCCCGTTGCGGCCACGGCGTGCCCGCCGTAGAGGTCTAGAAAGCGTTCGCCCTCGCTCGTCTCCACCCACGCGCCGCGCCCGCTGACGGCCGCCACCGGCATCTTCTTATAAGTCGCCAGTTGAAACTCGCTCTCGCGCGCCGCGATGTCTTCAAAGTTAGTGATTGTCTTCATCCTCTCAAATCCCAAGTCTCAAGTCTCAAGTCCCAGGTCTCAAGTTAATCGGACTTGAGACCTGGGACTTGAGACTTGAAACTTTCTTACGGATTGCTGCCGAGCAGCATCAGCCCCGCCCGCTCGTCCAGCCCGAACATCAAATTCATATTCTGCACGGCCTGACCCGCCGCGCCTTTGACGAGATTGTCTATCGCCGAGAAGACGACGAGCGAATGTCCACGCACGGCGAAACCGAGATCGCAAAAGTTGGTCGTCTTCACCCAGTTGATGTCGGGCGAGCCTTCGACCACGCGCACGAAGAAACTCTCTCGATAAAAGTTTTCATACAACGCGCGCGCATCCGCGACCGTCAACGCGTCCGTCGTCTCGACGTAAATCGAGGCGAAGATGCCGCGCGCGACCGGCAGCGAGTGGGTCATAAACACGAATTCGCTCGCCCAGTCGCCGACACGCCTGAGTTCCTGTTCGATCTCGGGCACATGCTGGTGCGTGAAAGGCTTGTAGGCGTAGAACGAGTTCATGCGTTGCGGGTGGTGCGTGTTGGCTGCCGCCTTTACGCCCGAGCCGGACGAACCCGTCTTCGCATCCACGATGACGCGACCCTGCAACTGCCCCCCCGCGACGAGCGGCGCAAGACCGAGCAGCGTCGCCGTTGCGAAGCAGCCGGGATTGCTGACGAGCCGCGCGCCTTTGATCGCTTCACGGTTCGTCTCCGTCAAACCATAGACGAACTCGCTCTGCAACTCGACGGCCGTGTGCTCGCGCCCGTAGTGCTCCAAGAACTCCGCCGCGTCGTTCAGACGAAAATCGCCCGAGAGGTCGATCACGCGCAGCCCCGGTCGCCGGAGGCGCGGCGCGATCTCCAGAGCCTGCCCGTGCGGCAACGCCAGAAACACGCAATCCACCCCGGGCAAGCTCTCCAAATCATCCGGCGCGGCCATGAAACGCAACGCCGTCAACCCGTAAAGATTGCGATGCACCTCGCCGACGGATTTCCCCGCCCCCTCGTTCGCCGTCACGAACGCGACCTCCACATCCGGGCGCGCCAGCAGGATGCGCAGCAATTCCGCCCCGCCGTAGCCCGACCCGCCAAAGATGCCGACTTTAAGTTTCATGTTCCAGATTTCAAGTTTCAGGTTGTATGTTTTAGGACTGAAAATTTAGTTTCAAATTTCAGGTTCCAGATTTGAACCGGCCACAGCCTCCCGGCCTCACGCTTCGACCAACGCAGCCTCAACCGCACCCGCGCGGAGCGAACCTGAGACCTGCAACTTGAAACCTGCAACCTTATCTTTGATGATCTCGAACATCCGCGTCCCGTCCCTGCGCGCGTTGCCCGCCGCCACTTTGAACTCGCCTTCGATGTAGTCTTCGCCCATCTGCGAATCCGTCACCGAACCTGCCACGAGGTCAACCGTTAACCCGCGCCGCCCGAGCAACTCGATGCCGCCCCACGCGCCCACGTAATCCGACGCGCAATAAATTAACGCGGCCATCGCCCCGCGCAACTCCGCGTCGTCGAAGATTGAGTCGACCGAGTAACCGCCGAGGATGCCGTCTCCCAGTTCGATCACGATCATGTCGGGCGCGCTCTCGTTCAACTTCGCGACGATTGATTTCGCTACCGGCGCGAGGTCGCCCACGCCCACCGTCGAGGGCAGCCCGCAGTTGAGAAAGCTCGCCGTCGCGACCGCGCCGTGGTCGGCCATGTTGAGCGTGTCGCGCAGGGCTGCGACGCCCGACAGCTTGCCCGCCGCCACGCGCATCCCCGCCGCCGTCGCCCGCCGAATCAACTCCGTCGCCGCGTAAGTCTTCCCGCTGTTCATGCACGCGCCCGCGATGATGACGAGCGGCGCGCTCTCTCCCATGCGTTCACGCAAAGGCAACGCCGCGTCGCCGATGTTTCGCACCCGCGCCGCCTCGTCGTACACGAGACCCAGAACCTCCACGCGGATCGCGTCGCTCAAACTCGAATGATGCCCCGTGCAGAAGCCGATGACGCCGCCCATGTTCAGCAGGTGCAGTTCGTCGCCCGCCGCGACCGTCTCCGGCACGTCGCCGACGAAGCCCTTCAGTGCGCGGCGACTGCCGAGCACGCCGACGAGCACGTCGCCCGGGTTGATCTTCGCCAGTCGTCCCGTGACGAGTTCCAACTGGTTATAGGTCGCGCTCTCCGTGAGCGCGCGCACGACGACCACGTCGCCCGCTCGCACGCGCTCGCGCGCCGCGACGACCGCCAGCGTCTTCGACAAACCGAGCGGCGAAGTCGCCGACCCGATCTTGTCCGCCTCGACCACACGCACCTGCACGCCCTCTAATTTCTCCGTGACGTTCGTCATGCTCCCACCCTTTCGATTGCGGATTGTGGATTGCGAAATGCGGATTGGAAAATAAGACCTTCCCGCCTCTTCAATTTCTTTAATCCGCAATCCGCAATTATTTGTTAGCCTGTGCCAGCGAGCGCAGTCGCAGCGCGTTGAGTTTGATGAACCCTTCGGCGTCGCGCTGGTTGTAAATCGTGTCAGCCTCGAAGGTCGCGAGTCGTTCGTTGTAGAGCGAGCGCGGCGCGCGTCTGCCCGCGACGATAACGTTGCCGCGATAAAGTTTGAGACGCACTTCGCCCGTCACGACCCTTTGCGTCTCGTCAATCGTCCGCCGCATCAACTCCGTCTCCGGCGCGAACCAGAAGCCGTAATAGATGCTCTCCGCAAACTTCAGGCTCAAAGCGTCGCGCATCCTCAACACTTCCCTGTCCATCGTGATCGATTCGAGCGCGCGGTGCGCCGCTTGCAGAATCGTCACGCCCGGCGTCTCGTACACGCCCCGCGACTTCATCCCGACGAAGCGGTTCTCGACCAGATCAACCCGCCCGATGCCGTGCGCTCCGCCCATGTTGTTCAACTCTTCGAGCAACGCGACCGCGCCCATGCGCTCGCCGTTCACGCTCACCGGCACGCCCGCGTCGAATCCGACCACCACGTATTCGGCTTCGGCGCGCGCCTCTTCCGGCGATTTCGTCATCTGAAAAATGTCCGGCGGCGGCTCGACCCAGGGGTCTTCGAGGATGCCGCCCTCGTAGGAGACGTGCATCAGGTTGCGGTCGGTCGAGTAGGGTTTCGCGTGCGTCGCCGTTACGGGGATGCGGTGCTGCTCGGCGTAAGCGATCAGATCGCTGCGGCCTTTGAACTCCCACTCGCGCCACGGCGCGACGACCTTGATGTCGGGTTCGAGCGCGTAGTAAGTCAACTCGAAACGCACCTGATCGTTGCCCTTGCCCGTCGCGCCGTGGGCTACCGCATCCGCCCCCTCCCGGCGCGCGATCTCAATCTGCCGCTTCGCGATCACGGGGCGCGCCAGAGACGTGCCGAGCAGATAGACGCCTTCGTAAACCGCGTTGGCTCGCACGGCCGCCCACACGTAATCGCTTACGAACTCCTGTCGCAAATCTTCGACGTAGAGCTTTGACGCCCCCGTCGCGCGCGCCTTCTCTTCCAGCCCTTCGAGTTCCTCGCCCTGCCCCACGTCGGCGCAATAGCAGATGACTTCGCACCCGTAACGCTCACGCAGCCAACGCAACATCACGGACGTATCCAGCCCGCCCGAATAAGCCAGCACAACTTTTTTAATCTTCTCCGGCACTCCCCACTCCTCACGATAAGTTTCAAGTTTCAGGTTTCGGGTCTGAATGGGTTCCAAGTTTCAAGTTCAAGACCGAGAGACATTCAGACTTGAAACCTGAAACTTCCTTACCCGAACAGTTCCCATATCTTCTTGATCACCGCGCGCTGCGCCTTACGCTCCGTCACGGCGACGAAGATCGTGTCTTCGCCCGCCAGCGTCCCGACGATCTCTCTGATCGCCGCGCCGTCAATCTCCACCGCCACCGCCGACGCCAGTCCAGGCTCGCACCGCGCGACGACCAGCGCGTCGCCCGCCACGTCCAAACTCACCAGGCCGCGCGCCGCCGCTGTCGTCCCGTTCGTCGCGCTCGGCAGAACGTAACGCCCGCGCCATTTGACGACACCCAACTCTTCAAGGTCGCGCGAAATGCTCGACTGCGTGGCCGCGAAGCCCCCGCGTTCGAGTTGCGACGCCAGTTCGCCCTGCGTGCTGAAGGGCTTGGCGCGAATCAAGCTCAACAATTTCTGCTGTCGTTTTTCCTTGTCCATATTCACCATTTATGCAAGAGATTTGCATAACTTGTGCATAGATGAATAAAATAGCATCATAGTTGCATCAAATCAAATGTGCGGGTACAACTCTGGCGAGAATCCGAGCGGGAGGCGTGGGCGAAAGAGATGGCATTGGAGATGAGGGGCGCGTGCGAAAGTTGCGGCCGCGCGCTGGCGGCAGACGGCGAGGCTTACATTTGCACCTTTGAATGCACTTTCTGCGCGGCCTGCATGAAGGCTGCGGCGGGCGTCTGCCCGAACTGCGGCGGCGAACTGGTGCGGCGGCCGCGCCGGAAGTCCGGCGTTTAGCGACGCAGCGCACGGGCTTCGACTTCTGAGGGTGGAAATGAAGGACGAGAAAAAACTATGGGGCGGGCGATTCGAGGGGCGACCGGATGCGGGCTTCGCGGCCTACAACCGCTCGTTCGATTTCGACCGCAGGCTGTTCGCCGCGGACGTGCGCGGCAGCCTCGCACACGCCGAAGGATTGCGCGCGGCGGGCGCATTGGCCGAAGACGAGGCGCGACAGATCAGGACGGGACTCGAAACGCTGCTCGCGCAAAGTGAGTTGGAGAGCGACTTTTTCGCGGACGAGACGGCGGAAGACGTTCATTCCTTCATCGAGGCGCGGCTCATCGCGCTCGTCGGCGACGCGGGGCGCAAGCTCCACGCGGGGCGCAGCCGCAACGACCAGGTGGCGACGGCGTTGCGTCTCTGGTTGCGTGATGAGATCGACGCGATGGGGGCGTCCGTGCGTGCCGTGCAGGGCGCGCTCGTCGCGCTGGCGGAAGCGCATCGCGAGGCGGTGATTCCCGGTTACACGCACCTGCAACGCGCGCAGCCCGTGTTGTGGGCGCACTGGTGTCTCGCCTATTTCGAGATGCTCGCGCGCGACCGCGAACGGCTCGCCGACGCGCGCCGGCGCACGAACGTCATGCCTCTCGGTTCGGCCGCGCTCGCCGGGACGAGTTATCCGGTTGACCGCGAGGCGGTGGCGCGCTCGCTCGGCTTCGCAGCGGTTTCGCGCAACAGTCTGGACGCGGTGAGCGACCGCGATTTCTGCGTCGAGTTTGCGGGCGCGGCCAGTCTCGTCATGGTTCACCTGTCGCGGCTCGCGGAGGACATCATCGTGTACGCGACGACGGAGTTCGGCTTCCTTGAGTTGGGCGACGCGATCTCGACGGGGTCAAGTTTGATGCCGCAGAAGAAGAACCCGGACGCGCTCGAACTCGTGCGCGGCAAATCGGCGCGCGTCTTCGGCCACACGATGTCGCTCTTGACGCTGCTCAAGGGTTTGCCCCTCGCTTACAACAAGGACATGCAGGAAGACAAGGAGGCCGTCTTTGACACGGCCGACACGGTGCGCGCGTCGCTCGAAGTGATGACGACCGTGCTCGGCAACGTCCGCCTGCGCGAGGGGCGCGCGCGCGAGGCGGCGGCGCGCGGCTACATGAACGCGACCGAACTCGCCGATTACCTTGCGCGCCGTGGGCTGCCCTTCCGCGAGGCGCACGAGGCGGTCGGGCGCATCGTGCTTCACGCCATCACGCGCGGAGCGGAGCTTCACGAGCTTCCGCTTGAAGAACTCGTCGCGCTCTCCCCGCTTATCGAAGGGGACGTGTATGCTGCGCTCTCGCTCGAACGGACGCTCGCCACGAAGTCGCAGGCGGGCGGCACGTCGCCCGCGCGCGTGGCCGAAGCATTGGCGGCGGCGCGCGCGTCTCTCGTCGAATCGTGAACGAAAGTCTGCCGCGCGGATTGTCGTCAGAGATTATTGCGTGGTGCGTGCGGCGGCTTCTTCGGCCGTCTCGCGCTCGTAGTCGGGGAGCGGTTCGTCGGGCGTGTGAGGGTCGCGCGCGAGCGACCACTTGAGCAGGGGCGGGGTGATGAGCGTCGTCATGATGACCATGATGACGACGGCGGCGAAGGTCGCGCTGTTGATGACGGGCTCGCTCACACCCTCAGCGTTCGGGAGCATGAGCGTCGCGCCGATCCCGGCGAAGATGAGGCCGACTTCGCCGCGCGGGATCATGCCGAGGCCGACGGCGAGGCGGTTCACGCCACGGTCTATGACCGCCAGCGAGCAGACCTGTTTGCCGATGATCGCCACGGCCGTCAACGCCGCCGCGAAACCGAGTATGTCGAGGTGTCCGAAGGCGCTGAGGTCAACTTTGAGTCCCATCAGGACGAAGAAGATAGGCACGAAGATCGTCGTCAGGGGCGTGAGCAGTTCGTTCAGATCGTGTTTGGTGCGGCCGGGCATGCGCTCGACGTGCGCCTCTTCGAGCAGCAGCCCGGCGGCGAACGCGCCGACGATGGCCGCCAGCCCGATCCACGCCGCCGTCCACGACAGCAGGAAGCAGAGCGCGACGGCGAGCGCGAGCAGCACCCCGCGCCCTTCGAGTTTGCCTGCCCCGCGAAACAGTTGCGGCACGACGAGACGCCCGACGACGAGCGCGGCGACGAGGAAGCCCACGGCCTTGAGCGTGATGATGCCGACGCTCGCGAGCGAGAGCGACGTGCCCGCGGCCGTCGCCTGAATCGCGCCCTGCACGACGGCGAGGATGATGAGGCCGAGCACGTCGTCAATCACCGCCGCGCCGAGCACGATGCGCGCGACGCGCGTGTTGAGTTTGCCCATGTCCTTCAACACGCGCGCCGTGATACCGACCGACGTGGCGCACAGCGCCGCGCCGATGAAGATGTGGACGAGGCGGGCTTCGTCCGGGATAAACCAGCTTGCCACGCCCCAGCCGAGGAAGAACGGCGCGACGACGCCCGCCAGCGCGACCAGCAGCGACGACCAGCCGACTTCGAGCATGTCGCCGAGGTTCGATTCCAACCCCACCTCAAACAGCAGCAGGATGACGCCGATCTCCGCGAGCGCGCCCAACACCACGTCGGTCTTGAACGGTTCGACGCCCGTGAAGCCGAACAAGACGAGGTTGCCGACGAGCATCCCGCCGACGAGTTCGCCGAGCACGGCGGGTTGCCCGATGCGCTCGAACGCCTCGCCGCCGAGTTTCGCGACAAGCAACACGAGCGCGACGCCCATGAGCACGAGCGGGTTCAGGCCGTGCCCCGCGCCGCCTGCCTGCCCGCCCGCCTCTCCGCTCGCGTGGATCGTCTGCGCCGCCAGCGTCAGCGCGGCAAGCATCAGCAGGATGGAGAGAGTTTTGCGCTTCATCGGATCACCGTTCGGGGTTCGTATGATAGTTGGTTTGACGGTGCGTCGGAGGAAACAGCGCATAGCTCCCCGTGGCGAGAAGACGCGGGCGCGGGCGGGGCACGGCTTGCCGGGCGGCAAGGTCTATTCGCCGAGGTAAGCCTCTTTAATGCGCGGGTCGGCGGCGAGGTCTTGCGAAGGGCCTTCCATGACGATCTGCCCGGTCTCCAGGACGTAGGCACGGTTGGAGTGCCGCAGGGCGGCGTTGGCGTTCTGTTCGACGAGCAGGATGGTCGTGCCCTTGCTGCGGATGTCTTCGATGGCCTGAAAAATCGTGTGCACCACGAGCGGCGCGAGGCCGAGCGAGGGTTCGTCGAGCAGCAGGAGGCGCGGGCGCGACATCAGCGCGCGTCCCATCGCCAGCATCTGCTGTTCGCCGCCCGAGAGCGTGCCCGCCTTCTGCGCCTGCCGTTCCTTAAGACGCGGAAACATCGTGTAGGCGCGCTCCATGTCTTCGGCGATCTCGCGCTTGTTCTTTTTCAGGTACGCGCCCATCTGTAAGTTTTCGCGCACCGTCAGGTTGGCGAAAACGCCCCGGCCTTCGGGCGACATGGAGATGCCGCGCGCCACGAGTTTGTGCGTGGGCAGGCCGGAGATTTCTTCGTTCTCGTAGAGCACGCGCCCGGCGCGTGGCGCGAGCAGCCCGGTGATGGTGCGCAGCGTCGTTGTTTTCCCTGCGCCGTTCGCGCCGATCAGGGTGACGACCTCGCCCTGCTCGACGTGCATCGTGATGCCGTTGAGCGCCTCGATTGCGCCGTAGTTGACAGAGATGTTTTCGAGAGTAAGCATGTTGAAAATTTCGCGTCCCGTATCGCGTGCGCGAAACGGCGGAGCAAAAAACCTTTAATCTCCGAGATACGCTTCGATCACCTTCGGGTCGTTCTTGATCTGTTCGGGCAGGCCGAGCGCGATGGACTTGCCATAGTCCACCACCTGTATGCGCTCGCACACGCCCATCACCACTTTCATGTTGTGTTCGACGAGCAGGATGGTCAGCCCGAAGCGGTCGCGTATTTTGCGGATCAGCGCCATTAAGTCCATCGCCTCCGAAGGGTTCATGCCCGCCGCAGGCTCGTCGAGCAGCAGGAGTTTCGGCCGCGTCGCCAGAGCGCGCACGATCTCCAGGCGACGCTGGTTGCCGTAGGGCAAACTCGTCCCGCCCTCGTCTTTGTAACGCGCGAGATCGAATATGCCGAGCAGTTCCAGACAGTAGTCGCGGTGCTCCGCCTCGTCGCGCCCGAAGCGCGGCGAACGCAGGACGGCATCGAAGAGCGACTGCTTGGCGTGGATGTGGCAGGCCGTCATCACGTTTTCGAGCACGGACATGCTCGGAAACAGGCGTATGTTCTGGAACGTGCGCGAGACGCCGCGGCTGGCGATCTCGTAGGGGCGCAGGCCGTCGATGCGCTTCTGCTGAAAGTGAATCTCGCCGGAAGTGGGTTTATAGACGCCCGTCAGGAGGTTGAAGATGGTGGTCTTGCCCGCGCCGTTCGGCCCGATGAGGCCGTAGATTTCGCCGTCGCGCACGTTCATGTCCAGTTCGTTGACGGCGACGAGGCCGCCGAAACGGATCGTGCATTTGTCCGTGCGCAGGGTCGCGCCGCGGTTCGCGCTCGCGTCGTCGCCGCTGCCGCTGCTGCTGCGCGCGGTGCGTGCGGCCTCGGTCAGGATCGAGTCTTCTTTGGTCGCTTCCACAGCGTCGTGTTCCGGCGCGCCGTTCATTTGTTCTCCACCTCTTTATCTGTCTTCGGCGTCGCGTCGCGCTCGGCGATGGGCACGCCCGCCGACGCGCCGACGGCCTCATCGCCTGCGGGGCGTTTTTGCGCGCGGCGCAGCCAGTTCATCCCGAATTCGCGCGTGCCGAGCACGCCCTGCGGCCTCGTCAGCATGATCACTATCAAGAGCGCGGCATAGATGACGAGGCGCAAATCCGCGAAGTTGAAATCCTGTCCGAAGAGGGCGATGGTCGGCAATTGCCGCAAGGCTTCGGGCAGGATGGTAATGACCGCCGCACCGAGTATGGCACCCGTGATCGAACCCATGCCGCCGAGCACGATCATGATGATGATCTCGAACGAGCGCAGGAAGGTGAAATCGGCGGTGCTCAGAAACTTGTTGTAGTGTGCGAAGAGCACGCCCGCGATCCCCGCGAAGGCCGAACTGATGACGAACGAGAGAACCTTGTAGCGGGTGGTGTTGACGCCCATCGCCTCTGCGGCGAGTTCGTCTTCGCGGATGGAGACGAGCACGCGGCCCGTGTCGGAACGCACGATGTTGTGCACGACCACGATGGTGATGACGGCAAAGATACCGACCCAGACGAAGTTGGTGTAGCCGGGCACGGTCAGGCCGGTTGCGCCGCCGACCTTCTCGATGTTGAGGATCACGATGCGGATGATCTCCGCGAAGCCGAGCGTGACGATGGCGAGATAGTCGCCGCGCAGGCGCAGAGAGGGGATGCCGACGACCAGACCGGCGAGCGCCGTGGCGAGTGCGCCGACGAAAATGGCCAGCAGGAAGACGAGCGCGTGCGCCGCGTCCGCGCCTACCACCCCGGCGAGCGCAGGTTCCCAGTCGGGCGCGTGGTAGACGGTCAGGTAGGCGGAGACGTAAGCCCCGATTGCCATGAAACCGGCGTGGCCGATGGAGAACTGCCCGGTGAAGCCGTTGATCAGATTGAGCGAGACGGCGAGGATGACGTTGATGCCGATGAAGGTCAGCAGGCGACCGTAATAGTCATCCAGACCGAAGCCGAACAGCCCCTCGGTGCTCAACATCGCGTTCAGACCTAACAGCACCACGATGACGAGCGCCGCGAA
>DATCWB010000460.1:0-4506 GCA_036566625.1 Pyrinomonadaceae bacterium
TAATGCGGATTTCGGAATGCGGAATGCGGATTAAAAAACAAGAGACCTCATTCCGATCCGCTTTGCTTGTCAATTCGCATTCCGAAATCCGAAATCCGCAATCGAGAGGGTTTGTCCATGGCTGAGAGCGTGTTCGTCGAAGGCTTGCTGGCGGGGCGCGTCGCCTTTGTGACGGGCGGCGGGACGGGGATCACGGGCGGGGTGGCGCGTGCGCTCTCGGAGGCGGGGGCGCGCGTCGCGCTCGTGAGCCGGAAGTTGGAGCACCTCGAACCGGCGGCCGAGTTGATTCGTGCGGCCGGCGGCGAGGCGTTGGCTGTCGCGTGCGATGTGCGGGATGCAGAAGCGGTCGAGCGCGCCGTCGCTTCCACGCTCGAACGCTTCGGCGGGCTGGACATCGTGGTCAACGGCGCGGCGGGGAACTTTCTCTGCGCGGCCGAAGAACTCTCGCCGAACGGTTTCGGCACGGTCGTTGACATTGATCTGAAAGGCACGTTCAACGTCTGCCGCGCCGCCTTCAGTGAATTGAAACGGCGCGGCGGCTCGATCCTGAACATCAGCGCGACGCTTCATTACATGGGGACGCCGTTTCAACTCCACGTCTCGGCGGCGAAGGCGGGCGTTGATGCGCTGACGCAGAATCTCGCGGTCGAATGGGGGCGTCACGGTATACGCACAAACGCCATCGCGCCCGGCCCCATTGAAGACACGGAAGGCATGAAACGTCTGCTGCCGCCCGCCCTTAAGGAGAAACTGCAAAGACGCATTCCCCTCGGCCGCTTCGGGCGGATCAGAGACATTGAGCAGACGGCGGTCTTCCTCTGCTCCGACGCCGCCTCTTTTATCAACGGCGCGATCATCGTCGTCGACGGCGGCCAGTGGCTCAATAACGGAATGACGAACGCGGAACGATGAATAAGGCAAAACAAATTCCTTTCGGTCTTTCATTCATCGTTTCGCGTTCCGCGTTCATCGTTTCTGTTTATGCTTGAGCTACAGCCCGCGACATTCGAGGATTTCGAGCGCGAGGCGGCGCGGGGCAACGTCGTGCCGGTGGTGCGCCGCGTGCTGGCGGATTTGCAGACGCCGGTGGGCGCGTTCCTGCGTCTGGCGCACGATGCGCCTTACGCGTTTCTGCTCGAATCGGTGGAGGGCGGCGAGCGCGTCGCGCGCTACTCGTTTCTCGGCGTCGGGCCGGAGATGATCGTGCGCGGGCGCGGGGCTGACACCTGCGTCGAGCGTGACGGTCGGACGGAACACTTGCGGGGCGTGCGCGCCACGGATTTTTTGCGCGACTATTTCCGCCGCCACAGGTTGGCGCGGCGCGATCATCTCGCCCCGTTCGCGGGCGGGGCGGTCGGGTATCTGGCGTATGACGCGGTGCGCTGGTTTGAGCCGTCGGTTGATGACGGCGGCGGCGCGGAGGTCGAGAGCGATCAGGCCGTGCTGATGTTTTTTCACACCGTGCTCGCTTTCGACCGCGTGCGGCAGCAGATCGAAATAAGTTCCGTCGTATACACGGAAGAGGCGGGCGAGAGCCGCGCGCGCCTGAGAGTGCTTTATGAAGACGCCGTCGGCCGGACTGAATCAATCGAGCGCGAGCTGCTCGGCAACTCGCCCGCCCTTGAAACGGGGCGACGGGCGACGAATGACGCGCCGCCGCAGTTCACCTCTAACTGGGCGCGTGCGGATTTCGAGCGCGCGGTCGAGACGATCAAGGAGCACATCGCGGCGGGCGATTGTTACCAGGCCGTGCTGTCGCAGCGTTTCGAGACCGAAGTGTCGGCATCGCCGCTCGAAATTTATCGCGCCCTGCGCGCGACGAACCCTTCGCCCTACATGTACTTCCTGCGGATCGACGGCGAATCAATCGTCGGCGCATCGCCCGAAATGCTCGTGCGTTGTCGCGGGGCGCAGCTCGAATATCGTCCGATTGCGGGCACGCGCCCGCGCGGCGCGAGCGAGGCGGAGGATGCGCGGCTCGGCGCGGAGTTGCGCGCGGACGAAAAGGAAGTGGCGGAGCACCTGATGCTCGTCGATCTCGGTCGCAACGACCTCGGCCGCGTCGCCGCGTTCGGCTCGGTCGAAGTCAGAGAGTTGATGACTGTCGAACGCTACTCGCACGTGCAGCATCTGGTGACGAGTTTGTTCGCGCGCCTGAGAGACGACGCCGATTGCTTCGACGCGCTGGCCGCCTGTTTCCCGGCGGGAACAGTGACGGGCGCGCCCAAGGTGCGTGCGATGCAGATCATCGGCGCGCTCGAACCCGACCGCCGTGGCCTCTACGCGGGCGCCGTGCTCTACCTCGACTACGCAGGCAATCTAGATTCCTGCATCGCCATCCGCACCGCCCGCATTCAGGGTGGCCGCGCGGAAGTGCAGGCCGGGGCGGGCGTCGTGGCCGACTCCGTGCCCGCACGCGAATACGAAGAGACCGTTAACAAGGCGCGTGCGATGCTGCGCGCCATTGAGATGGCCGAGCGCGGTTTGTGAGTGGGCGAAGCGGGCAAGGTGGCCGAGGGGGAGGCGCAACAGGTTAAGGACGATCAGTTGATGAGTCGTAAAAATTTCTTAACACGAAAGATGCGCTGTGCGATTGCGCTCGCGCTCGTGGCCGCGTGCGCCGGTTGTATGAGACAGCCGAGCGAGAAGGTTAGCCCGGAGACGGCGCGGCGCGAGTTGGCTCTGCGCGGCATCGAATTCAAAGAGGCCGACTTCGTCAGGCACGCGGGCGAGGGCGACCTGTGGGCGGTAAAACTTTTTCTCGCCGCCGGCATGAACCCGGATGTGCGCGGGGAGCGCGGAGACAGGCCGCTCACGTTGGCGATTATCAATTCGCAGAAGGGCGTCGCCAAACTGCTGCTCGAACGCAACGCCGACCCGAACGTGCTCGACCGCGACGGGAAGTCGCCTTTGATCCGTGCCGCGCAGGCAGGGGACAAAGAACTCGTGCGCATCCTGCTTGACCGCCGCGCCGACGTAAACATGCGCGGCGCGGATAATTTCACCCCCTTTGCCTATGCGTTGCGCCACACCGACACGGAGATCGCCCGACTCCTGCTCGAACGCGGCGCGGATGTAAATGCGAAAGACGATTCGGGCGGGACGCCCCTCTCCTGGGCGGTCTTCTACGAGCGCGCGCCGCTCGTCGAGATGCTGCTGGAAAAGGGCGTTGACCCGAACACCGCCAACCAGGTGGGGGGCACGCCGCTGATGATCGCCGCCGCGAAGGGCAACAAGGAGATCATGAGCCTGCTGTTGAAAGGCGGCGCGAAGACTAACCTGAAAGACAGGCAGGGGCGCACGGCGCGGCAGTTTGCCCTCGACGGGTATCACACGGAAGTGGCGGAGTTGCTGGCGGAGAAAAGTAACTAGAGAGCCGTCGGCAGCCAGCCGTCAGCCACCGGCAGAACAACTCGTTGAGTGCGCCACGCCGGAAGCCGACCGCTGATAGTTGAAACCCGATTATGATCTTCATCATAGACAACTACGATTCGTTCACTTACAACCTCGTGCAGTATCTCGGCGAGTTGGGCGCACGGATGACCGTGCGCCGCAACGACGAGGTGACGTTGGAGGAGATCGAGCGTGAGTTTCGCCCCCGTAAGATTCTGATCTCGCCCGGCCCCGGCGAGCCGAAGGACGCAGGGGTAACGTGCGCGGCAGTCGAGCATTTCGCGGGGCGCATTCCCGTCTTCGGCGTCTGTCTGGGGCATCAGGCCATCGGGGAAGTTTTCGGCGGCCGGGTAGTGCGCGCCCCGCTGCCGGTTCACGGTAAACCGGCCGAGATCGATCACGACGGGCGCACGATCTTCGCGGGGCTGCCCCCGAAGTTCAAGGCCGGACGCTATCATTCGCTCGTCGTCGAGCGCACGACGCTTCCCCCGTGTCTCGAAGTCTCCGCAACCACCGCCGACGGTTTGATCATGGGCTTGCGTCATCGTGAATTGAACGTAGAGGGCGTGCAGTTTCACCCCGAATCAATCCTGACGACGGAGGGAAAGCACCTGCTGGCAAATTTTTTGAACGGATAGCAAGATACATGACCGACGACCGACCATCCCGGCTTTTGCAGACGCCTGCGCGAAGGGACGACGGTGCGCCCGGCGCGCCCTTGCGCGCGCTGTCGCTGCGTTTGATGCGCGGCGAGAATCTGAGCCGCGCCGAAGCCGCCTCGCTGCTCGACGCCTTGCTCGACGAGAGCGCGACGGACGCGCAGATCGCGGGCGCGCTCGTCGCGCTGGCTTTGAAAGGCGAAACGGCCGAAGAGTTGACGGGGATGGCCGAGGCGATGCGCGCGCGCGCCGTGCGTATCACGACCGGGCACAAACGTTTCATAGATACGGCCGGGACGGGATCGAGCGCGGCGAAGACCTTCAATGTCTCCACCGCCGCCGCCTTCGTCATCGCGGGCGCGGGGCTGCCCGTGGCGAAACACGGCAGTCGCGCCGCGACGAGTCGTTCCGGGAGCGCGGATGTGCTCGGCGCGCTCGGCGTCGGCGTCGCCGC
>DATCWB010000461.1:0-9586 GCA_036566625.1 Pyrinomonadaceae bacterium
GGCGCGCTCGGCTTTCTGCACGGGCGCGCGCTCGCGCGGGCGCAGGCGATAGCCGGTGCGCAGGCCGCGCGACAGGGTGAGACTGTGCAGCGCACGGCGGCAATGCCCTCGCTGGCCGACCCGACGCGCTGGCGCGCGCTCGCGGAGACGGATCGCGCCGTCTATCGTTTTGACACTTCGCTCTTGGCGCGCGTCGAAGCGGAGCGCGACGCGCCCCGCGGGCTGATGCGCTTCGAGAAGCCGCAAGGCGTGGCCGCCGAACATGCGGCGCGCGCCGCCGAAGACGAACGCGCGAAAATCTTCCTCGACTTCGCGCGCTTTCCCGCCGTCCGCGTCGAAACGCAAAGTTGCGCCGAAGAGTTGCTCGTGCAGTTCGCAGACCTGCGTTTCACCGAACCGGGCACGCGGCGCGGCGGCAATTTCTCACTCGAAGTGGTCGTTCCGCCCGCTCGCTGATACCCCTGGGCGGGGCCGCGGTCTTTCTAATTCGCGGCGGTGCGTTATAATCAGCCTCCCCCAATTATCAATTCAGACCAGCTACGTCTAGAGAGTCGTGTCTATGAACTCCTCGTTGCCGGAAGATGTAAACTCGTCGCGGGAAGAGATC
Source organism: Pyrinomonadaceae bacterium (assembly GCA_036566625.1). Taxonomy (GTDB): domain Bacteria; phylum Acidobacteriota; class Blastocatellia; order Pyrinomonadales; family Pyrinomonadaceae; genus JAIVJZ01. Next base: position 608 of record DATCWB010000461.1, read on the forward strand.
GAATCCTCCGCCGCAGAGCCCGCACCTTTCGCCGGGAGCGGAGACGGGCGTTTCCTCACCTTCGCCGAAAACGCCGCCGACGCCATCATCATCATCGACGCCGCGAGCGTCATACATTTCGTCAATCGCGCCGCCGAAAAGATTTTCGGCTATCCCGTCCGCGAACTGCTCGGCCAACACCTCACGTTGTTGATGCCCGATTATCTGCGCCATGTGCATCGCGCGGGGCTGGAACGCTACCTTGAGACGGGAGCACGCCACATCAGTTGGAGCGGCGTCGAACTGCCCGGCCTGCACCGCGACGGGCACGAGATCGAACTCGAAATCTCTTTCGGCGAACTCGTCGAACAAGGCGAAAAATACTTCACGGGCATCGCGCGCGACATCACGGAGCGCAAGCGCGCCGCGCGGCGGCTGGCGGCGCAGCATGGCGTGACGCGCGTGCTGGCCGAAGCCGCGAGCGTACGGGAAGCGGCGAGCAAACTGCTTGAGACCGTCTGCGAAAATTTGCGTTGGGAGATGGGCGCGTTCTGGTGCGCGGACGGCGCGGAGGGCGTGCTGCGCTGTCAGGAAATCTGGCAGCCGTCGCAGACCGGGTACGAAGAGTTCGCGGCGCTGACGCGCGGCATGACTTTCGCGCGCGGCGCGGGACTGCCCGGCCGCATCTGGGAGAACGGCGAACCGGCGTGGGTTGCCGACTTGACGCAGGAACGCAGCTTGCCGCGCGCCGAGGTGGCCGCGCGCGAAGGGGTGCGCGCGGCGTTCGGCTTTCCCGTCACGCTCGGCCGCGAAGTGCTCGGCGTGATCGAATTCTTCAGCCGCGAGGTGAGAACGTCCGAGCCTGAGTTGCGCGCGCTGATGAACACCATCGGCAGCCAGTTCGGCCAGTTCATCGAGCGCAAGCGCGCAGAGGGTGCGTTGTCTCAGGCCGAGGAACGCGCGCACGCCGAGTATGACCGTTACCGTTCGCTCGTCAACGCGACCTCGCAGGTTGTGTGGACGACGGATGCCGGGGGCGGCGTCGAGGACATCCCGGCGTGGCGCGCGATGACCGGCCAGACGAAGGAAGAAGTGAACGGCTCGGGCTGGCTCGCCGCCGTCCACCCCGAAGACCGCGAGCGCGCGGCCGCGCTCTGGCGGCGCGCCGTCGAGACGTGCAGCATCTACACGACCGAGTATCGCGTTCGCCAGCGCGACGGGCGTTACCGCGACTTCGGCGTGCGCGGCGTCCCCGTCATCGCCGAAGACGGGAACTTGCGCGAATGGGTCGGCACGCTAACCGACGTTACCGAGCGCAAGCGGCAGGAGGAGACGCAACGCTTCCTCGTCGAAGCGAGCGCGCTGCTTGCTGCCTCGCTCGATTACGAGACCACGCTGCAATCGGTCGCGCGCCTCAGCGTCCCTTTCCTCGCCGACTTGTGCATCGTCTACGTGGTGGACGACGACGGCGCGATCCGCCCCATCGCCGTGACGCATGGCGGCGGCGCGGAGAAGGTCGAGATGGTGCGCGAACTCGAACGGCGCGAGAACCAGAACCCGGACGCGGCGACGGGCGTGGCGAAGGTTATTCGCACCGGACAATCGGAAGTCTACAAGGAAATTTCTGCGCCGGCCGTGGGCGCAACGGCCGACGACGCCGAGCGTTTCAGCGTCGCGCGCGAACTCGGTTTGGAGTCGGCGATGATCGTGCCGCTCGTGGCGCGCGAACGCACGCTCGGCGCGATCACGTTTGCCACCGCCGAGCCGGGACGTTATTACGGCCTCTCCGACCTCGCGCTCGCCGAAGACCTCGCCGGGCGCGCCGCGCTCGCCGTTGACAATGCGCGCCTCTACCGCGAGGCGCAGGAAGCCAACCGCCTCAAGGACGAATTCCTCGCCACGCTCTCGCACGAACTACGCACGCCCCTCACTTCCATTCTCGGTTGGACGAACCTGCTGCGCTCCGTCAAGTTCGACGACGTGACGGCCGCCCGCGCGCTGGAAACCATCGAGCGCAACGCGCGCTCGCAAAAGCAACTCGTGGACGATCTGCTCGACGCTTCGCGCATCATCACCGGAAAACTGCGCCTCGACCTGAAGCCGACCGAACTCAAAACGGTGGTCGAATCGGCCTGCGAGGCGGCGCGGCCGGCGGCGCAGGCAAAAGGCATCGAACTCGATCTCGCGCTCGACGCAGCGGTCGGCCTCGTTGCGGGCGACGCGGAACGGTTGCAGCAGGTGGTCTGGAATCTTTTGTCGAACGCCGTCAAGTTCACCCCCGAAGGCGGGAGCATAAAGGTGCGCCTCGTGCGTGCGCGGACGCAGGCGCGCATCTCCGTGGCCGACACGGGCGAAGGAATCAAAGCGGAGTTTCTGCCGTTCGTCTTCGACCGCTTCCGTCAGGCCGATCAAACGACGACGCGCATGCACGGCGGCCTCGGCCTCGGCCTCGCCATCGTGCGCCACCTCACCGAACTGCACGGCGGCACGGTCGCTGTCACGAGCGAGGGCGAGGGGCGCGGGGCGACGTTTGAGGTGCGTCTGCCGCTGCTCGAATACGCGAAGCGCGGCGAACTGGTGCCCGGCGCGGCGGAGCAACAGCAGGTCGGCGCGGCCGAACTTGCGGAGCGACAGACGGTGCTCGGCGGCCTGCGCATCCTCGTCGTGGAGGACGAAGCGGACACGCGCATGCTGCTCGGCAAATCTCTGGAACGCTACGGCGCGACTGTCGAGGCGTGCGAATCGGCGGACGAGGCTTTGGCGAGGCTCGAACGAAGTTCGTTCGATTGCATCCTGAGCGACATTGCGATGCCCGGAGAGGACGGCTACACATTCATCGAAAAACTCAGGGCGGGCGACGCGGCGCACGGACGCAACACCACCCCCGCCATTGCCTTCACGGCCTACGCGCGCGAAGAAGACAAGCAACGCGCCCTCGACGCGGGCTTTCAACTGCATCTTGCCAAGCCCATCGCCCCGAAGGAACTCGCCGAAGCCGTCGCAAGCGTGGTCGGGCGCACGTCGAAGGTGTGAAACGGCCGGATAGAGATAAATCCGAGAGGCGTTGACAGGTAGTAACCCCGTCAGGGGCTTTTAATTGTTTGCTCCGTGCTTGATCTCATCGAGCGCTGCGCCGAGACGTTCGAGTCCGTCGCAGAGCATCCCGGTCTCGCCACTGATGCTGAGGCGGAAGTGTGCGGGCATCTCGAAAAATCTCCCCGGCACAAGCGACGTTTCATACTTCTCGCGCAGCAATGCGCAGAGAGAATCAACGTCGCCTGTGAGCAGGCGCGGAAACGAGATCATGCCGTCGGTGATGGGGAAAGTTTCGAGATCGTCGCGCGTGGCGAGAAAGTCGTTGGCGAGGACGCGATTGCGTTCGAGCAGGGCGCGCGAGTCGGCGGCGATTTCGGGGAGGCGCGCGAAGGCGACGCAGGCGAGGCGTTCGGCGGCGTGCGGCTGGTAAACGCCGAAGAGATCGTTGAGCCGCCACATCCGCTCGGCCACACCGGGCGCGGCCAGTATCCAGCCGCAGCGCAGGCCGCCGAGGCCATAGACTTTCGTCAGGCTGTTGGTGCTGATGAATTGATCGCCGAGATGGAAAGCCGTTCGCGGCGAACGCTCAAAGGCGGCGTCGAGATAAACCTCGTCAACGAGGACGCGCGCGCCCGCGCGAGCCGCGAGGTCGCCGATCTGTTCGAGCACGTCGTCGCCCGCATAGGCGTTTGAAGGGTTGTGCAGATTCGTGACGACGACGAGACGCGTGCGCGGCGTGATGGCGCGTTCGACCTCCGACGGGTCGAGGCGAAACTGCGACTCGGACGGGCGCGAGAATCTTTTGACTTCCGCTCCGAGGTAGAGCGCGGCCGAGACGATCAACTCGTAAGTCGGTTGCTCGATGAGGACTTCGTCGCCGGGCGCGATGAGCGCGGCCATGGCGAGGAAGTTCGCCATCGAAGTGCCGTTGGCGGCGACGACCGAACCGCTCGCCACGCCGCACTTCGCGGCGATGGCCTGTTGGAGCGGCTCGTAGCCGTAGCCGCTCGCGCCGCTCAATTCGAGGTCGGAGAGTTCGACGCGCAGGCGTTCCAAGGGATAGTGCCCGACGCCGCTCGACGCAAGATTGTAGGTCGCCTGCGACTCTGTTTTCGCCCAGTGCATGTAGGCGGAACTCATCACGCGCTGCCGTTCGCTCATTTAACCTTCTTCCTTTGTTGCCGCAGCCAGTAGTAGCAGGCGGGAACGCCCGCGAGCACGATCAAAAAGCCGATGGCGCTGTTGGCCGGATATTTGTAGACGGTGGAGAGTACGACCAGCCAGCAGGCCGCGACGAAGAGCGCGGTGGTGTATGGATGGCCGGGAACTTTGAACCCCGCCGCGTCGTCGCCGCCTGCCGGAAGGCGACGACGAAAGATGAAGAGGGAGAGTCCGGTCAGCCCGAACCAGATGAAGTCTACGGAGACCACGTAGTTGAGTATCTGCCCGTACCTGCCGGAGAGCGCGATGACGATTGCCGCCGCACCCTGCAAAGCGATGGCGAAGACGGGGACGCGCGTGCGCTCGCTGACCTCGGCGATGCGCCGGAAGAACAATCCGTCTTCGGCCATAGCGAAATAGACGCGCGGCGCGGTGAGCATGCCTTGGCTGAGGAAGCCGAGCGTCGAGACGGTGATGCCGAGCGCGATGAGGAGCGCGCCGCGTTCGCCGAGCGCGCGCCGCATGACGGCGGTGGCGGGCGTGTCGGTCTGCGCCAGCCCTTCCGCGCCGAGCGCGTACACGCACACGAAGCTGACCGCCGTGTAGAGCAGGACGACTCCGGCCACGCCGAACAACAGCCCGCGCGCCAGGTCGCGTCGCGGGTCGCGCATCTCACCCGCGACAAAACTCGTCGTCTGCCAGCCGCCGTAAGCGAACATGACGGGCGTCAACGCCGCCCCCATCGCGATCAAAAGATCGAACGATAAAGGCTCACGAAGCGCGGGCGCGCCCGTGAACCCGTTCGCTCCGCCGGAGAACCACCAGCCGCAGAAGACGAGTGCGGCGATAGCCGCGATCTTCAAGACCATGAGCGCGCTCTGCACGTTGCTGCCGGCGCGGACGCCGAGACAGTTGACGGCCGTCAGCAATGCAAGCGCGAGCGCGGCGAGCGCGCCTTCGGAGAGCGGCGCGCGCGTGAGTTCGGCAAAGTAGCGCGCGAAGGTGATGGCGACGGCGGCCATTCCGCCCGACTGGATGACGAGCAGCAGCGACCACCCGTAGAGGAACGCAACGGTCGGGTGATAGGCGTCGCGTAGATAAGCGTACTGGCCTCCGACTTCCGGCCTGCGCGCCGCCAGTTCCGCGTAGACGAATGCACCGGCGAACGCGATGAGGCCGCCCAGAAGCCACGCGCCGAGGATCATGAAAGGCGTGTTTACCTGACGCGCTACCTCCGCCGGATTGACGAAGATGCCCGCGCCGACGATGCCGCCCATGACGAGCATCGTCGCGTCGAAAAGATTGAGGCGGCGCGCCAATCGCGGGGCGCGTGCATCAGGCGTTGTGCGCGCTCGGTTCATAAGTCAACCGTGGAATTGAATCGTGCTAAAGAATCGCGGGTCATGGAGTCTTGACCGGGCGATTATATAGTTGACACACCAAAGAGGCTGCGTTAATATGCCATACCTCATTACACAAGTAACAGTCTGGAGATTAGCATGGGAAACAAGAATAAGGGTCGCCATGTTGGCTACCCCGCTAGAGAAGTCGCCATGCGAGTTAAGAGGGATATACCCGTTCATGTGGTTATCCCCGAAGACCAGTATATTGACTACGCAGACGCTTTTGCCATCAACTATTCAGAGGAGGAATTTATTATCACGTTCCTTCAATTGCAATATCCCGTTACCGTTACACAAGAACAGCTTGATAGCATCAAATCGGCTGAAACTTTGTGCATCGCGCGTATTGCACTTACCCCTAGAAGGATGGAGACTTTTGCTCAGGCCATACAGGCAAATCTTAAGAACTTTGCAGAAGACCTTGCGGCAAAACAACAAGCGGCGGCCACGTCGGAAGCATCAGAGAGAGAGAAGGAATAATGCGTTCCCGAAGATCGCAAAGCAAGAGGCTAAGACAAGATACGGTTATTCGTCGTCTAAATCCTCATCTCTCCTATGTGAGAGAGTTCGCCAGTATCAACCTAAATCAGGAGGTACTGGAAATGTATAAACGCGGACTCCAACACGGCGTACTACTGGCAACGAGTACTGGTCAATCGGCAACGCCACAAATTGATTTTGTCCGCACGCAAGCCTTACGCGAGCTTGCCGACAAGCTGTGCGAAGAGCATCCGGCTATAAGTACAGAACCGCACATCTTTGGCGGCATCCCGCATATAAAAGGCGTGCGGCTGTCTGTAGGCGACATTCTAGGCAAGCTATACACCTATGGGAACATTCAGGAGATACTAGATACATATAGCCCTGACGTAAGCGAAGAACAGATCAAAGAAGCTATTGCTTACGCTCAAGACTTTCTGGAGATGGCTTGTGACCCAGACGAATCCTCTGAGGCTGATGGTTGATTACTGCCTTATTGACCGTAGAATTATGCTTGCCCTCAAAACTCTGGAGGCTATTGAGATAAAGAGTACTATTGAGTGCGGCTATGCTCAGAATGCGTCGGATGAGTTTCTAATCAACGAGGGTACGGTAGAGCAGAATCGGCTACTATTGACTACTGACAGGAAAACTATTAATAGAAATCGGTATAAGCCATGCACACATGGGGGCGTTATTCTTCTTAGCCATCGTAGGCTTGATGCTGATAGAATACTCGCTTCTATAAGTGCATTTGTTCAGTCTAATATTGGGGATTTGGCAATCAATCACTTCACGCATTTAAGACCAGATAGCGCGAAAATCTACACACACAAAGACCCCGTTGAAGTGAGGTTCAATGAAAGCGCAGCAACCAGCTAAAAAATCCGAAGAGTTCACGCGGTTTGAGCAGACCTTACGTAACTTGATCGCCGTGCCGAAAAGCGAAATTGACGAACAGAAGGCGAAGTATGAACGTCAGCGCGTGAAAGAAGGCAAAAGGAAAAGGCCAGCCAAGTAGCTAACCTTTCCGTTTACCCCGCCCTTGCCGCTTCGTTTTAGTGTCCCAATTTCTTGCCGATCAGTTCATCATAGGTCAGTCGCTTTCCCGCAATAGACCCTACCGCTTCAATAAACCGATCAGCGTCTTTCCCCTGTCGTGTGTTGAATCTAAAAGCCTGTTCGTCAAGATAACGGAACAGGTGAAACGGTTCGACGGAAACATACGTTCCCTTAATCCCGCGTTTTAACAGACTCCAAAAGTTCTCAATACCATTTGTGTGAATCTGACCGTCAACGTACTTTTCCGCGTGGTCGATAACTTGGTGAGCGTAGTCAGCATGGAGACCGCTATAAGACTTAAAACCATCGGTGAATAGTTCCGCGCCTTGCGTCACGTTGGCTCTCACTTCGCCTTGCAGGGTCGCCTGAGTCGCGTTCGCAATCACCTTTGCTCGCACCTTGCCGTTACGCTCCAAGAGTCCCATCACGGCGATCTTGCCCGCGCCGCCCGTGCCACCGATCTTGCTGCGTTTGTCTCTGTGCATGTTGCGCGCGAGACCGCCGATGTAAGTCTCGTCAACTTCTACTTGACCGGATAGCTTCTCAAACGTGCCGCTTTGCATGGCAAGACGGATGCGATGTAAGAGAAACCATGCCGTCTTTTGCGTGACACCGAGCGCGCGGTGAATCTCGCATGAACTGATGCCGTTCTTCGCGTTGGTAATCATCCACACAGCCGCAAGCCACTTGTCCAACTTAATCGGGCTGTCTTCCATTACCGTGCCAACCTTCACGCTAAACTGCTTGTGGCACTCTTTAGCCATGCACTTCCAGATGCGGCGTGAGGAAAGATAAGATACCGCTTTACCAGCGCAGTAAGGGCAAGCGACACCATCAGGCCAGCGAATCTGCGCCATGAACGTTGTGCAAGTATCTAGGTCGGAAAAATATAGAATGGCCTCTTGCAGCGTCTTGGGGAAGTTGGCTTCGTTTTCCATGAACGAAGTATCTCATAAAACGCATGGTGTGTCAACTATATAATCGCCCTTGACCGGACGACGGCGCTAGGCGCGAGCGATCAGGGATTTCTTATATCAGGAACGGGTTCGAGTTTGGCGGGCGCGCGCCTGACGGGTTTCCTCGGCGGGCGCGGAGAGCCGACGACGTAGTCGTCTTCTTCGAGAGGTAGCCGGTCTATGGGCTGCGCGCCGGGCGCGGGTTGATCTTTAAGGGGTGCGTTCGGCTCGCCCGTCCGCGCCACCCGAACGGCTTTGCGCCGCACGCGGCGTCTCTGCCGCGAGTGTCTGCGCCGCATTGCCCGACGCGCATCGGACGAGGCCGCCGCTTGCACGAATCCGTCGCCCCCCCGCGCGAAAATCAGACTGTCGCAAGCCGGGAGCAACGCAATCAAAAGCACTATGCCGAACGCTGTTTTCATCGTTTATGTCCCTTTAAACCGATTGTTCGGGTAGTTGAGCATTGGTATGTCGAATTCGTTCGCCGCACGACGCCCCCGGATGGTTTTGCAGGAAAAGGCCGCGAACTTAGTCTCCCGCCTCCAATAATTAAACTCAATCAGTCAATCTTTAACATTGTGTTTGACATAACAACAACGGAGAGATTAATGTACCACGCGTTTCAAATTAGCCGCGACATTGTTTTACGATAAAGTCAGCCTATCCCTGTCCGGGCGGAAGGATTCAGAATCATACACACTTTCAACACATTCACCCGACAACCCGCCAGATTCTTCCACTTTAAACGACCTAACCGCTCTCCAAGCGAGATTTCATATCCTTAACGAGAAAAGCTGACGCAGTTTTTGTCAGTTTCAGATTGTAGGCGTCTGCCGCCGACGGACGCTCTTATCATCTCTTTGCGCCTACATACCCACCTATTACCCATGCTCCGAGTAATT
>DATCWB010000462.1:0-4015 GCA_036566625.1 Pyrinomonadaceae bacterium
TCGATTACCGCGACGAGGCCGGGCACCTCATCGAGTTTGCCGAAAACCTGCGCGACTTCGATCTCATCCTCATTCCGCGTCCCATCGAAGACTTCACCACCTCGCGCGTCCTGACGATGGACTACATCCACGGCAAGAAGATCACCGCGCTCCACCCGATTCGCCGTCTGGAGATCAACGGCAAGCAACTCGCGGAACAACTCTTCCGCGCCTATCTCCAACAGATACTCGTGGACGGCGTCTTCCATGCCGACCCGCACCCCGGCAATGTCTTCCTCACCGAAGACGAGCGCATCGCCCTCTTAGACCTCGGCATGGTCTCGCGCATCATGTCGGGCTTTCAGGACAACCTGCTGCGACTCCTCTTAGCCATCAGCGACGGGCGCGGCGAAGAGGCGGCCGACATCACCATCCGCATGGGCACGCGCAAAGAGAACTTCGAGGAGGAAGAGTTCTCGCGCGACGTGTCGGACATCGTCGCCCGCCACACCGACACGAGCATGAACAAGGTGGACGCGGGCCGCGTCGTCCTGGAAATCCAGCGCATCGCGGCCGACCGCGGTTTCCGTCTACCGCCCGAGTTCACCATGATCGCCAAAGCCCTGCTCAACCTCGATCAGGTGGTCTACACGCTCGCGCCCGACTTCGACCCGAACGCCGTCATCCGCAACTACGCGAGCCAGATCATGCAGCAGCGCATCCTGAAGTCGCTCGCGCCCGGCAACCTGATGACGAACCTGCTCGACGTGAAGGATTTTCTCGAACGTCTCCCCAACCGCGTCAACAAGATTCTGGACGCCGTGGGGAACAACGAGTTGGAGTTGAAGGTTGACGCGATTGACGAGAAGAAGCTGATGGAGGGCTTGCAGAAGGTCGCCAACCGCATCACGGTCGGCCTCGTCATCGCCGCCATGATCATCGGCGCGTCGCTCTTGATGCGCGTCGAGACGAATTTCAAACTCTTCGGCTATCCCGGCCTCGCCATCATCTTCTTCCTCCTCGCCGCCGCCGCCGCCATCTGGCTCGTCGTCGTCATTCTCTACTACGACGAAACCGCCGAGAAGTAATGCGGAATGCGGAATGCGGATTAGAAGACAGCTACGATCTTCTAATCCGCATTTCGCATTCCGCATTCCGAAATTTCTTACCGCGCTTCTCCGAAGCGCAGTTGATATTCCACCGAGTTGGCGAAGCCGTTGACCATGGTGCGGAAGTCGCCGGGGTTGGCGTTCAGGTAAGCGAGCCAGGCGTTGTAGCCCTCGGCTTCGGGGTCGCGGCGCAGATAGCCGAAATACTGCATGGCGACGAACGCGCCGTTGCGCTCGCGCATGCTAACAGACGGGTGTTCGACGAGCGCCATCAGCACCTCCGCACGCGTTCTGGTTCTCGTATTCAGATCGTTGACCAGCGAGTCGCGCGTGCCCCCGACGCCGCTCGGAGTGACGCCCGTCGCCTGCAACAACTTATCCACGAACGCATCCGGCGAGAGAGTTTCGGGGTACAGCGCCTTGAACTCCGGCCTCTCCACCCACGCGTGCGCGAACGCGAGACGCTTGGCGAAAACTTCTTCGGATGTCTCTCCCGTCACGCGCCGCATGTCGGGGATGATCTCGGAGTATAGCGGCAGGCGGCCGAGCGAGACCTTGTAAAACAGGAAAACGAAGAGTCCCTTGAGTTGAAACTCATCCGAGCGGAGAAAGGAGTCTGAGACCGTGAGACGGTCGCACCGGGGATTGTTGTAGACATCCGAGCAGCGCTCGAGGACGCCCATCCACGCGTCGAAGCCCTGGGGGTCTGGCTCGCGCGAGAGGAAATCGAGGTATTGCTGCCGCACGAAGAAGTCGCTGGAGAAAATCGGGTTCGGGAGAACGCGGGGCGGGGTAGTCGTGATTTCGTCGTCGAAGATGCGCACGCTGGCCGTCGAGCGGACGCCGAGCGCGCCGCCCGCAGGCTGGTTGAGGCGGATGACAAACTCTTCCGTGCCCTCCGTGTGCGCGTCGTTAATGAGGGGGATGGTGAAAGTCTGCTGCGTCTGCCCGGCGGCGAAGTGGAGAGTATCAATGGTAGTTGCGTAATCGCAGCGCGCGTAGGCCACGCCGATTGCGTCGCCCCCGCCGGGGGGCGCGGCGCAGGGGACGGCGGCCGGGTTGTCAACCGTCGAATATTCGACCGAGGCCGCGCCGCTCATGTCGCCGTGACGGTTGACGATGATGGTCGCGCGCCCCGTGCTTTCGAGGGCTTGTATGACGGGCGACGCGATGTTGAACACGGTCTGCGGCAGGACGAGCGGCTGGTAGCCGAGCGCGCGAAATTCGGCGGCGATGATGTCGTGGCCGGTGTTGTTCGGGTGGATGCCGTCGCTCGACAGGTAGCCACGCGCCCCGGCGTCAATCTCGCCGCTCACGCCGTTGAAGGCCTGATAGACGCGCGCGGGGAGGATGCGGTTGCTGAGAGAGTTGAGGATGATGAAGCGGCTGGCGTCGTCGAGGTAGGGCTTGATGATGGGGAGCACGCCGAAGAGGCGTGCCAGCTCAACGCCCGGATTGTAGTAGTCCATCGTGCGGATGATGGTGTTCGACGGGCTGCGCAACGAAAGTATCTGCGCGGCGATGGCGTTCCAGTTGGTTTTGAACGCGGCGAGCGCAGCACGCAGACAGTCCTGATTGTCCCTGCCGCCGCACGCGCCGCTCTGGTAGCGTCTGACCGCGTCCTGAAAATCGTTTGCGCCGATGTTCCACGTCACGATCTGCGAGTTGGCGATCTGCGTACGCAGGGTCTCGTCGGTGCGTAGCGCGTTGAGGAGGTCTGCGCTCGTCCAGCCGGAGACGCCACGGTTGTTGAGAATGACGGTTCTGCCGGTGTCTGCCTGCACGTAGTTGCGGAAGCGCACGGCGTAGCCGCCCTGCGAGTCGTTTAACCCGGCGGCGAGCGAGTCGCCGAGCGCGGTGTATTGCCAGACTTCCTGCACCTGCGCGCTGGTCGTGCGCGCGGCGAGCAGCAGGGCGAAGATTGAGAGGGCGAGGGCGAGGGTTTTAAATTTCATGGTCTTGCTGAATCCGTCGGTTTTGGAGATGAAAACTACTCTGCGTTTGCGTGGCAAGGTCTGTGCCGCCGGGCTTCGTCCGGCGAAATGCGCGAAAGCCTGCGCGGGCGGCTCGAAGTGATGTCGCGCGCGGCCGTCACCTGAAAGAAAATCGCGGCGGGCGGGCGCTCGCCCGCGTGCGCTAAAGTTGTGGCGTAACGGGTGAAGCAGAATGCGGCGCGGGGCCGGAAAATCTGCGTTCCGGTTAAGAGTATCGCGTCGGACAGCGGGGGCGTATGGGTCGGGCGCGCTGCCGGCACGCCGGGATCGGGTGCGGCGCACCATAGAGTATTATTGCGTCGTATCGGATGTCAAAAGCATGGGCTGGGGTTGCGCGGCGGCGGCCGACAAGCAGGCCGTCGGCGGGTAATTCTGCCCCGTTCCCGGCTTTTGCCTTTTTTTTGCACACAAGGCATAATATCCGCCGTCTACTCCTTCTCTCGCGCATCAACGGTGATGCGCCCCGCGCTGTGGAGAGCGAAAGCGGCGGCGTCTGGATAGTTCGAGAGCAGGCCGGTATTAACTTGCAGAAGCTGCTCGTCAGGGCATTCCGAACACGCGACTTCGCTGCTATCCGTTCACGAAGCCAAACAGCATTCGAGCTTCTCTTCACGCTCCCACGGGGCAGGGATTTCAGTTATGTCAATGAAACTTTACGTCGGCAACCTCAATTTCAAAACCACCGGCGAAGACTTGCAGGAACTGTTCGGGCAGGTCGGGACGGTGGAGTCGGCTTCGGTCGTAATGGATCGAGATACGGGACGCTCGCGCGGCTTCGGCTTTGTCGAAATGTCGAGCAAAGAAGAGGGCGAAGCGGCCATCGCGCAGTTTAACGGCAAAGATTTCAACGGCCGCAACCTGAGCGTCAACGAAGCCCGCCCGCGCGAGGATCGCGGCGGCGGCGGTGGCGGCGGCGGACGCGGCGGTTACGGC
>DATCWB010000463.1:0-3263 GCA_036566625.1 Pyrinomonadaceae bacterium
ATCACAGGCGGGCGGCTCGTCCGCCGCCACCGCTACGACTGGCGCAACCGTGCCGGGCGCGTCTAACACCGGCGCGACATCGGAAGACGTTGGCACTACGGGCGGCGCGATAATCGGGGCGGGCGCGCTCGTCGCCGGGGCAAGCGCTCTCGGCGGTGCGACCGGAGTCGGAGAGAGCAAGGCGGACGAGACGAAGGCCGTCGAACTGTTGGCGACGGAGACGAAGACCGTCGAGCCGCCGGTCGCTTTCGACCCCGAACGCATCGAAGACGAGATCAAAAAGTTAATCGCGGGCGAGAGCTACGACGAGAACATCATCAACGCGACGGACAAAGGCACGCGCCAACTCGTCTCGGCCGAATTGATGTCTTCCATCGCCGGGCGCAATGCCGCGCGACAGGGGCACGCCCGCACGGCATTCTTCAAGCACGGATATTTCGAAGAGGCCACCCGCGCGCTGCAATCCGCCGAAGCTCCCGGCGAACGCGCCGCCGCCGCGCGCACGCTCGGCATACTGGGCGACCGCAGCGCCACACAGCACCTCACCGCCGCGCTCGAAGACCCCTCAGCGGATGTGCGTCGCACGTCGGTCGAAGCGTTGGCCGAACTGCGCGACCCGTCGGCCATCGACGCGCTCGAAGCGTTGCGCTGGCGCGAAACGTCCCGGCAAGTGCCGCGCACGCTCATCCAGCGCGCCATCGAAGCGAGCAAGGTTGAAGAGGAAGCGACCGCCGCACCCGTAGTAGTTGAAGACGCCAAGCCGGCGCCCGTCGTCGCCGCCGCGATAGCCGAGACAGAAATTCAGACAGTCGAAACGACCCCGGCCGAAGCGACGGAGGCGGCGACGCAGGAGACGGCGGCGGAAGAGAACCCGACGAAGGAACTCGAACTTGCCTTCGCGCTTCCGGTCGCCCCGGAAGATTCCCCGGTTATAGTTGCGGAAGAGGAAGGCACGACAGACCCGGAGTTGACCGTCGAGTCGCCGGCCTTGGCCGCGACGGAGACGACCACGCCCGAAGCAACGGTGGCGGTTGAGGAAACAGCGACGGTCGAGACGATCACGGCCGAAGAGGAGACTAAGGGTATTGAAGTTGCGGGGACGGAGGCTTTCGCCTTTAACGCCCCGCCCGTCGAACCCGCACCCGCGGCGCAGCATGAGCCGACGGCCGAAGTAGAAACCGGCACGGTCGAGTCCGCCGTCGCTCCGCTTGAAACCAACCTCGCTACCACGCTCGCGGCTAAAGAAGCCAGCCTCATCGAGGCGCGCAGGCGCGAGAGCGAATCGGCCGGGAGCGGGGAAGCGTCGAAGGGCATCGAGCCTCTCACGGCATCTCGCCAGCCCGAATCTCCCGCCGCTTCATTCGGCACGCCGACCGATTCCGCCCCGGCGACGCACGGCGGCGATGAACCGCAGCCCGTCTATCGCTCCGAATTCGCCGCCGGTTCAGGCCACCCGGCCGTGGGAGACGAAGATTGGATCGATCTCGACGCCGACGAGCACGAAGTTACGATTCAAGCGATTGAACCCGCCGCGCAGTCGCCCGCCGAATCGCCCGGCATTTTCTACGCCGAGGATGCGGGCGAGTGGCCGGCGAAGACGAACGCGCATGCGCTCGAAGCCCGCCGCGACGAGACCTCTTCGCTGTTCGATTCGTTGGAGGTCGAGGCGTTTGAAACAAACGCCGCCGAACCCGCGCCGATTGCCGCGACCACGGTCATGGAATCCGCCTCCGTCGAAGACGCGCAGACGCAGCCGCTTAACTACGGGAGTAGCCCTACGGTTACGGGGGCACACGAAGAGTCGCCGCGCGGCGCGGATATAGTGAAAGCCGATAAGGGTTTGAGTATCGCCGACGGCTCGGACGAAGACACATATTCGATCATCCCGAAGGGCATCCAACTCCGCCTCGCGAGCGACGACTCCAGCGAACGCGCGGCCAGCGTCCTCGCCCTCTCGCGCCTGAACACGGACGAAGCCTTCAACCAGATTTGCGCCGCCTTCGACGACCCCATGGAAGAGGTGCGCAACGCCGCCGCACGCGCCATCTACGATTTGAACGAAGACCGCGCCGACTCTTTCACGCGCGCCCTGCGCGAATCGCCGGTCGAGCGTCGCCGCCAGATCGGGTCTGCGCTCGCCGGTTCGGGTCTGGCTGAGGAAGCCATCGGCAACCTCACGGGTGAAAGCCGCGACAAGACCTACGACGCCTTCTCGCTGCTGTTCCTGATGGCGAAGGCGGGCGAGGTCGCGCCGCTGATACGCGCCATCGAGAGCCACCCCGACAACGAAGTGCGCCTCGCCGTGGTCAAGCTGCTCGCGCTATCCGGCCAGCATGAAATCCTCCCGTCGTTCCGCCGGCTCGCCGTGCGCGGCTCGCTCCCGACCGAAGTGCGCTCCGCCGTGATGGAGGCCATTTACCAGATCAGCAGTCAACCCAATGCCCCCACGCCGGCGACCTGAGCGAACTGAAACCGCTGGTTGCCGCTAACATTGCTCGGGCGGGAGACGCACTAAACATGCGCCGCCCGCCCGTCTGAACTTTTAGCGCGGAGAGCGAGGAGAATCCGAACCTATGACTAACGAAGCTCAAGCGAACTACCTGACCGGCATTGACGTTTCGCACTATCAGGGCACGGTCAACTGGGCGGACGTGCGGGGCGCGGGCTGTGCCTTCGCTTTCGCCAAGGCGACCGAGTCAACTTCCATCGTCGATCCCGCGTTCGCGGCCAACTGGAGCGACATGAAAAGCGCCGGGGTCGTGCGCGGCGCGTACCACTTCTTTCGCCCGGAGCAGAACGCCGTCGCGCAGGCCAACCATTTCCTGCAAACCGTCCAACTTGAGCCGGGCGATCTCCCGCCGGTCATCGACATCGAATTGAACGACGGCGTGACGGGCGGCGCGCTCATCGCGGGCGTCGGCAACTGGATCGACACGGTCGCCGAGGCCACGGGCATGACCCCGATGATCTACACCGCCGCCTACTTCTGGAACGAATACATGAACGACGGCTTCGGCAAGTTTCCGCTCTGGCTCGCGCACTATACGAACGCGCCCACGCCGCAGCCGCTCCCGCGCGGCTGGATGAACTGGACCTTCTGGCAATACTCGCAAAGCCTCCCCATGCCCGGCGTCGCCGGCGCGGCCGACCACAACCGCTTCAACGGCGCGCAGGGCGACTTGCAGGCTCTCACGAAGCCCGCGACATAGCGAGAACGATGAATTAGGGACGCGGAACGATGAATGAAAGACAGCTTGTTTTTC
>DATCWB010000464.1:0-2363 GCA_036566625.1 Pyrinomonadaceae bacterium
AGGCGAACATGTCCGTCTATCTGGCCGCCATCAACTATGGCGACACCATCCTCGGCATGAACCTCTCGCACGGCGGCCACCTCACGCACGGCCACCCGATGAACTTCTCCGGCATCAGTTACAAGGTTGCCGACTACGGCGTCTCGCCCGACACAGAGCAGATAGATTACGACGACCTCGCGCGCCGCGCCGAAGAACACCGCCCACGGATGATCGTCTGCGGCGCGTCGGCCTACCCGCGCACCATTGATTTCGCGCGCATCGGCGAGATCGCACGCTCCGTGGGCGCGCGCGTCATGGCCGACATCGCGCACATCGCCGGGCCGGTCGCTGCGGGTCTGCACCCTTCGCCCGTGCCGCACGCCGATTACGTCACGACGACGACCCACAAAACGCTGCGCGGCCCGCGCGGCGGCCTGATCCTGTGCCGCGAGGAACACGCGGCGGAGGTGAATAAGAAACTGTTTCCCGGCGTGCAGGGCGGCCCGCTCGTCCACATCATCGCGGCGAAGGCCGTCGCGTTCGGCGAGGCGCTCGGCGACGATTTCAAAGAATACCAGCGGCAGGTTTTGCGCAACGCCGCCGCGCTCGCCGAAGGACTCAAGGCGCAGGGCTTTCGCCTCGTTTCCGGCGGCACGGACAATCATCTCGTGCTCGTGGATGTCTTCATGGGGGGCAAAGGCATCACGGGCAAGGTGGCCGAGAAGGCTCTGGAAGCGGCGAACATCACGGTCAACAAAAACACGATCCCGTTCGACACGAACAAGCCCTTCGTCACCTCCGGCGTCAGGATCGGCACGCCCGCGCTCACGACGCGCGGCATGGGCGAAGCGGAGATGCGTACGGTGGCCGTGCTCATCGCCGAAATTCTACACGCGCCCGAATCCGAGGACGTGCGCGCGAAGGTCAGGCGCGAAGTGGCCGAACTCGCCTCTCGTTTTCCACTCTACCAGAACCGTCTGAAACACAACGCGCCTCCCGAAGTCGAAGCGATGGGCGCGGACTGAACTGCGCCTTACACAGCGCGCGGGCGCGACAATTTGTTCGACAGCGTGAACGTCACATCAAAGCCTACCTGAGACAATTCGAGGAGCGCGCACGACTGCGACGGGCGTTGCGGTTCTTCTGCGTCGCGGTCGTCGCGCTCGTGCCCTTCTACCTGTTCGCGCGCGCCGCCTCCGCCTGGACGCCGCACCCCGCGTACTTTCCCGACGATGCGTTCTACGCGCGCCTCTGCCTGCCCGACGGCCTCGCGCTCTACTGGCACGACTTCGGACTCTACCGCCTGCTCACCCTCCTGCCCTACGCCCTCTTGAACCGGGCGGTGATGCGCGCCGGACTCTCGCCCGCCGCGCTCGGCTTGATCGCCGTCGGGCTTGCCACGCTCATCTTCGTATGGGCTTGTCTCCGCGCGGGTCTCTCCAAACGGCGCGGCGCGCTGCTCGCCGGGGTGTTGCTCGGCTCGCCCGTCCTGCTTGAGACGGTCAACTTCTGGTCGGGCACTATGAACTACGCGCTCGTGTTGCTGCTGCTCTCGGCGCAACTCTCGGCGGGCGTGTGGGCGCGGCGCATGACGGGCGCGGCGTCGAAGAATGTTACGGGCGCGGCGTCGAGGGGCTTGATACTCACGGCCTGCGGCGCGCTGCTGGCCTTGCTGACTTACGAGATCGCTTTGCCCTTTATCCTCGCGACGAGCGCGCTCTACGTGCACGGGTGGACGCGCCGGGCGTTGACGGTCGGCTTCGCGCTTGTCGCGCTCGTCGCGTTCGTCGCCGCGCTCGCTGCCGTGGGGCTGTACTGGCCTCAGCGATTCAAACTGGCGGGTGAGCATTTGACCGCCGCCGCGTCGGAAACGACGGCGAACAACTCCGCGAGCGGCAACAGAACGGCGGATGCACACGCGACGGCTCGGGCTGAAATCGTGCCGACGGGCATCGGGCCATGGCCGTCGTCCGCGCCGCCCGCGTCTGCGGCGGAACGGGCGAAGATGTACGTCTCTTTGTTGTCCGGTTTCATCGGCACGGGCTTGAAGCATTCGACGTGGTTTTGGGCGTTCGCTCTCGCGCTGTCAGGCATGAGCCTTCTTTGGCGTCAGGGGGCGACGCAAGCGGCGGGAGAGGAGCGGCTGCCGTGGGGCGTGTTGGCGTCGGCTTTCGCGTTCGCGCTCGTGGCCTGCGTCGGCTATCTCGCGTTGACGAAATCAATGAATGCGCGCTACGCCGCCTTTTTGTTAATCTACGGGGCGGCGACGCTGGCTTGGACGAAAGGGCGCGTCGCACGCTATGCGCTCGCGTCGCTGCTGCTCGTACAGGCGGCCGTGGCGGCGAGCCTCCCCGTACACATGCGCGATGTGGAGATGGCGG
>DATCWB010000465.1:0-2861 GCA_036566625.1 Pyrinomonadaceae bacterium
TTTCAAGAAATTATCCTTCATCTTGTCTGTGCCGGGAGCGGCGACTTAAATTTGAGCCGGGCCGTCCCTCATTGCGGGAGATGAAAGCGGCAAGACCTCCGCCCGAATCATAGTCCGGGATCAGGTATCTTCGCCCATGTCCTGATGCCGAAAACGCTCGTCGAGACTTCTCGCGAGCCGGAGGTTCGCCGAATCGTGCTGTTCCCGTTCCCGCGCGGCCAGCCGCTTGCGGCTCAGGCGGAAGTAAGTTTTGAGAAGGCGAATGTTGAGTGCGCTGCGCAGGCAAATCAATTCGATACCCAGCGTGGAGCGTTCCCGTAGCCTGGACTTCGCCGCCTGCGCGAGCAGCGCGGCCGGGGATCGCTCGAACCCCGCCAGTCGTTCGAGGACAGCGCGCTTCTCCGGCGCGCCGTCATGCAGGCGTAGTCTGAGGACTCCGGCCATGAAGGTGATCCTGACGGGCAAGGCATTGTAGATGGTGTATAAATCCGGCAGATACTGGCCGAACTCCTTCGTCCCCGTCGAGAAATGGCGGAGCAGGTAAGCAGTTCCCAACATCTCTGCCCACAGGCGTGCGGGGGGGATTTCGACGTAGCCGATGACGTTCCCCTCGTGCTGACGGTAAGCGTAGAGAGGTCGATCCACATAGCCCAGCCTGCCCTTCGCCAGCGCCGTACAGGCGATCCAGTGGTCGTGGTAGAGGTCTGTGTCCATTCCGGGAAAGGGCAACAGCTCCGCGAGCAGACCGGCGCGGAAAACGATGGACGCCCCGGCGGCCGAATTGGCGATCAGCAGGGATTCGAGGTCGGTGGAATTGTTCCGGCGCGTTCTCCAATAAGTGGGGGAAATCACCTCCCCGTCGCGCGTCACGATGTCCATGTCGGAGTAGACCATGTGAACATCTTCCGACCGGAACTCTTCAAGCGATGCCGCGAGCTTGTCCGGATACCAGTAATCGTCTTGATCCGAAAGGGCTATGAAGTCGGCCGTGGCGGGCGCGAGTTTTAAGCAGCTTTCGAAGTTGCGATAAAAACCCAGCCGTGTCGGATTTCTGTAGACCCGAAAGCGCGCGTCGGTGGCGGCGAGTCTCTGTATCTCCCGAAAGACGGACGGCTCGGAGCAATCGTCACTGATAATGCACAGCCAGTTCTGGTGAGACTGCCCGATCAGACTCTCGATCTGGAGTGCGAAGAGATCGAGCGGCGGCTGATGGGTCGCCATGCAGATGACGACGCGCGGCCCAGCCCCCGACCCAGGCCAGGACGGAGCGGAATCTGCTGGCTCGTCCCCCCCCATCCGCGCCTCGGGCGGCGTGGAGGGCAGCAAACTGAGAGTCCCGAGTGGGGCCTCGGCTTCACTTCCGTCGCTCAGGGTGGCGCGCAAAGAAAGTTCGCACTCCCGCAGCGCGTCGAGTCGGGAGAATGGGAGGGCAGTCCAGAAGCGACTTGTCAGACAGTTCCCCGACGGGACGTGGTCGGATGAATGGTCGCGACAGGCTTCCGTCTCCGCCAGCGAATGGTTGAATACTTCGTGCGGCTCGCCGCCCACCAGCACATACAACCTGCGAATACTGCTGCGCGGGTGGTAGCACCAGCCGCTCAGGTAGTAGAGGTTACCTTTGCCGATCACGAAGGGCTGAGAGATATTTTCGTTAATCTCAAAGCGCAGTTTTTCGGCTTTCCGTGCGGCGGCGAGCGCGGCGGGCGTGTTCTTCATCCTCGACAGGTTTTTCCCGGTACGAGAGCGAAGACTTCGCGGCAGGAGTTTCCCGGTCACCGGCCAGAGAAAACGCGAAATGAGTTTAAAACTGATATGGGACTTGATCTCTTCGAGTTCGAGCGCGTGCCGTATGTAAAGTTCGGCCGTCTGCTGGTGCTCGGCTCTCAGGCGGCGTAATTCACCGAGCGCGTGCGCGTGGAGCGAGTCGCCTTTGTCGAGGTAGATCGATTCCAGACTCGGCGCGATTCCCATCTCGGCATCGGAGCAGAGGGCGATGAAATAGGAAGGAGCCTGAAGGGGAGGGAGTTCGTTGTGCAGTTGCTCGCCGTTGCCGCCGTAAGCCGTGAAGTCACGCACCGGCGTATCCTCTACGGGAAAGACGAATGAACCGGCTTCGAGCTTTTGCCCGTAGACGTTGACATGACGGAAATGCTCTTTCAGCAAATCCGTAAACTCGTGATAATCGAGTTCCTTGACGTGAAACGGATTCGAGCTGCCATACAATTCCGTGTAGACCGGGCGGTTGGGGGAAGAGATGATGAGAACCCCTTCCGGACGCAGCACCCTCCGAATCTCGCGCATCATTTCCTGATGCTTATCGTGATGCTCGATGGTCTCGAAAGATGTAACGACATCGACGCTTCCGTCCGGCAGCGGAATCGAAGCGCATGAGCCGTCGCGGAATAGCAGATTCTTGTGGGGGGCATACTTCCGGCGTGCATGTTCGACGACAGCCGCATCGATGTCCACGCCGACGACGGTGCGCGCCGTAGCTGACATCAAGGCCGCGCCGTAGCCCTCGCCGCAGGCGATGTCCAACACGTCTTTGCCCCTCACGAGTTCCTGCGCCAGCACATAGCGGTGCAGGTGTTCATATTTGATTTCGCCCGACAGGTGGGGCATAAATCTCTCACCCGTGTATTCCATATAGCTCCCCGCCTCGTTTTTCCCGCCCTCGCCCGTGCCCTTCAGAAGTAGGTGTCCGCCCAGGGGTGAGAGAGCTTAGAGCCTTCCTGCTGGCCGCCCTGTCGGTGATTATTCTTGCCGGAGATGATCGCTCGATACCTATTCATAACCACAGGCAATACAGAGTCGGGGGAGAACAGTTCTTCATACCTGAATTTGGCCGCCTCGCCCATGCG
>DATCWB010000466.1:0-5714 GCA_036566625.1 Pyrinomonadaceae bacterium
CGGGCGCATGGCCGGCGAGGATCGCCGCAAGCAGATTTTGCTGGTGGCGATGCGGCTCTTTTCGCAGCGCGGCTTTCGCGGCACGACGACCAAAGAGATCGCGCAGGCGGCGGGCGTCTCCGAGGCGATGGTCTTCCGCCACTTCGCCAACAAGGAGGAACTCTACAGCGCGATCCTCGACCACAAGGCTTGCGCCGACAACCTACAGTGCCCTTCGGACATCGTGCCCGACGCGCTCGCGCAGAGAGACGACCGCGCCGTCTTCAAGGGTGTCGCGCTCGCCATGATGCGCCACCACGAGCACGACACGGAATTCCTGCGCCTGCTGACCCACTCCGCGCTCGAAGGCCACGAACTGGCGCACATGTTCTGGGATCGCAACGTGCGCGGCATGTACGACTTCCTCGGCTCCTACATTCGCGAACGCCAGCGCGAAGGCGCGATGCGCGATGTCGATCCGCCCATCGTCGTGCGCGGTTTCCTCGGCATGGTCATACACCACTCGCTCAACAACCTGCTCTGGGACACGCGCCGACGCCTGCTCGACATTTCCAACGAGCGCGCCGCCGCCGAGTTCACGGAGATACTGCTCAGGGGCATCGCTGCCAACCCCGACCCGACGCCTGCACCGCGCGGCGCGGGCGTCGGCGAGACGCGCAGGCAGACTGCGAGCGGCAAAAAGAAGAAATAAGTTGCGCGGCGGACGTTTTATCGAAAACGTTCTTTGCGTAATTTGCGTAAGTTAAAACTTGCGGCTTCGGATAATTGAAGAGCCGGTTTGTACTGAAAGAAGCAGTTGACATGATCTCTCGAAACACATTCACACTCCCCGGCGTCGCGCTGTTCGTCCTGGCCTTGAGCCTTTTGGCGAGCGGGTGCGGCAGATCGGCCGAGTCGAAAAACAAGCAGGCGGCCGCCGCGAACGCGACGCCCGAAGTCGTGCAGGTTTCGACCGCCGCCGCCATCACGCGCGAACTCCCGCGCTATACGGAGGCGACGGGCAGCCTCGCCGCAGACGAGCAGACGGACGTTGCGCCGAACGTTTCGGGTCGCGTCGTGGCCGTCGGCGTTGACCTCGGCAGCTACGTGCAGCGCGGCGCGGTGCTCGTGCGCCTCGACGACGCGGACGCGCGCCTGCGTCTCACGCAGTTGCAGGCGCAGGCGCAGCAGGCGCAGTCGGCCGTCAGACAGGCGGAGGCGCGAATCGGCCTCAGACCGAATCAGGCGTTCGACGTGACGCGCGTGGCCGAAGTCGGCTCGGCGCGCGTCGCGCTCGAACTGGCGGAGAAGCAGTTGCGCCGCTTCGAGCGTCTCATCGAATCGGGCGACGTGTCGCGCGCCTCTTACGATCAGCAGAAGGCGCAGCGCGATCAGTTGCAACAACAGTATGAGGCGGCGCTCTCGGCGGCGCGGCAAAACTACGCAGGCATTGCGACGGCGCGCGCCGCAGCCTCAGCGGCCGAGGCACAGGTGGCGCAGGCGCGCAAGGCCATCGCCGATGTCGTCGTCTACGCTCCGATCAGCGGCTACGTCGCGGATCGCCCGGCGGACGTGGGCGAGTACATCACGCCCTCCTCGAAGGTGGCGACGATTGTGCGCACGAACCCGTTGCGCCTGCGCATAGACATCCCGGAACAATTGATCGGGTCGATCTTGCCGGGGCAGGGCGTCTCCGTCTTGACGAGCGCGTATGCCGACAGGGCGTTCGCCGGTCGCATCGCGCGCATCTCGCCGAACGTAACAGCCGCCTCGCGCACGCTGACCGTGGAGGCCCAGGTGGAAAACGGCGAGGGACTGTTAAAGCCCGGCCAGTTCGCCACCGTGCGCATCTCGCAACCGTCGGGCACGCCCGCCGTGCTCATCCCGGCGCGCGCCGTGCGCACGGAACAGGACACAAGCCGCGTCTTCGTCGTCAAAGACGGGCGGGCGCAGGAGCGCGTCGTGCAACTCGGGCAGGTCGAGGGCGAACTCGTCGAAGTCAAAAGCGGAATCGGCACGGATGAGTTGGTCGCCACCTCGGGCATCGAGCAACTGAGGGACGGCGCGGCCGTCACGCAGTAAGTAAGTTTCAAGTTTCAGGTGGCAGGGTTCAAATTAAAGAACGAAGAACCCGCCGGTCCTGAAACTTGGAACCTGAAACTTGAAACCTAAAAGCGATGCAAAAGTTAGCTGAAATTTGTGTGCGCCGCCCCGTCTTCGCGACGATGTTGATTTTGTCGCTGACGGTGGTGGGCATCTTCTCGTTCTTCTCGCTCGGCGTCGATCTGTTTCCGAAGATCGACTTCCCGACGATCACGATCACGGTCGTCAACCCCGGCGCGTCGCCCCGCGAAATCGAGACGGAGGTGACGGACAAGATCGAGGCCGCCGTCAACACCATCAGCGGCATCGACGAACTGCGCTCGACCTCCGTCGAAGGCGTCTCGCAGGTCTTCGTGCAGTTCCTGCTGGACAAGAACGCCGACATCGCGGCGCAGGAGGTACGCGACAAGATCAACCTCGTCGTGCCCGATCTTCCCGAGACGGCCGAAGAGCCGGTCATTCAA
Source organism: Pyrinomonadaceae bacterium (assembly GCA_036566625.1). Taxonomy (GTDB): domain Bacteria; phylum Acidobacteriota; class Blastocatellia; order Pyrinomonadales; family Pyrinomonadaceae; genus JAIVJZ01. The sequence continues at coordinate 2,547 of DATCWB010000466.1, forward strand.
AAGCTCGACACGGATGCCGCGCCCGTCCTGCGCATCGCCGTCTCCGCGCCGCGCAGTCTGCGCGAAGTGACCGAGATCGCGGACAAGCAGATCAAGGAGCGCATCGAGAGCATCAACGGCGTCGGCAACGTCGAAATCGTCGGCGGCTCGCGCCGCGAGATTCAACTCAAACTCGACCCGGACAAGATGCGCGCCTTCAACGTAACCGTGCCGGAAGTGGCGGCGGCCGTGCGCGCGCAGAATCTGGAAGTGCCCGGCGGGCGCGTGGACGAAGGCTCGCGCGAACTCACCGTGCGCACTTTGGGTCGCATCTCGAACCCGTCCGACTTCAATCACATCGCCATCTCGACGCGCGGCAGCTATCCCGTCAAACTGAGCGACATCGGCTATGCCGAAGACGGCTCGGAGGAACTGCGCACCAGCGCGCGTTTGAACGGCGAACCGGCCGTAACGCTCATCGTCGCCAAGCAGTCGGGCACGAATACGGTCGCCGTCGCCGACGAGATCAAGGCGCGTCTGGAAGAGATCAAGCCGATGCTGCCCGCAAACGTTCGCACGCAGGTCATCGGCGACTCGTCCATCTTCATCAAGGCGGCGGTCAATTCCATCCAGACCCACCTCGTCGAGGGCAGCATCCTTGCGGCCATCGTCGTCTTCGTCTTTCTCTGGAACTTCCGCTCGACCATCATCGCCGGTCTCGCCATCCCGACCTCGATCATCGCCACCTTCGGGCTGATGGCCGCGCTCGGCTACACCCTGAACATGATCACGATGCTCGCGCTGACGTTGATGGTCGGCATCGTGATCGACGACGCCATCGTCGTGCTGGAAAACATCTATCGCTTCATTGAAGAGAAGGGCATGCCGCCGTTCCAGGCGGCGATTGAGGGCACGCGCGAGATCGGGCTGGCCGTTATGGCGACGACCCTCTCGCTGCTCGCGGTCTTTCTGCCCGTCGGCTTCATGGGGGGCATCGTCGGCCGCTTCATGTCCTCGTTCGGCTTGACGGCCTCGTTCGCCGTCGCCGTCTCGCTGATCGTTTCGTTCACGCTGACGCCGATGCTCGCCGCCCGTTTCATCAAACGCAAGAAGCCGCAGAGCGTCTCGCCCGGCGCGGGAAGCGCGCCTTCCGAGGGCGACGCGCCCGCGCTGCTGGCCGATGAATCGCGCGTGGTGGCGGGCGCGCCCGAGCGGCAGGAGCACGATGAGGTCGCCCGCGAAGAGATGGGCAAGTGGATGGAGGGTGACGACAGGACGAGAACGCTCACGACGCCGCTCCGCGCGCGCGCGTCGGACGCGCCCGACGAAGGCGACGCCGAAGGAGCGCGCAAGCCGAAGAAGGCGCACAACTCGAAGGAAGGGCGTTTTTACCGCCCCGTGGATCGCGCCTACACGGCGATGCTCAAGTGGTCGATGGGGCATCGCTGGGCTATCGTCGGCCTGTGCGTGCTGGTCATCCTGAGCATCGTGCCGCTCTTCATGTTCGTCGGCAAAAACTTCCTGCCCGTGGACGACCAATCGCAGTTCGAGATCAACATGCGCGCGCCGGAAGGCTCGACGCTCGCCAACACTTCGACCATCGTCGAACGCATCGCCAGAGATGTGCGCACCCTGCCCGGCGTCACCGACACGCTCGTCACCATCGGCGGCGACCGCCAGCAACTCGTCAACAGCGCGAACATCTACGTCCGCCTCTCCGACCTCAGCGAGCGCGACTTGTCACAGGAAGAGTTGATGGTCAGGGCGCGCGAACTGTTGAAGAATTACCCGCCGGAGTTGCGCACGAATATCGGGCAGGTGCAGGCCATCTCCGGCGGCGGCCAGCGCAACGCCGACATTCAATACATGATCGCCGGCCCCGACCTGCAAACCCTGACGAAGTATTCCGACGAACTGCTCAAACGCATGCACACGATCCCCAGCGTGGTTGATGTTGACTCGTCGCTCATCGCGGGCAAGCCGGAACTGCGCGTCCAGATCGACCGCGCGCGCGCCGCAGACCTCGGCGTACGCGTCGGCGACATCGCGCAGTCTCTGAACACGATGGTCGCGGGGCAGAAGGTTTCCACCTTCAACCAGGGCACGGATCAATACGACGTGCGTTTGCGCGCGGTGGGCGAAGCGCGCGCGAACAAAGAGGAGTTGGCGCGCCTGTTCGCGCCCTCCGCGAAACTCGGCATCGTCAGTCTCGACAACCTCGTGCGCGTGGAAGAGGGCAGCGGCCCGTCGGCCATTGATCGCCTGAACCGGCAGCGGCAGGTGACCCTGACGGCCAACGTCGCGCCGGGCGGCTCGCAGTCGGCCGTGCTCGCCGAGTTGGACAACGCCGTCGCTGGGATGAACCTCGAAGCGGGCTACCAGACCGGCCTCGTCGGCCGCTCGAAAGAGTTGGGGCGCGCGGGCGGCTACTTCCTGCTCGCCATCACGCTCTCTTTCATCTTCATGTACATGGTGCTCGCGGCGCAGTTTGAATCGTTCATCCACCCGGTGACGATCCTCTTGACGCTGCCGCTCGCCATCCCGTTCGGCATACTTTCGCTCTTGCTGACGGGGCAGACCGTGAACATCTTTTCCGGCCTCGGCCTGCTCCTGCTCTTCGGCGTCGTGAAGAAGAACGCCATCTTGCAGATCGATCACACGAACGAACTGCGCGCGAAGGGTCTCGACAGGTTCGACGCGATCATACAGGCGAACCGCGACCGCCTGCGTCCCATTTTGATGACGACCATCGCGCTCGTCGCAGGGATGATGCCGCTCGTCATCTCCAGCGGGCCGGGTTCGGGCACAAACCGTTCAATCGGCGTGCTCGTCGTCGGCGGGCAGAGTTTGTGCCTGCTGCTGACGCTGCTGGCCGTGCCGGTCTTCTATTCGCTCTTCGATGATCTCGGGCGCAGCCGCGTGTTCGCGCGCATGGGCGGGCGCATCGGCGGCGCGTTCGGGTGGGCGCGGCGTCGCACGGCGGCGGCGGCCGGGACGATCACTAACAAGTTTTGAGCGCCACGGGAATTCTAACTTTCAGCGGTTCGGACTCATGAATCATTATTTGAAGAAAAAGTTTTTCGCGCTCGCGCTTCTGCTCGCCTCCGGCCTCGCGGCCTCGGCGGTAGCTTCGGCCGGATGACTCGCCGACCGCTCGCGTGTGCCGCGATCGCCGCACTCGCACTCGTC
>DATCWB010000467.1:0-2528 GCA_036566625.1 Pyrinomonadaceae bacterium
CTGCCGACTCCTGAGTTCTGCCTTCCGTCTGCCGCTTTCCCGCTTAACTTCAACGTTCATCGTTCATCATTCCTACTTCGATTCGCGCCCGCTCGTAATCCGTCGGCGTGTTGACGTTCAGGAAAAATAATTCGGCGTCGCGGAGGTCGGCCAACTCTGCCGGCACGACCCAACGCGTCCGCGCCTGTTGCAATAAAACGCGCGGGCGTCGCTCGCCTTCACTCAGCAGTCGCGCGGCGAGTCCGAGACAACGCGCGGGCGAGTAGAGCGCGCAGAGCGGTTGCGGGCGGCCGTCCGGTTGTCGGGGGACGATGGCCGCGGCGTCTTCGGTTCGCAACCCGCCGAGCCGCGCAAAAAGCTCGCCCGTGACGAACGGCAGGTCGCACGAGACGACTGCCGCCCACGGCGCGCGACACGCAGAGAGCGCGGCGTGCAAACCGCCGAGCGCGCCGCAGTCGCGGTAGATGTCTTCCACCACCGGCAAATTCAGCCCGGCCGCGTCCGGCCTCGCGCTGACGATGCTGATGCGCGTCGCAATCGCGCCGAGCGCGTTGGCGGCGCGTTCCATGAAGGTGCGCCCGCCGAGCCTGAGATGCGCCTTGTCCGTGCCCATGCGGCTCGACGCGCCGCCGGCGAGTATGAAACCCTCCGCTTCAGACATGGATGATACGCTGCGCCACTGCTGGTCGGGATGAAAGGGACGCCAACTCTCGTGAGTGTATAACAACAGATTGGCTTAGAGTTGACGGACGCATCGTCCGCGAAAATTAACACGCCGCGCGAGCGAGCGCAAAGGCGGGCAGGCCGCGCGGTCGCGTGGAAAATACTGATGTTTAGTCCTTTCACAGAGCAAAATATCTTGACAATAAGCCTGAGAGTAAATATTTTATCCGCCATTGCCGCCCGTCCTTATTGATTCCCGCCGGCGAAATCTCTTTTCGTTGGCCTCACATCTCTGCCGATGGTTTTTTTGCAGGAGTTGTGCAATGACCATTCAAAATCAAAAGCAACCCCTCAATGTTCTGCCCTTCTCCGTTTACTTCAGGCTCGATCATTCGAGAAAACGCGATACCGGCAATTAAATGCCGGTTGAGCCGTGCTTTAAGGAAAATTCGGCCAGCGCCGTCCTCGCCTTTCCCAAAGCTAAAACGGATGAGGGAAAGTCGGACTTTCCTGATCCTTTGCTCACATTGATGTTCGGGAAACTCACCGGAGCCGCTCCCACCATCACTCTCTTCACCCCAATCCTAAAGGAGGTAGATCATGCCAGATAACCCTGATTGCAAACCGTTCCCACCGGTTATTGACGGGACTTCGGGGAGCAGATACAAACTCAACGGCCCGCAGGTCGAACCCGGCGCGGCCTACTGGACGACAGGCCCTTGCGCCATACCCTGCGTCGTGCGCGTCTCGGAACTTCTTCCTTTCACCGATAACCCGAAGAACAGGGAATGCTACTTTCCTCCCTATCCTTCCGATCCGAAAGTTATCAAGAAAGAACTCGCCGAGTTACACCAACTTGAGGCGGATCGAGACAAGCCGCTGCCGGCAGGAACGATCAGTAAATTTTTGCAACTGCGACCCGCGCCGCTCGGCGCTGTTTATTGTCTTGAGCGAGGACAGAAACCGTTGAAGACGCTCATGGATCAATGCAGGCTCGACGAGCAGGACAAACCGCCCGTCATTGAGACGGGGCGAGAATTAGCCCGTTACTTCGAGGCTGAGACGCCGGGCATCGCACACCGGCAGGCGCTCAACTGCCTGATTGCGGAGTGCGACCTCTCCCCGCCGCGACAGGCGCGCATCTGGATGGCGCTGGACGTGGCGATTTACAGCGCGTTGCTGGCGGCGTGGTATTACAAATGGGGTAGTGATCGCCCGTGCGTCTCTTATCGTCCGCGCCCGTGGGAAGTGGATAACACTCTCAGAGTCCTGTATGACAATTGCGTCAACAAGACGGGGTGTAAAGACGACGGAAAGAGGCTGTTCCCGAATCCGACGCCCGGCACGCCGAGACACCCGGCCTATCCTTCCGGCCACAGCACCTATAGCGGTGCAGGCAGCGAACTCCTGACCTACTTCTTCCCGGCCGCGAAGGCGGAACTGGACAAACTGGCCGACAATGCCGGGGAGGCACGCCTGTGGGCTGGGATTCACTGGCGCTCCGACCACGTTAATGGTCAGCAATTAGGCCGCTGCGTGGCGCGTCTTGTCATCTCACAACTCGAAGCAGATGGAGTGCCGAAGCCGATGAAACCACCAGCACACACACCCGCGAACGAGAACAAGCCTGCTCCGAGTAAGGAAGAAGTGCGTGTCACGTCTTACCAGGAACGCAGTGAGTGTTTGAACCCACCCACCAAGAATCAGTGCTTCGCACCGCTCCCGAATTGTGCGGACGATAAGGAAGGCGGCGCGATTCAGAGCGTCCAGCAAGGCGCACGTTAGTTGCGGACAGGTAAGTGAACAGGTAAGTGAACAGGGTAAGTGGAAAAAGCGGTCGGGAGTTTCACCGGCGGAAAACTCCC
>DATCWB010000468.1:0-8420 GCA_036566625.1 Pyrinomonadaceae bacterium
AAATTAACTCCGGCAAACCGCCCTTCAAAGTGTGCGTCGCATTCGGGTGAAGCGGCCGCCCGGCCAGTTTACAATAAAGCCCGAAGCGCGTGCCAGCCGCAGTCCGTCCGCTATTGACTTCCGCCGGAGATGTCTATATAAGTCCTCACCCCTAGACTCGGGTTATGCCTCGCCTAACTTAACGTAAGGAGTTCCCTAATGAAAACTATTGTTCGTGCCACGATGTTCGCATTGTTTCTGCTAACCTTCGCCACCCTCAACCCCACCAACGCCCAGACGCCGGGTACATCCGCCGACGGCAGCTTCAAATTTTCGATGGACAACGACTACTTCAAGACTATGGAATTTCGCGCCTTCGTCGAGAAAGACGGCTCGACGACCGGCAGCATGATTTTCAGCGGGCCGGAGACGATCCCGGATCAGAACGTTGACGGCGACGATAACAAGGAATTCAGCGGCCGGCTCGCAAGCCTCGACATGGAAGTAGACCTCGACACCCTCGTGGTGGACAAGAACAAGGCCGTGATGAGCGGAACCATCAGGAGTTGCAACATCTACGAATACGTCGGGCGGCGCGTGCTGCTGACGGTCGAAGACAACGGTGATGGCACTTCCACCAGAGCGCTGGATAAGTTCACATGGGGTTTCTACCGCACGATTGAGCGGACGTGGGTTCCCACGGACGCGGAGCAGAAAGAGGACAAGGGAGCGTATTTGCGCTGGTGGGCGACTGACGCCGAGCGCAAGGACGACATCGGGTACGAGATGCCCAGACAGAATGACAGGGTCGATACCCGCACTTTCCCGAACACGGCTTACAGCCTCATCAACATCGAGTACGGCGACGGTGGCCTGACCGTCCGGCCATAAGCTTTGCCCGCCCGATGACCGGCAGCCCGCGCGCCGGATTCGCGGCGTGCCCATGCATTACGGGGTAAAGACCCCGCGCTCCGTCGTTGCGTTCGACCGAATTTTTGAAACGCTCGGGCGGCCGCCGGCGCTGTCGTTAAAACAGAAGGTGCGCGGCCGGGCTTCGAGGTGAAGATCGAAGCCCGGCTCGCCGCACGGATAGAGACGCGGCGCGAGCCACACCCTGCCCACCCCATCGCAGCACGCCGCCGCGTCCCGACACATCCCCACAAATCAGCCAGCGACTTGCCGCCCCGTAAACTAACCCTTCAAGGGCTTTCAATCTCATGCGCCACCCGCGCCGTCTCGATATAGAACTCAACACCGCGACACGTTAAGCCACTTCCCTGACTTTCAATTCAAGTCCGTCAACGACGGGCAGCGGCAACCCCTTCGAGACGCGAAACAGCACCCACTCCTCCAACACCTCCCCTAACTCTTAACGACAGTCTTCGAGCGTCTCGGCGTTAGCATAGACGCCCGGATTTGGACGAGCGGCGTCTGGCCGGGTCGGCGGCGCTTGAGCGCGCCTTCACTTACACGCGGCGGGCGCACAATGAACTGGGCGCGTATGTCGTGGAATTGAAATGCGGGCAGTGGGAATAGTGCGGCCGGGGCGTGAGATCGAACGTGTCAGCGTTCGGCGTTTGACGGAGGCCATTGCCAGAGGCGCAACGCGTAATCCGTCCCTTGCAGGACGACGGCGGCGGCGTAGCCTTCGCCCACGTCGAGGTCATGGAGCGACCAGCGCGTGAGTTCTCGCGGGTCGCCGCGCGTGCCGAGGAGCGCGGCGGGTTCGCCCGGTATCAGTGAAACGTCGAACTCGTCGAGCGGGTGCGAAAGCCCTTCGCCCCTGGCCTTGATGTAAGCCTCTTTGCGCGTCCAGCAGTTGAAGAAGGCGCGCGTGCGAGCCTCCTGCGTGGGAAGCGTGCGCAACATGCTCACCTCGCGCGCGGAGAAGAAGCGTGAGGCGATGTCGTCGCCGGCGAAATCCGCGCGCATGTGTTCGAGGTCAACCCCGACATCGCGCCCGCGCGCGAAGGCGTAGAGGGCGAGTTCGTGCGAGTGTGAGAGGTTGAAACGCAAATCCTCCGCGCCGCCCGCGCCGTCGAGCGACGGCTTGCCGTATGCGCCGTAAGAGAATTGCAGACTCTGCGGAGGCCGTGAGAGATAGAGGCCGAGGAGACGCCGGAGCAGACCGCGCGCGGCGATGTAGTGGTCGCGGTGGCGCGGGAAGTGGTAGCGCGCCGCCTTCGCCGACTCGTCGGGGGAGAGCGTCGAGTGGAGCCGGCGCAGGGCTTCCGGCGTCTGCGCCAGAGACGCGCGCCAGAGATGAACCTCGCCGTCGGCGAGGGGTGTGTCCGCCGGCGGATTGACCCACGTCTGCGTCATGCGAAACGGCGCGCTCTGGCCGGTGCGACTGAAATTCCCTTCACCGTAACAACCGGCGCGAGAGCGTATTTAACAAAAGCATCCGCGCGCACTGTAGTTGAAAAAGTGACCGCCGGGCAAGAGGCGCGGTTCGAACGTCTGCGGGGTCTGCGTCCGCCGTCGCTGCTTCGGACAGAGGCGACACCGGCCGGGATGGGCGTTTCATCTTTCAAGCGCATTCGGATCGGTGTTAGCATCGTTTCCACTAAATCGACGCGCGGGAGACGGGTTACAAACGAATGGGACAGACGGATTCGGCAATCGAGGATGTAAAAGAGGCGGCGGGGGAAGTTGCGGAGAAGGTTGGGAAGCACCCGTGGGTGGAACGCCTCGCGCGTTTCGGCTACGCGGCGAAGGGCGTCGTCTACATCGTGGTGGGCGCGATTGCGACGCAGGCGGCGTTGGGGCTGGGCGGCGAGGCGACGGGCACGCAGGGCGCGATGCGCTCGATTGCGCGGCAGCCCTTCGGCCGGGGGATGCTCGGCGTCGTCGCCTTCGGCCTCGTCGCTTACGTCATCTGGCGCTGGGTGCAGGCCATCACCGACGCCGACGATAAGGGAACGAAGGCCAAAGGCATCGCCCTGCGCCTCGGCTACACCGGCAGCGGACTCGTCTACGCCGGTCTCGCCTATTCGGCGGCGCGCATCGTCTTCGGCGCGGAAGAGGACGGCAAGCCGGGCGCGGCGGAATCCTGGACGGCGAGCGTAATGGAGTACCCTTACGGCAACTGGCTGGTCGTCCTCGCCGGCCTCTCCGTGATGGGTTACGGCCTCTACCAATGTTACAAGGGCTATGCGGCGAAGTTTCGCAAGCGTTTGAAGATCGGCGAGATGAGCGAGCGCGGCGTGCTCTGGGCGATGCGCAGCGGACGCTTCGGCTTCATTGCGCGGGGCATCGTCTTCCTGATCGTCGGCGGCTTCCTCATACAGGCCGCGTTGCACTACGACTCGACGGAGGCGAAGGGACTGGACGGCGCGCTCCAGGTCCTCATCCAACAAAAATCCTACGGCAAATGGCTGCTCTGCGCGGTCGCCCTCGGTCTTGTCGCCTACGGGATCTACATGCTCGTCGAAGCCCGCTACCGCCGCATCGCCGGGTCGTAAAAAACTCTATTAGTATTCGCGCAACTGTTCGCGGTAGCCGTCGAAGTTGCGGCGCATCTCGGCGAGGCTGTCGCCGCCGAACTTCTCACGCATGGCGCGGGCGAGGACGAGCGCGACCATCGCTTCGCCGATGACGCCTGCCGCCGGGACGGCCGTCACGTCGGAACGCTCGAAGGCGGCGGCCTCTTCCTCTTTCGTGTCGATGTCCACGGAGCGCAGCGCGCGCCTGAGCGTCGAGATCGGCTTGAGATAACCGCTGACGCGCAACTCTTCTCCGTTCGTAATGCCGCCCTCCAAACCACCGGCGCGGTTCGTCGGGCGCGTGAACGCGCGCGCATCTGCGTCGTAATTGATCTCGTCGTGTACCTCAGACCCGGCGAGCGCGCTCGCCTCCACGCCCGCCCCGACGGCGACGGCCTTCACCGCCGGAATAGACATCAACGCCTGCGCCAGCCGCCCGTCCAATTTCTCTCCCCAGGATGTGTGCGCGCCTAACCCTGCGACGACGCCGCGCGCCACAACCTCAAAGATGCCGCCGAGCGTGTCGCCCTCGCGCCTGCGCTCGTCCACAAGCGCGACCATTCGCGCCTGTGCGTCCGCATCGCCGCAACGAAGCGGTGCGTCATCGGGAATGGCCGCGATCTCGTCCCACTTCAACCGGAGCGGCGCGGCTGGCACGCCGCCGAGCGCGACGACATGACTCAGAATCTCCACTTGAAACGCGCCGAGCAACCCTTTCGCCAGCGCGCCGCAGGCCACACGCGCCGCCGTCTCGCGCGCCGACGCGCGTTCGAGCACGTTGCGCAAATCCCGCGCGCCGTACTTCAAACCGCCCGCGAGGTCTGCGTGCCCCGGCCGTGGACGCTTCACGCGGCGCGCTTTCTCCGGCGCGAGTTCTTCGGCGCGCGCCTCGGCCGACATCACATCCGTCCAGTTTTTCCAATCCTTATTCTCGATCATCAGAGCGACCGGCGAACCGAGCGTCAGCCCGTGGCGAACTCCGCTCAAAATCTCCGCGCGATCCTGCTCGATCTTCATCCGCCCGCCGCGTCCATAGCCCCACTGCCGCCGCTCAAGTTCGCGGTTGATCAACCCGGCCTCGACGGGGACGCCCGCGGGCAAACCTTCCACTATCGCGATGAGCGCGCGCCCGTGAGATTCCCCGGCGGTGGTGAAACGAAACATAAGAGAACAGTGACGAGTGACAAGTTAAGAGTGACAAGTAAGAACAGCGACGACCGACTGGTGACGAGTAAGAACAGCGACGGGCGACGAGTAAGACGGACAGGATTTTATCTCGTCACTTGTCACTCGTCACTTGTCACTGCTTTAAAAACTCTTCCGCGAATATGTTTCCGCGCCCGAGGATGCAGGCGGGGTCGAAGGCGCGTTTGAGGGCGGCCATCTGGCGCAAATGTTCGTCGCCGTAGAGCGCGCGCAGGTAGTCGCGCTTGAGCTTGCCGACGCCGTGCTCGGCCGAGATCGTGCCGCCCACACGGACGGCGCGGGCGATGAACTGGCCGTAAATCTCGCGCGCCGCCGCTGCCTGCCCTGCATCGCGCGGGAGAATGTTGACGTGGACGTGGTTGTCGCCGATGTGGCCGAAGATAACGTATTGCAGCCCGCTCGCGCGCAAGCGTTCCTGATAGAAGCGGAGCATGGCGGCGAACGCCTCGTCGGGCACGGACATGTCGGTCGAGACTTTGCGCTGCCCGTGGCGCGCGAGCCACTCGTTGACGAGCACGGGCAGCGAGTGGCGAAACTCGCGCAGACGCGACTGGTCGCGCTCGTCCGTGGCGAACCAGGAAGCGTCGAGCGCGGCCTCGTGTTGTTCGAGCAGCGCGAGCCACGCGTCCATGAGTAGTTCTTCCGTCGCTCCGGTCGTCTCCTGCTCGAAGAAGACCGCGCCCTGCGCGTGTTCGGGGATGCTCGGATATTTCTCACGCAGGAAGTCGAGAGCTTCGGCGTCGAAGAACTCAAGCGCGCGTGCGTCCAGCCCGCCGTCATGGTGTTCGGAATTTTCGGGATTCCGGGCGCGCGTGTCGAGCGAAGCAGAGCGCGCGGCGCGGACGAAGGCGAGCAGTTTTTCCTCTTCCGTAAAGAAGACGACGCCGCTCAGGACACCCGCCGGTTTCGGCAGCAGCGCGGCCTCGATTTCGACGACGACGCCGAGCGTGCCCTCGCTGCCGATGAACAGGTCGAGGGCGTCCATGCCGGGCTCGACGTAATAACCGGCAGCGTGCTTGCGCGTCCGGGGCATCCTATAGGCGGGCAGTTGCGCCTCGACGGCGCGACCCGCACCGAGCGGAATATGCAGCCGCCCCGCCGCGTCGGCGTACACCTCGCCGCGCGCGAGCGAGAGCACGTCGCCCGTTGCGAGCGCGATCTTCAGACGACGTATGTAAGGGCGCGTCGGGCCGTATTTGAAGGTGCGCGCGCCCGAAGCGTTCGTCACCACCGTGCCGCCCATGTAGCAACTCCACTCGGTCGGGTCGGGCGGGTACAGCAGGCGTCGGCTCTCCACCGCGCGCCGGAAATCCGCGAGCGTCACGCCCGCTTCGACTGCCGCGCGCCCGCCACGTTCCCCTGCCACAATCTCTCCGATGCGATTCAACCTGTCGGTCGCCAACACGACGCCGCCGAACGGCACGCGCCCGCCCACGACGCCCGTGCCCGCGCCCGACACCGTGACCGCGACGCCCTCCGCCGTAGCCTCGCGCAACACGTCTGCTGCTTCCTCGGCAGTCTCCGGAAACATGACGCGCGCCGCATGTCCGCCCGCGAGATTGCTCGCGTCGGCGAGGTACGATTGCATCTCGTCGGCGTTAAACTTTTCCAGCACGTTTATCTCGACCTAAGCCCGGCGGTCAGAAAAATAGATACTCCGTCAAACGCGATCACGTCATGGTCAGTTCGCGCTCGCGCAGGTACTTGATGCGGTCGCGGAGTTCGGCGGCGCGTTCAAACTCCATCTGCTTGGCGGCGTGGCGCATCTCGGCTTCGAGGCGGGCGATGGTTCCGTCAATCTTGTCGCGCGAATATTCCTCGAAGGCTTCGAGTTCGAGCGGCACTTTGAAGTAGTCGGCCTCGTAGGCGGTGACGAGCGTGGCGTCGATGGGTTTGATGATGGTCTGCGGCGTGATGCCGTGCTCAAGGTTGTAATCCTGCTGAATGGTGCGGCGTCGTTCGGTCTCGTCAATGGCGCGCTTCATCGAGTCGGTGATGCGGTCGGCGTAGAGGATGGCCGTGCCGCTCGAATGGCGCGCGGCGCGGCCGATGGTTTGAATGAGCGAGGACTCCGAGCGCAGGAAACCTTCCTTGTCGGCGTCGAGGATGGCGACAAGGGAGACTTCGGGCAAATCCAGACCTTCGCGCAGGAGGTTGATGCCGACCAGCACGTCGAACTCGCCGCGACGCAGGTCGCGCAGAATCTTGATGCGCTCCAACGTCTCGATGTCCGAGTGGAGATAGCGCACGCGCACGCCGACCTCCGTGAAATACTCGGTCAAATCCTCGGACATCTTTTTCGTCAGGGTCGTGACCAGCACGCGCTCGTTGCGTTCGGCGCGCACGCGGCACTCTTCCAGAAGATCGTCAATCTGGCCTTTGACGGGACGGACGACGACCTGCGGGTCGGTCAGGCCGGTCGGGCGGATGATCTGTTCGATGACTTCGCCGCCCGCCTTCGTCAGTTCGTAGGGGCCGGGCGTGGCCGAGACGTAGATGACCTGACCGATGCGCTCGTTGAACTCGTCGAAGTTGAGCGGGCGGTTGTCGAGCGCGCTGGGCAAACGGAAGCCGTACTCGACGAGCGTGCGCTTGCGCGACTGGTCGCCGTTGAACATGCCGCGCACCTGCGGCACGGTTTGGTGCGATTCGTCAATCACAACCATCGTGTCGCGCGGCAGATAGTCGAGGAGCGTCGGCGGCGGGTCGCCGGGATTTTTGCCCGTCAGGTGGCGCGAGTAGTTTTCGATGCCGCGACAGAAACCCATCTCCTTGATCATTTCAAGGTCGTACATGGTGCGCTGGTGGAGGCGTTGCGCCTCTACGAGTTTGCCCTCCTGAATGAGCTTCGGCTCCCACCAGTTCAACTCTTCGCGGATGGTCTTGATGGCGCGCTTGATGGTCGGCTTCGACATCACGTAGTGCGTCTTCGGATAGATGGGCAGGCGCGTGGTGTGCTTGTGCAGAACTTCGCCGAGCAGCGGGTCGATGGTAGAGATGGAATCGATCTCGTCGCCCCAGAGTTCGATGCGATAAGCCTGCTCCTGATAACTCGGAAAGATTTCCACCACGTCGCCGCGCACGCGGAAGCTGCCGCGGTCGAACTCGATGTCGGAGCGTTCGTATTGCAACTCGACGAGTTTCTGAACGAGCGCGTCGCGCGTCATCTTCATGTTCGGCTCGACGAAGAGGAGCATGTTGTAGTAGGCGTCCGGATCGCCGAGGCCGTAGATGCAGGAGACGGAGGCGACGACGATCACGTCCCTGCGCTCGAAGAGGGCGCGCGTCGCGGAGAGGCGCAGGCGGTCGATCTCCTCGTTGATGGTCGCCTCTTTTTCGATGTACATGTCGGCGGCGGGCACGTAGGCTTCCGGCTGATAGTAGTCGTAATAGGAGACGAAATACTCGACGGCGTTTTCGGGGAAGAAGTTTTTGAACTCCTGATACAGCTGCGCGGCGAGCGTCTTGTTGTGGGCGATGACGAGCGTCGGGCGTTGGGTGCGCTGGATGACGGAGGCGACGGAGAAGGTCTTGCCGCTGCCGGTGATACCGAGCAGCACCTGATGTTTCTGGCCGTCGCCGAGGCTGCGCACGAGCGCGTCGATGGCCTGCGGTTGGTCGCCCTGCGGACTGAATTCCGAACGAAGCTGGAAAGGCATGGGGATAGGATAACCCGACGCGGGCACAGAAGAAAATGATGAATTAGGGACGCGGAACGATGAATGAAAAACAAGCTGTCTTTCATTCATC
>DATCWB010000469.1:0-2520 GCA_036566625.1 Pyrinomonadaceae bacterium
CGCGGCGCGTTCGGCGTCGGCGGTCTCGCCCGAGCCGGCGGCGGGGCAGGCGCGGAAGCAGACGACGCTCAAGGGCACGGGTGCGAGCAGTTCCCAGTCCGGCGAGTCTTCGACCCAGGAGGCGAAGAGGCGTGCGAGGCGGCAGTGTTCGCGGATGCGCGCGGCGAGTCCGTCGTGGCCGAAGTAGGGCAGGATCATCCAGAGCTTGAGGGAACGGAAGCGGCGGCCGAGTTGGACGCCGTAGTCCGCGCCGTTGCGCACGCCTTCGGTTTCGGCGGCGGGCGTGCGCAGGTATTCGGGGACGAGCGAGAAGGCGCGGTGGAGCACTTCGATCCGGCGACAGTAGAGAACCGAGAGATCGAAGGGCGTGAAGAGCCACTTGTGCGGGTTGAGCGTCAAAGAGTCGGCGCGCTCGCAGCCGTCGAGAACCAGGGGGCGCAGTTCGGGCACGATGCCTGCCGAACCGGCGTAGGCAGCGTCAACGTGCAGCCAGAGTCCTTGTTGCTCGCAGATGTCGGCCACGCGCGCGACCGGGTCGATGCTCGTCGTCGAAGTCGTGCCGACGGTGGCGACGACGCAGAAGGGCAGCAGGCCGTCTCGCCTGTCTTCCGCGACGGCGCGCGCGAGGGCTTCCGGGTCCATGCGGAATTCGGCGTCCGTGGGAATTTTGCGAAGCGCGCGTTGGCCGAGGCCGAGCGCGATGGCCGCCTTGTCAATCGAAGAGTGCGCGTGTTCGGAAGCATAGACGCGCAGGAGCGGAAGGTCAGCGCGACCGCTCAAGCCCTGCTCGCGTATGTCGAGATTCAAGTTCTCGCGCGCGGCGGCGATGGCGTGCAGGCTGGAGACGGAGGCCGTGTCGTAGATGACGCCCGCGAATGCGGCGGGCAGGCCGAGCATCTGCCTGAGCCACGAGAGCGCGACTTCTTCGAGTTCGGCGGCGGCGGGCGCGGTGCGCCAAAGCAGGGATTTCACGTCGAAGGCGGCCGAGAGGAGTTCGCCGAAGATGCCGGGCGCGCTGGTGGACGTGGCGAAGTAGGCGAAGAACGAAGGATGATTCCAGTGCGTGAGCGCGGGCGCGATCAGACGATCCACGTCGGCGAGAATCGCCTCCATCGGTTCGCCCGTGGCGGGCGGCGCGGCGGGCAGTTTTTCGACCAACTCGCGCGGCCTGACCTGCGCGAGCACGGGGCGCGCTTCGATCTCGGTGAAATAGTCGCTGATCCAATCTATGAGCGCGTGGCCGTGGCGGCGAAACTCCTCCGCGCTCATGTCGCCCGTCGAGGGCGGCGCGTCGGGACGGCCGTCCCCATAGCTGTCGTCCTGTTTCATCTCACGCATTGTAACGGGGAAGGGCGTGTCGCGTCACATGCGAAGCCGCGTCGTCGCCCCGACACAAAATTCGCCGCAACGGCGACGGACGCGCGCCGTTGGCGTGACATGCGTTCGGGCGTCGCGCCCATCCGTTCACGCGGCGAGTTCATCCTGGTCAGGAAACTTGTGCTGTTTGCGCCCCGGCGGGCCGTCGTATTTTTTGGAGGTCTTGTAGAGTTCAAAGTGGCCGTCGGCAGCGTCGGCGGCGCAACGCGTGCGCAGGGCTTGCATCTCCTCGCCGGACATCGGGGTGAACTCGCGCGCGATGCGCAGATTTTGCCGGAGCACTTTGAGCGAGTCGATGCCGGAGACGGTCGAGGCGACGGGCAGACTCATCGCGTAGCGCAGAGCCTCCGCAGCCGTGACGGCGCGACGCCGCACGGCATCGCCCCCGCCGCCCAGACTCTTCATGCCGAGCGGGGCGATGCCGCGCCTGAGGAGTTCCGGCAAGACCTGTTGCTCGAAGCTGCGAAAGGTGGCGTCGAAAGGGTTGAGCGGCAGTTGGCAGGTGTCGAAAGGGTAGTCGTAGGCGAGCATCTTGAGGTGGATGGCGGGGTCTTTGTGGCCGGTGAAACCGACGAAGCGGACCTTGCCCTCGCGCTGCGCCTGTTCGAGAGCTTCGATGACGCCGCCCGTGGCGAAGTGCAGGTCGGGGTCGTTGTCGTGTATGACTTCGTGAACCTGCCAGAGGTCCAGATGGTCTGTGCGCAGACGTTTCAAAGTCTGTTCCAGTTGGCGCATGGCCGTCTTGCGGTCGCGCCCGTGCGTGCAGACCTTCGACATCAGGAAGACTTTGTGGCGCAAGCCCCCCTGCAATGCTTCGCCCATCAACTCTTCGCTCAGCCCGTCGTGATACTCCCACGCGTTGTCCATGAAATCTATTCCGCCGTCAATCGCCTCGCGGACGATCTGCAAAGCCTCGCGCTTCGACTTCGTTTCGCCGATGTGCGAGCCGCCGAGCGCGAGCGCGGAGACTTCTATCCCGGTGCGCCCGAGCATGCGGCGCGGCACTTCGCCGGAAGATTTACCCTGAACCATGATGCCCTCCCACGCGACCGGCGCGGCCGGAAGCGGTTCCTGAAAATTGACGTGATGAACGGTGAAGCGGAGTATGACACAGGCGGGGCGCGCCGGGAAAATAAAAGCGGG
>DATCWB010000470.1:0-12581 GCA_036566625.1 Pyrinomonadaceae bacterium
GCGTCGCCAAGCCCGACGCCGAGCGGAAGCCCGACGCCTTCGGGGACGCCGAACGCGGCGCGAACTGCTGCCGCGACCCCCGCCAACTTCGATGAGGCATGGCGCAGGGTCGTCCACGATGGAGTGATTCCCGGCACGGCGGCGAAAGAACGAAGCGTCACGGTGGGCGGCAACTGGTCTGCGGCGAACCCGACGCCCGCGCAGCCAGCCTCGGGCGGCGCATTCGAGATCGTCTTTCGCCCCGACCCGACCGTCTACGATGGCCGCTTCGCCAACAACGGCTGGTTGCAGGAGTTGCCGAAGCCCCTGACGAAGTTGACGTGGGACAACGCCGCTTACATGAGTCTGAACACGGCGCGTCGCATGTTCGGTCTCGGCGAGAACGACTACACCTACAAGGGACGCGAGTTCAACGCGCCGCTCGTCGAACTGCGTTATCGAGGCCAGACGGTGCGCGCTCCCGTCCTCATCGTTCCGGGTCAACCGGACGACGTGGTGACGGTCACGCTCGGCTACGGACGCACGCGCGCCGGACGCGTCGGCACGAGCACCGAAGACAAGCCGCTCGGCTACAACGCCTATCGCCTGCGCACGTCCGACGCGATGTGGCAGGGCGCGGGGCTGGAAGTCGTGCCGACGGGCGAAGAATATCTGCTCGCCGTCACGCAACTCCACTTCAACATGGAAGGGCGCGACATCGTGCGCTCCAACACGCTCACGGAATATTTGAAGGGCGGCGGCGATTCGAGCCGCGAGGTTCACGGCGGCCCGAGCGTGGCGACGCACGAGGGCGCGGCACAGGTGGTGGGCAAGGAGATACACAAAGAGCCGGGGCATCATGACTCGCTCTACCCGAACTACGAGTACACGGGCTACAAGTGGGGCATGGCCGTGGACGTGGCCTCGTGCGTCGGCTGCCAGTCGTGCGTCATCGCGTGCCAGTCGGAAAACAACATTCCCATCGTCGGCAAAGAGCAGGTCGCGCGCAGCCGCCACATGCACTGGCTGCGCGTTGATAATTACTTCAAGGGCCTGGCGGAAAACCCAGAGGGCGTCCACTTCATGCCGATCCCCTGCATGCACTGCGAACTCGCGCCCTGCGAGCCGGTCTGCCCCGTCCACGCCACCGTCCACAGCGCGGAGGGCTTGAACGACATGGTCTATAACCGCTGCGTCGGCACGCGCTACTGCTCCAACAACTGCCCCTACAAGGTGCGCCGGTTCAACTTCCTGCTCTATCAGGATTTTGAGACGCCGTCCTTAAAGATGATGCGCAACCCGGATGTCACGGTGCGCTCGCGCGGCGTGATGGAGAAATGCACCTACTGCATCCAGCGCATCTCCTACGCGCGCATCGAATCGGAGAAGGAGGGACGCCGCGTGCGCGACGGAGAGATCGTCACGGCCTGCCAGTCGGCCTGCCCGACCGAGGCGATCATCTTCGGCGACCTGAACGACCAGAACAGCCGCGTCGCCCGGATGCAGCACGACCAACGCAACTACAGCTTGCTCGCGGAACTCAACACGCGCCCGCGCACGACCTACCTGTCGGCGATGCGCAATCCGAACGAAGAAATTCATGGGGCGTAAAATTTCATGGCATCAAGAGTAGACGAGCCACACGACGACCTAATCCACGTTACGCCTAATCCCGTCATCGAGCCGGGGCACACCGCCGCGTCCGTGACGGACAAGATCAGCGCGCTCGTCTTGAAGCGCAAGACGCCGCTCGCGTGGTACATCGGCTTCTTCATCTCGTTCTCGCTGGCGAACATGTTGATGTTCACCATCGCCTACCTCGTCACGACCGGCATCGGCATCTGGGGCAACAACTGGCCGGTCGGCTGGGCTTTCGACATCATCAACTTCGTCTGGTGGATCGGCATCGGCCACGCCGGCACGCTCATCTCGGCCATCCTGCTTCTGCTCAGGCAGGAATGGCGCACCTCGATCAACCGTTTCGCAGAGGCGATGACTTTGTTCGCCGTCGCCTGCGCCGGGCTGTTCCCGCTCCTGCACACCGGCCGCCCGTGGCTCGCCTACTGGATGCTGCCCTACCCGAACACGATGAACATCTACCCGCAATTCAGAAGCCCTCTGATGTGGGACGTGTTCGCCGTCTCGACTTACGCCAGCGTCTCGGCCTTGTTCTGGTACGTCGGCCTGATCCCGGACTTCGCGACGCTCCGCGACCGCGCGAAGAACCGCGCGTTCAAAGTCGCCTACGGCATGCTCGCGCTCGGCTGGCGCGGCAGCGCGCGCCACTGGCATCGTTACGAGACGGCTTACCTTTTGCTCGCCGGACTCGCGACGCCGCTCGTGCTCTCGGTTCACACCATCGTCAGCTTCGACTTCGCCGTCTCGCAACTGCCCGGCTGGCACGCCACGATCTTTCCGCCCTATTTCGTCGCGGGCGCGATCTACGCGGGCTTCGCCATGGTCTTGCTGTTGACCATCCCCTTGCGCAAGTTCTACGGCCTCGAAGACTTCATCACGTTGCGCCATTTGCGCAACAGCGCGAAGATCATGCTCGCCACCGGCCTCATCGTCGGCTACGGCTACATGATGGAGGCGTTCATGGCCTGGTACAGCGCGAGCGAGTACGAAGGCTTCATGTTGAAGAACCGCATCTGGACAGGCCCCTACTGGTGGGCTTACGCGCTCTTGATCGTCACGAACATCATCATCCCGCAAATCTTGTGGTCGAAGCGCGCGCGGCACAACACGGCCATCCTGTTTATCGTCTCGCTCGTCATCAGCGTCGGCATGTGGCTCGAACGCTTCGTCATCATCGTGACGAGCCTGCACCGCGATTACCTGCCGGGCTCGTGGGCGATGTATCGCCCGACGATCTTCGACTGGTCGATGTTCATCGGCACAATCGGGCTGTTCTTCACGCTGCTCCTCCTCTTCATACGCTTCCTCCCGGCCATCTCTATCTTCGAGATGCGCACGATCCTGCCGGGAGCCGCGCCGAAGGAGGAGGGATGATAAAGCGGTGACAGGTAACAAGTGACGGGTGACAGGTAAAAGCAAAAAACCTGTCTTCATCCTGTCACCTGTCACCCGTCACTTGTCACTCATTGAGGTTGTTATGAGGAAACCAACAAGGACGGCGATTTACGGCGTGATGGCCGAGTTCGACAACCCGACCGACGTGGTCGCGGCGACGCGGCAGGCGTACGAAGAGGGCTACCGCGTCATGGATGCCTATTCGCCCTACCCGATTGAGGCTTTGTCCCACGCCGTCGGCCACCACAAGGAGCGTCTGCCGCTGATAGTTCTCATCGGCGGCATCGTCGGTCTCGTCGGCGGCTACGCCATGCAGTATTACGTCTCGGTGATCAACTACCCGATCAACGTCGGCGGGAAGCCCCTGCACAGTTGGCCGGCCTTCATCCCGATCACTTTCGAGACGACGGTGCTCGGCGCGGCGATGGCGGCGATCTTCGGCATGCTCGCCTTAAACGGGCTGCCCGAACCCTATCACCCGGTCTTCAACGTGCCAAACTTCGCGCTGGCCTCGCGCGACCGCTTCTTCCTCGTCATCGAGGCGCGCGACCCGAAGTTCGAACGCGAGGCGACGACCGGCTTTCTACGTAGTTTGGGTGCGCAAGAGGTGTCCGATGTCGAACACTGATAAGAATGCGGAATGCGGAATACGGAATGCGGAATGTGAAATCTCAGAACAGAGGTTTTTAATCCGCAATCCGCAATCCGCATTCCGAAATCGGATAGGCTGCCTGCTCGTCGCGGCCTTCTGCTTACTCGCGCTCGGTTGTCGGCAGGACATGCAGGATCAGCCGCGTTACGAAGCCTACGAGCCGAGCAAGAGTTTCTCCGACGGGCAGGCGTCGCGCCCCTACGTCGAGGGCACGGTCGCGCGCGGCTACCGCGACGTGAACACGGCTTACTACACGGGGAAGAACGCGGCGGGCGCGGGCGGCGGCGCGGGAGGGCAGTCGGCGTCGGGTGGTGGTGGCGGCCTGACGCCGCTCACGAGCGCGTCGGCCAATGCGCCGAACGCGCAGGGCGGGAATGCGGGCGGCACACAGACGGGCGGCGACGTGAACGTGCGCGGCAACGTCGCGGGGAACGTCCCCGGCGCGGGGCAGAGTGGGACGCCGGGCGGCGTCAACGAGTTCCCCTTCCCCATCACGGCCAAGGAATTGGATCGCGGCGAGGAGCGTTTCAACATCTACTGCGCGATGTGTCACGGGCAGACCGGCTATGGCGACGGCATGATCGTCAGGCGCGGTTTCCGCCGCCCGCCCACGTTTCACGACGACCGCCTGCGCAATGAAACGCTCGGCCACTTCTTCGACGTGATCACGAACGGCTGGGGCGCGATGCCCGACTACTCGCAGGAGATTCCGCCGCGCGACCGCTGGGCGATCATCGCCTACATCCGCGCGCTGCAACTGAGCCAGAATACGCCCGCCGCCGAAGTGACCGAGGAACAGCGAAACCGGCGCAAGCCCGCGCCCGGCACACCGACCACCGAAGGCGGACACCAGGGAACCGGAGGGGAGCGCACGCCATGAGCGCCGAAGCAGCAACCACGACCACATACAACGCCCCTTCTTCCGTCGCCGGGTTCGGCGGGCGCGCGCTCGTCGCAGGCATCGTCGCGCTCGTGCTGTGCGTCGCCGGCGCGTTCGTCAACCCCGCGGGGTTCTGGCGCGCCTACCTCGTCGGCTACGTCTTCTGGACGGGCGTCTCGGTCGGCTCGCTCGCCATCATCATGCTGCACCACCTGTCGGGCGGCGGCTGGGGCGTCGTGATTCGCCGCCCGCTCGAAGCCGCCGCGCGCACGCTGCCCGTGATGGTCGTCCTGTTTCTGCCCATCGCCTTCGCCGTCTTCACGCACCAGCTCTACCCGTGGACTGTGCCCGAAGAGGCCGACCTTGAGATCATCAAGCACAAGGCGATCTACCTGAACATTCCGTTCTTTCTGGCGCGCACCGTCTTTTACTTCGCGATGTGGTTCATGCTCTCGTATTTCCTGAGCAAGTGGTCGCTCGCGCAGGACAGGGCGGACGACCCGCGCGAACGCCGCCGCCTGAAGGACAGGCTGCAAAACCTGAGCGGCCCCGGAATTTTGCTGTTCGGTTTGACCGTCACGTTCGCCGCCGTTGACTGGGTGATGTCTCTGGAGCCGGAATGGTTCTCGACGATCTACGGCCTGCTGATCATGGTCGGGTGGGGCTTGACCTCACTCGCCTTCGCCATCGTCACCACCGTCATCCTCTCGCGCGACGACCGTCTCGCGCGCATCTACCAGCCGCGCCATTTTCACGACCACGGCAAACTGCTGCTCGCCTTCGTGATGCTCTGGGCCTACTTTTCGTTCTCGCAGTTTTTGATCATCTGGTCGGGCAATTTGCCGGAAGAGATTCCGTGGTACATGCGCCGCCTGTTCGGCGGCTGGGGCTACGTCGCGGTCGCGCTCGTCATCTTCCACTTCGCGCTGCCGTTTGTGCTCCTGCTCTCGCGTGAACGCAAGCGCCGGGCGCGCGCGCTCGTCCTGGTCGCGCTGCTCGTGCTCGTGATGCGCGTCGTCGATCTGTTCTGGACGATCGCGCCGAGCGTGTTGGCGATGCCGCACCACGGCGGCGCGCAGGGCGCACACGGCAGCGGGATGGGGGACGTGGTGGCCTTAGCTCTGAACTTCATCACGCCCATCGCCATCGGCGGCTTCTGGCTCTGGTGGTACGCGCGCGAACTGGCTTCGCGCCCGTTGCTCCCGCTCGGCGACCAGGGGCTGGAAGACGCGCTCGCCGAAGCGAACGGCCACCACTGAGAGTGGGGTCGGCGTAAAGGGAAGAGAGTAGATGTTAAAGGTCGCGGGTTAATTGAGAGGCGGGGATTGAGATGGGAATTTTCGGACATCACGGCAACGGCAAGGGAAAGATGCACCTGACGGAGACGCCCGACGTGCGCCACATCACGAACCCGGACGTGATGCACGAGGAGTCGGACGTGAGCGTGCGCGGCGTCGGCACGTTCGTCGGGCTATTGTTCCTCGGACTCATCATCGTGAGCGGGCTGATGTATGTCATGTTCCAATTGCTCGAACGATACGCGACGAGTAAGGATGTCGCGCCCGCGCCGATGGCGCGCAGCGAGCAGGAACGTCTGCCGCCCCCCGGCGTGCCGCGCCTGCAAGGCGCGCCCGACCATCGCTCGCTCGACGATCCGAACCTGATCTTCGAGAAGAAAGAGCCGACTCTGGAATGGGACGCGCTCCGCGCGAAGTTCAAGTACGACCAGGAGACCGCCGCCGAAGTTAATCCCGGCGCGGCCATGTGGCGCATCCCGATTGCCGACGCGAAGAAGAAACTTCTGGAGAAGGGCTTGCCCACGCGCGCCAGCGCGCCCGGCGCGGACGACGGAGAAGGCATCAACCTCCCGACCTTTTCGAGCGCGGGGCGGCAGGCCGAGAAGCTTGAGAAGTGGATGACGACGGGCGGCAACGCGCAACCGGCCGCGAGCAACCCGCAGCCGCACGGCGCGGGCGAAGTTAAGCACTGAGCAGTTTGATGAAAAAAGTATTAACTCGAAATAAAGTTATGAATCGGCGTGGCGTGGCGAGCGGGCTGGCGCGGCGGGTCGCAGGTCTTCTGCTGCTCACTGCTTACTGCCTACCGCTCACGGTCTTCGGGCAGTACGCGCAGCCGCCGCAGGGCGGCGTGTCGAGCAACGACGTGCCGTTCGCGCTCCGGGACATCGGCATCGAGCAGCGTCTGAACGAGCAAGTTCCGCTCGATCTCAATTTTCGCGACGAGGCGGGGCAGACGGTGCGGCTCGGCGATTACTTCGGCAAACGCCCCGTCGTCATCTCGCTCGTCTATTACAACTGCCCGAAGCTGTGCAACCTCGTGCTGAACGGACTCGTCGGTGGTTTGAAGACGCTGCCCTACACGGTGGGGAAAGAGTTTGACGTGGTGACGGTGAGTTTCGATCCGCGCGAGTCGGCGGCCGACGCCACCGCCAAGAAGCAACTCGTCGAGCACGACTACGGGCGCGCGGCCGACGCCGCATCGTTCAATGCCGGTTGGCACTTCCTGACGGGCGACAAGGCCGCGATTGACGCGCTCGCAAATTCGGTCGGATTCAAGTACGCGTTCGACACGGCCTCGAACCAGTACGCGCACGCGAGCGGCGTGATGGTGGCGACGCCCGAAGGGAAACTTTCGCACTACTTCTACGGCATCGAGTACGCGCCGCGCGATTTGAAACTCGGCCTGATCGAAGCGTCGGCAGGGAAGATCGGGAGCGCGGTGGACAAGCTGACGCTCTACTGTTTTCACTACGACCCGACGACCGGAAAATACGGCCCGGCGATCATGAATATCATGCGCGTGACGGGCGTCGTCACGGTCGTGGGGCTGGTGGTTTTGATCTCGGTCTTACATCGTCGTCGCCGCCGCCAGAGCGAGCCGGAAGAAGGGCGGCCAATGAGCACGGGAGAGGCAGGAGGGATCGCTTAACGAGATGCAGTTGCCACGATTACCATTTACGCCGGAGCAGGCCTCGACCGTCTCAGGTGAGGTGGACGCGCTCTACACCTATCTGGTCGCGATCACGCTCTTTTTCTCCGTGCTCGTCACGGTGCTCATCTTCTATTTCGCCGTCAAGTATCGCCGCCGCTCGGAGAACGAACTGCCGCAGCCCATCGCCGGGTCGGTCAAGCTGGAGACGATGTGGACGGTCATCCCGTTCCTCATCGCCATGACGATCTTCGTCTGGGGCGCGAGCCTCTACTTCACGCTCTACCGCCCGCCGAAAGACGCCATCGAGATTTACGTCGTCGGCAAGCAGTGGATGTGGAAGTTTCAGCACACGGAGGGGCAGCGCGAGATCAACGAACTGCACGTGCCTGTGGGCGCGAAGGTGAAGTTGACGATGACGACCGAAGACGTGATCCACTCGTTCGCCGTGCCGGCCTTCCGCATCCGCTCCGACGTGGTTCCCGGCCGCTACACCTTCGCCTGGTTCGAGGCGACGAAGACCGGCCGCTATCACCTGTTCTGCACAGAGTTTTGCGGCACGAACCATTCGGGCATGACCGGCTGGGTCGAGGTGATGGAGCCGACCGCCTACCAGGCGTGGCTCGCGGGCGGCGGCTCGGATTCTCCGGCCGCGCAGGGCGAAAAACTCTTCCAGTCTTTGGGGTGCGCGACGTGCCACCGCGCGGACACGCAGGGGCGCGGGCCGGTGCTCACGGGCGTCTTCGGCAAGTTGCAGCGCATCCAGGGCGTCGGCGACGTGACGGCCGACGAAGCCTACCTGCGCGAGTCGATCACCAACCCGGCGGCGAAGGTGGTCGAGGGCTTCCAGCCGATCATGCCTTCGTATCAGGGGCAGGTGAGCGAGGAACAACTGCTGCAACTCATCGCCTACATCCGCTCGCTCGGCGCGACGCCGGGGGGCACGACGATGACGAACGCGGGCGCGGGGCAGAGCGAGCCTTCGACGACGACCGGCATCAATCCGGACGCGCAACGCTCGAACCCGCTCGCCCCCACGTCGCCGAATCAGATGCAGAACAACACCTCCACGCCGGGCGGGCTGTCGCCGCAGGGACGCCGCTCGGGCGGGGCGGGCGGCACGTCGCAGACGGGCGCGAACACCAATCAGCCGGGCGGCGGGAACAGCAACAACCGCTAGTCAACGAAGCCGCGTGAAGATAGTAAAGGTCAGAGACAAAGGTTAAACGAAGTATGAGTTCACACGATCCGTCAAATCCGCCGCCGTCGTCGTCCGAGCCATCCGGTTTGGGCATGATAGGTTCGCGCGCGCGATTCGGGCACGAAAACTACATCAACGCCAACTACGGCATCAAGTCGTGGCTGCTGACGAAGGATCACAAGCGCATCGCGCTCTTGTACCTGGCCTCCATCACGGTCTTCTTCATCCTCGGCGGCATCTACGCGCTCACCATCCGGCTGGAACTCCTGACCCCGGCCGGCGACATGGTGCAGCCGATGACCTACAACAAGCTGTTCACGCAGCACGGCATCATCATGATCTTCTTCTTCCTCATCCCGTCTATCCCGGCGGTCTTGGGGAACTTCCTCATCCCGCTCATGATCGGGGCGAAAGACCTCGCCTTCCCGAAACTCAACCTGCTCAGTTGGTATCTCTATCTGGCGGGCGCGCTCTTCACGATCTGGGCGCTCCTGAACGGCGGCATCGACACGGGCTGGACCTTCTACACGCCCTACTCGACCACCTTCTCGAACTCTTACGTGGTCGCCGCCGGACTCGGCATTTTCATCAACGGCTTCTCCTCGATCCTGACGGGCTTGAACTTCATCGTCACAATTCACACGATGCGCGCGCCCGGCATGACATGGTTTCGCCTGCCGCTCTTCATCTGGTCGCACTATGCGACGAGTTTGATCATGATCCTGGGCACGCCCGTCATCGCCATCACGATCCTGCTCGTCGCCCTGGAGCGCATCGTCCACATCGGCATTTTCGACCCGCGACTCGGCGGCGACCCCGTCCTCTTCCAGCACTTTTTCTGGTTCTACTCGCACCCGGCCGTCTACATCATGATCCTGCCCTCGATGGGCGTGGTCAGCGAACTCATCTCGACTCACTCGCGCAAGAACGTCTTCGGCTACTCGTTCGTCGCGTTTTCGAGTCTCGCCATCGCCGTCTTCGGCTTCCTCGTCTGGGGGCATCACCTGTTCACTTCGAGCCAGTCGGTCTACGCCGGGATGATCTTTTCGTTCGTCTCGTTCGCCGTCGCGATCCCGTCGGCGGTGAAGGTGTTCAACTGGACGGCCACGCTCTATAAGGGTTCGATCTCCTACGACACGCCGATGCTCTACGCGCTCGGCTTTATCGGTCTGTTCACGCTCGGCGGCCTGACCGGCCTCTTTCTCGCCGCGCTCGGCCTCGACGTTCACCTGACCGACTCTTATTTCATCGTCGCCCACTTCCACTACATCATGGTCGGCGGCGCGCTGATGGGATACCTGGGCGGCCTGCACAACTGGTGGCCGAAGATCACCGGGCGCATGTACCCGGAAGGCTGGGGGCGTTTCGGCGCGCTCGTCATCTTCGTCGGGTTCAACCTGACGTTCTTTCCGCAGTTCCTGCTCGGCTATCTGGGGATGCCGCGCCGCTACCACGCCTACGCCGAAGAGTTTCAAGTCTTAAATGTGATGAGCACGGCGGGAGCAAGCATCCTCGGCTTCGGGCTGTTGATCCCGGGCATCTACTTCATCTGGTCGATGCGCTACGGCAAGTTTGCCCCGGCGAACCCGTGGGCGGCCACGGGGCTCGAATGGCGCACGATGTCGCCGCCGCCGACGGAGAATTTCGTGCGCACCCCGGTCGTTACGTGGGAGGCTTACGAGTACCGGCCGATGGAGGAGATGGAAGTGATCGGCCCCGACAAGGGCAACGCGGCGCAGCCCGCACACGGCGAGGCGACCAGGACTTAAAGCGAGAGGGGAATTAAATCGAACATGGCACACGCAGAAACATTGGACGCGCACGACGCGCACGGCGACGCGGCGGCGACGCACCATGCATCCTCCAACCTCGCGCACCACTTCGATAATCTCGAACAGCAGCGCGAGGCCGGAAGCCTGGGGATGTGGCTCTTCCTCGTCACCGAGATCATGTTCTTCGGCGGGCTGTTCACCGGCTACATCATCTACCGCACGCAGCACCCGCAGGCCTTCGCCATCGCCAGCAGCACGCTCGACTGGAAACTCGGCGCGCTCAACACGGTCGTCCTCATCGTCAGCAGTTTGACGATGGCGCTCGCCGTCTATTTCGCACAGATGGGCAGCCGCCGCATGCAGATTATCTTCCTCGTCGTGACGATGCTGCTCGGCGCGACGTTCCTCGTCGTCAAGGCTTTTGAGTACGCGGACAAGTTCGAACACCATCATTTCCCCAGTACGAATTTCGTCTGGAAGGACGAAGACATTCCGGCCACCGTCGTGCCGGAACAGCGCGAGGAGATGAAGTATCACATCCAGATGTTCTACTGGATTTACTTCGCCATGACGGGACTCCACGCCCTGCACATGATCATCGGCATCGGCGCGATGATGTTCCTGATCTTCTACGCCTACCGGGGGCGCTACACGCCCGAGTACCACGCGCCCGTGGAACTGACGGGCTTGTACTGGCACTTCGTCGACATCGTCTGGATTTTCCTCTTCCCGCTGCTTTACCTGTTGGGCGCGCACCTCACGCACGGCGGGGGCGGCGGACACTAGAGGGGTTGAAAAGTTATGTCTGAGCACATCGTCTCGAAAAAACTCTACTTCGTCATCTTCGGCGCGCTGATGGTCTTAACTGTTTTGACCGTCTGGGTCGCCACCATCGATCTCGGCTCGGAGAAACTGAACACCGTCGTCGCGCTCGCCATCGCCGTCACGAAGGCCGTCCTCGTCGTGCTCTATTTCATGCACGTGCGCTACAGTTCGCGCCTCACGTGGGTGGTCGTCGCGGGCGGCTTCCTGTGGCTCATCATCATGGTCGGCCTGACCATGAGCGACTACCTGACGCGCGGCTTCCTGACTTACCCGCGCTGACCGCGCAAACGCCTATTTGTTCGACCCGGAAGCCCGCAGGCCGCACGCCTCCGGGCTTCTTTTTTGAACATCGCGCCGCGCCCGGTCGTTTACCGCATGAGAGCGCGCCCGCGCGGGCGGCTTAAATTTCTTTTCATGTTGTGAAAATCCCTGTGGCACGGATAGAATCAGCCGGGCGGCGCGGCGCGCCTGCCCGGACGATCCTTTGACGGACGGATGGCCGTGAATTGCGGTGAATTATGGCTGAACGATGCAACAGTTGCGGCGCGGAGTTGTTTACGGGGCAGCAGTTCTGCCGCGCGTGCGGCACGCCGACGCGCCAGTTTTCCAGTGAAGAACTCCCCACACAGATACTTCCGCCGGGCGGGCAGGATCAGCCGCCGCCGGGCGCGCAGACGCCGCTCGCCACTTCGCCGCTCCCCGCACGCGACACCTCCGACCCGGTCTACGGGGCGGGCTATTCGCGCTATCAGCCGCCAGCCCCCGCGCCGCAACGCGCCACCGCGCCCGTCCTCTCGCCGCTCTCTCATCCGCCCGCGCGCAGGCGTTCGCGGGCGTGGCTCTACGCCGTGCTCGGCCTCTTGATCTTCTTTGCGGGGGCATCGGTCGTGGCCGCTCTGTTTTTTCTGAACCGCCCGACGCATTTCGTCAAGAGGGTCGTCACGCGGCCGAACGTCACCGTCCCCGTCCCGCCGAAGATGCCGCCGCCGCCGCACGCGTCGGGGGCCGGCGCAGAGGGCCTGAAAGATTTCGGCACGCAGTCAACCATGACGAAAACCTACCCGCTCGCGAAAGACGGCTCGTTCGCCCTGCGCAATTTCAGCGGCGACATCACGGTCGAGGGTTGGGATGAACAGCAGGCCGAGGTGAAGATCATCAGGCGCGGCGGGAGCGACGCCAAGCACGCCGCGTTACAGGTCGTGCGCGAAGAGGGCGCGAACCGTCTCGCCTTCAACTCGACGCCGGAGAAGATGGGCGGCAGCGTGCAGGAAGTGCAGTACGTCGTGAAAC
>DATCWB010000471.1:0-7292 GCA_036566625.1 Pyrinomonadaceae bacterium
TTTCCCGGTCAACGGCCAGAGAAAACGCGAGATGAGCTTAAAGCTGATGTGTGCTTTGATCTCTTCGAGTTCAATCGCGTGCCGGACGTAGAGTTCTGTCGTCCGCTCGTGCTCGGCTCTCAGCCGTCGTAATTCCTCCAACGCATGCTCGTGGAGAGAGTCGCCATTGTCGAGGTAGAGCGACTCAAGACTCGGCGCGACGATCAACTCCGCGTCGGAGCAGAGGGCGATGAAATAGGACGGCGACTGGAGGGGCGGGAGTTCGCCGTGCAGTCGCTCGCCGTTGCCGGCGTAAGCCGTGAAGTCGCGCTCCGGCGTGTCCTCTATAGAAAAGACGAATGAGCCGGCTTCGAGCTTCTGCCCGTAGACCGTGACATGACGGAAGTGCTCTTTCAGCAAATCCGTGAACTCCTGATAATCGAGTTCCCTGACGTGAAACGGGTTCGAACTGCCGTATAGTTCGGAGTAGACCGGGCGGTTGGGAGAAGAGATGATGAGAAGCCCTTCCGGGCGCAGCACCCTTCTGACCTCGCGCATCATTTCCCGGTGCTTGTCGTGATGCTCGATGGTCTCGAAAGATGTGACGACATCGACGCTTTTGTCCGCCAGCGGGATCGAGTCGCATGAGCCGCTGCGGAATACGAGATTCGGGTGGGGGGCATACTTCCGGCGGGCGTGTTCGATGACGGCCGCATCAATGTCCACGCCGATGGTGGTGCGCGCCGTGGCCGACAGCATAGCCGCGCCATAGCCCTCCCCGCAGGCGATGTCCAACACCTCCTTGCCCTTCACGAGTTCCTGCGCGAGCACATACCGGTGCAGGTGCTCATATTTGATTTCGCCCGACAGTTGGGGCATAAATCTCTCGCCCGTGTATTCCATAAAGCCCCGCCCTGTTTTTCAACCTTCGCTCTTGACCTTCAGAAATAAGTGTTTGCCCAGGGGTGCGAGAGTTCATTGCCTTCCGGCTGGTCGCCCCGTCCGTGATTATTCATGCCGGAGATGACCGCCCGATACCTATTCATAATCACAGGCAATACAGAGTCCGGCGAGAACAGTTCTTCATACCTGGATTTGGCCGCCTCGCCCATGCGGGTTCGCAAGGCCGGGTCTGCCGCCAGCCGGAGCATCGCTCCGGCGAGAGCCTCGGTGTCTTCGGACGGGACGAGGATACCGGTTTCGGCGGTGACCACGTCGGGAATCCCCCCGACCGTCGTCGAGATGACGGGCAGGCCGTAGGCCATCGCTTCCATGATGCTGTTGGGCGTCCCCTCAGTGAGGGATGGCAACACGAAGACGTTCAAACTCTGCATGAAAGCGCCCTTCTCCTCCGGTCGCTTATATACCGGAGGAAAGTCGCACGCGTGTGCCACGCCGAGGGCGGCGGCGCGGGCTATGATCTTCCGCCTGAGCGACCCGACCCCGACCAGCTTCAGCCTGACATCGTTGCGCTCCCGGAAGACTTTGGCGAAAGCCTCAAGTAGGACTTGCGGGGCTTTTAAATATTCGAACCGGGCGGCGAAGCCGAACGTGACGCCCACGTTCGGCTGAGTGGGCGCGGCTTTCGAGGACGCGGTCACCTGATGAAACGACGCGCTGGCCATGATCGGGAGCACCGAGAGTGAGTTCGCGTGAGGCAGCTTCTCGCGGCACTGGAGCGCCAATTTCGGTGATAGTGCTGCCACTTCCGAACACAGGGGCAAAACGGAAGTGAACTCTTTGTAATACGATTTGAATTCCGGCGGGTGATAGGGTATCCCCAACTCTTGATAAAACACCGGGAGTCCGACGGCGTTCGCCGCGCGAATCATGATCATGGCGCTCGGATCGGGCGTGATGACGTGTAAGAGGTCTGCGTTCAGTTTCCTTAAGTAAACGCAGCACTGACCGAAGTACTGATCCGCCACGCTACTGGCGAGCCGTTGCGCCCTTCTCCGCAGGATGTGCCTCGTCTTGGGGAAAACCTGCAACAGACCTCGTGACAGATTGCGTCCCGCGTCCAAATATGCGCGGACGCTGGCGGGGGCGATGGAGAAGACCGGCACGCCCGCCTTCGAGAGGCCGAGGTAGTATTGATCCCCCGGCATGTGCGGATACATCAGCAGGACTGAGACAGAGTGTCCGGCCGAACCTAGCTGAGTGGCATAGGCAACGAGCGTTTCGTCCGCACCGCTCACCGGCCCCATGAATTGACCCTTCCCTATGATTATCTTCATTATTGAATAGCATTGTTCTATGAGTCTGGTTATTGCCCCGAGCGAGCTTTGAGGGTCCGCCACTCGCCGGGGGCATGATTCAAAAAGAAGCGAAAACTAGTGCGGCGCGTCGCCACCCGTATCATTCCCGCGGGATGAAGACGCACCGCGCCGAGCATATTGTGGCAGGCCGTCTTCACCTCTCCCGCGGCAAATGCACGCCACGTCTCCCAGAGCAGATGACCGGCCATATTTTCTGAGAAAAGGTGCGAACTCTCTCGCCGCTTCGAGGCTGATACTTCCGCGACACGCGGTAACGCCAGCCAGCTCTCACGAAATTGCCGGGTGCTGAGATTAACTATCTCCAACGCACGCGAACTGCCCTGCCCGGAAACCGGCGTAGATTTGCGCCAGCGTACGACAGGCTGTTCCAACGCTATCACAGGGTAGAGCGCGGCGATGCGCAGCCATAAATCCCAATCATCAATCCCGGCCAGAGCATCGTCGAGCAGTCCGACGCGCGACAGGCAGGCGCGGCGGAAAACTACCGAGCCGCAAGGGATGAAATTTTGTGCCAGCAGGCGGAAGAAAATATCTCCCTCCGGGCAGCAAGCCGGGTAGCGATCTTCCTCTAACGCGCCGTCATGCCCGCTCAGAATCGCCTGCCCGTAAACGAAGCCCGCTCGCGGCTCTGAAGCCAGCGCCCCCAACTGCCGGTCGAGCGACCCGGGCAGCCTCACGTCATCGTCGTCGAGAAAGCTGAGGAACTCGCCCCGGCTGGCGAGGATGCCTAAATTGCGTGCGCCCGCCACACGCTGATTGCGCTCTGCCCGCACGTACGTGATCTGCGGGATGCTTCGGCAGAGTCGGGCTGTTTCATCTGTCGAGGCATCATCAACCACCACGACTTCAACCTCACCGCGCGTGGCCTTCCGCGCGCTCTCGATGGCGCGGGCGAGCATCTGCGGGCGGTTATGTGTGGTGATGATCAGGCTGATTTCTGGCATCAATCCCCCGAGCGCCGCAAGGACTGTCGAGAGATGGCCTACTTCCGGGCGTCCGTCGGAAAGGCACTGACCTCATGATACTTCTACGGTGCAAGAGCTCGCTTGAAGAGCTTTTTATAAACTCCGGGGCGTGCAGCGTATAAAGGATCGAGTCGCAGGGCGCTTAGGATGTTAGCACAGGCAAACCCGTATGAGCCTGTGGGCAAGCCCTCGGCCGCATTCCTGAACAGGGTGTTGGCGACGCGATTTATGGCAGCCTTCCGAGCCTGCTTGCGCCGCTCGGCCGAAGCCGACATCGCGCGCGGCAGGCGCAATAGTTCCTGCTGGTGCCTGATGGCTCTGGTCAGGTGGCGCGCCAGCCGGGACGAACCCTGGCCGGAAGAGGGCGTGGGTTGCCGGTAGATGCCCACCGCTTCACCCATGACCACCACGGGATATAACTCGGCGATGCGGACGAAAATGTCCCAATCGTCGATGCCTGCCAACCTGTTGCGGAACAGCCCGACGCGGAAGAAACACTCTTTGCGGAATAACACTGATATTGGCATGACGGGAAAGGCCATCTCCATAAGCTCCCAGAAGATGTCTCCGCCGAGGTGGTTCGGCGCAGACCTCTCTCCGGTCAACCGACCTTCCTGATCCGCCAGCAGCATCGAACCACAAACAAAACCCGCTTCAGGCTGGCGGGCAAGCGCGGCGAGTTGCAAGTCGATGGAGGAGGCCAGGCGCAGATCGTCGTCGTCGAGGAACGCTATATATTCTGCGGAACTAGCCAGCAGACCCGCATTGCGTGCTCCTGCTACCCCCAGATTGTGTTCGAGCCGGACGTATTTGATGCCTTTGAGCGCGCGGCAAACTTCCGCCGTGCTGTCGGTTGAAGCGTCATCCACAACCACCAGTTCCACGTCGCGCCCGGCGAGTTTCCCGCTTTCCACCGCCCGCGCCAATAGCTGCGGGCGACCATGCGTCGGTATTATTAAACTCACAAGCGGCACGTAGGCGCTCCTTGCTAACAGGTGGTATGTGAATCAGGATTTGACGTGACAGACCGGCGAGCCGCATCGGTGGAATTCTCTTGCGATGAAAATCAACATATTCTAACCGTCCCAGCTTGCCCGCCACATTCACGATACCCAATCTGAGGCGGTGTTGCAAAAACAGCCGTTCGTTGATTAGCTCTTATCTCTACCTCTTTCCATGGTAGTTCCTTCGTTTCCATGACTTTCATGATGATTGCGGCGGGAGCCGAGTTATTGTTCAACATCGGGAGCCTGCCCCCACGGCTCGGTTACTCCCAGCAGGCCTTCACCTTGAGCACCTCGTCGAGCCGCGTCGTGTAGCGCGGCGACAGGTGCTGCCGCCTCATCTCCCACCCGCGATCAGCACTCAACGCGAGCGGGCGGACAGTATAGTCCCGTGCCTCCGGTTGATCTCGTCCATCGTCCGCATGACCCGAACCGAGCGTTCTCCGCCAACATTGCCTTGTCACTTTTCGGCCATGTATGTAACATCTGCGCACGCGTGTAATTTGACCTGACGGCGCTGCCGTTAGATATGTCTTCAAATGGATGGGTGACGTAATGCAGAAGAATTGAACCCGCGCCTTGCAGTGGGCGCAAGTTTTGCGACACGACACTTCCCGCCCGCGGCCCGCCGCGTAGCCCCTCCTTTAAAGCGGGGCCGACCCGGCGTCCCGCGGACACAATCAACCTGCTCACGAGATCGGAATCGCATGCGTGCGTTTTCCGCGCCCCGGGTGCCTGACCGCGCACCGAGGCCTCGGAGCTTTGTGAAGGAGACGAGGATGAGCGAAGCGGAACCGCGCGCGAAGGCGTTCGACCTTCGTGCCGTTGAAGAGATTATCGCCGGGACGGTGGCGCCCGCTGCCGCCGAGGTGGACCGGGACGGAACCTTTCCCCGCGCGGCACTCGATGCCTTCGGGCAGGCGGGACTTTTGGGGTTGGTCAGCTCGCGCGAGGTGGGCGGGCTCGGAGAGTCACATCGCGCTGCGACGCAGGTCGTCGAGCGTGTTGCCTCGACCTGTGCCTCGACAGCGATGGTGCTCTGTATGCACTACGCGGGCTCTACCGTCATCGAGGCACACGGGACGCGCGAAGTCCGCGAAGCGGTCGCACGCGGAGAGCACGTCACGACGCTCGCCTTCTCGGAGCAGGGGTCGCGCAGCCATTTCTGGGCCCCCGTCAGCACGGCGACGCCGGACGAGGGCGGCGTCCGGCTCGACGCGCAGAAGAGCTGGGTCACCTCGGCCGGCGAGGCCGACTCCTACGTCTGGTCGAGCCGCCCGCTGGAGGCCGAGGGACAGAGCACGATCTGGCTCGTGCCGGCCGCGTCGGCCGGACTCTCCATCCCCGCGCCGTTCGACGGGATGGGGCTGCGTGGGAACAGTTCGTCACCCGTGACGGCCGAGGGCGTCCTCGTTCCGCGCGGTAACATACTCGGCGCCGACGGCGGCGGCTTCGACGTGATGATGGGGGTCGTGCTCCCCTACTTCCAGTTGATGAGCGCGGGCTTCTCTACGGGGACGATGGAGGCGGCTACCCAAAAGGCCGCCGCGCACGTCGCCGGCACGAGGCTGGAACACCTCGGGAGTTCACTGGCCGACCTGCCGACGATCCGCGCCTACCTCTCACGGATGCGCATCAAGACGGACATGTGCCGCGCGCTGCTCGGGGATGCCCTGACGGCCATCGAGACGGGGAGGGAGGACGCCATGCTGCGCGTCCTGGAGGTCAAGGCGGCGGCGGGCGAGGCTTCAACCGAAGTCACGGAGCTGGCGATGCGCGTCTGCGGCGGTGCGGCCTTCCGCAAGGAGGTCGGCATGGAGCGGCACTTCCGCGACGCACGCGCCGCGACCGTGATGGCGCCGACGACCGACGTACTCTACGACTTCATCGGCAGGGCCGTCTGCGGCCTGCCCCTCTTCGGTTAAAGAAAGGCGCAAAGACGGCAATGAGCGATTCCGACACTCTCATCCTGGGCGCGGTCGCCTACGACCCGAAAGTCGTGACGATCTGGGAAGGCTTTAAAGTTTACTTCTCGCGCCACGGCCTCGACTTCGACTACGTCCTCTTCTCCAACTACGAGCGGCAGGTCGAGTCACACTTGGCGGGACACTTCCACGTCGCGTGGAACTCGCCGCTCGCCTGGGTCAGAGCGCGGCGGCTCGCCCTCGCGCGCGGGATAAAGGTTGAAGCCGTTGTGATGCGCGACACAGACCGCGACCTCACCTCGGTCGTGGTCGTGCGTAACGACTCGGGCGTCGGCTCGGTCAAAGACCTGCGCGGCAAGCGCGTGGCCGTCGGCGCCCTCGACTCTCCGCAGGCGACACTCCTCCCGCTCTCCCACCTCAGAGCGCAGGGACTCGTCCCGGGCACAGACTTCGAGGTCGTCTACCACGACTTGCTCGGCGGCAAGCACGGCGACCACATCGGCGGTGAGCGCGAGGCGGCGCGCGCACTGCTTTCCGGCGGGGCGGATGCCGCCTGCATGATCGACGGCAATCACCTCCTCTTCACGGGCGAGGGGACGCTCCCGGCCGGGGCCACGCGTGTGCTGACGCAGACCGAACCTTTCGATCACTGCAACTTCACCGTCACGCCGGCAGTACCCGATGGGCTTGTGTCGCGCTTCCGCGCGCTGCTGCTGGGGATGTCCTATGACGACCCGGAGGTGCGTCCGCTCCTCGACCTCGAAGGGCTCAAGGAGTGGCGCGAGGGTCGGCTCGAAGGTTACGAGGCGCTCGAACGCGCGGTGGACGAGGCGGGATTCTATGACGCGGACGGGAACATCACCATCGACGGTTATCGATATTAAAGGGCTGGGGCTCGACCGAGGGGCGCACCTCCTGCTCAAGAGGGCTTTGGCCGACCTGCCGCCCGGCGGGAAGCTCGGCGTCAGGGGGAGCGCCCCCGACCTCGCCGTCCACCTGCGCGGCTGGTGCCGCTCTCAGGGGCACGAGTTCGTCCGGCCGGAAGCCGAAGGACAGGGGCCGAACGAAGCGGGGGCGGACGGGGTTTCGCCTCTGGTGGCGTGGGTCGCGCGCGGCGCGGCGGCGGGCGGTCGTTGGCGC
>DATCWB010000472.1:0-2497 GCA_036566625.1 Pyrinomonadaceae bacterium
CACTTGCACGCCCCATTTCTTTGCACGAGGTATTGACCAATGAGACGAAAAGAACGGGCACTACAACTCAGACTGATTCCGGGCGACGACCCCCCGCGCGAGCGGACGACACGCGCGCAGATGCCGCACGCAGACTTGATCGGTCGGCGTTTCTTCGACGGCCGGTCGAGGGTCGCCGTGATGGACGTGTGCCGCATCAATCCGGCTCAGGTTATGGTCGAACGCGAGATGGACGGCAGGCGCTGGTCAATCTCGGCCGGCCTCATCCGCCTGATCGTCGGGCGCGAACGTAAGCGTCGCACGGCCTGAAGCGAAAGTGGTCGCGCCCGGGCAGTTCCCGCTCCCCGTCTTCCGTACCCCGCCTTGACAAACCCTCACTGCGGGCTAGAATATCAACTCGTTTGCGAGCCTTCGCGGAG
The DNA here is from genome assembly GCA_036566625.1 of Pyrinomonadaceae bacterium. Taxonomy (GTDB): domain Bacteria; phylum Acidobacteriota; class Blastocatellia; order Pyrinomonadales; family Pyrinomonadaceae; genus JAIVJZ01. The sequence continues at coordinate 420 of DATCWB010000472.1, forward strand.
ATATGGCCGAGTGGCTGAAGGCGGCGGTTTGCTAAACCGTTATGGGTCAAAAGCCCATCGCAGGTTCGAATCCTGCTATCTCCGCCACTAATATGCAGTGACGAGTGACAAGTGACGAGTGACAAGTTGCGGAAAACTTGTCCGAGACTCGCCAGTGTCACTCGTTACTTTTTTAGCGACAAGGAAAGTAAAGTGAATCGTCAATCGTAAATAGAGAAAACCGTTTTAGTCTATTCAAGATTGATGATTCCCGATCTACTGTTTTAACTCGTCACTTGTCACCCGTCACTTGTCACTGTCTTATGAGAGTTCGTTTCGCACCATCACCCACCGGCTACCTGCACATCGGCGCGGCGCGCACCGCCCTGTTCAACTGGCTCTACGCGCGCAAAACCGGCGGCGCGTTTTTGCTCCGCATCGAAGACACAGACCTCCAGCGTTCGACCGACGAATCGACGCGCTCGATCATCGAAGGTCTCCGCTGGCTCGGACTCGACTATGACGAGGAGATGGTCTTCCAGTCGGACAATGCCGACCAGCACCGCGCCGCCGCGCTGCAACTCATCGAAGCGGGCAAGGCTTACCGAGACTTCACGCCGAAGGCCGAACGCGCCGACGCGAACGTCAAACAGGAGATCGCCGAGCGCGCCCGCGCCGCATCGCACACGGGCGCGGATCATCGCAGCAACCCTTTTCGCGATCTCTCTTCGCAAGAGTCGGCGGCGCGCGCCGCTGCGGGCGAGCCTTTCGCCGTGCGTCTCAAGGTCGCGCGCGAGGGTCGTTCCACGTTTGAAGATGCCGTCTACGGCGTGCAGGAGCGCGACTACGCCGAGATCGAAGACCTCGTGCTGCTGCGCTCCGACGGCCACCCGCTCTATAACCTCTCGGTCGTCTGCGACGACATCGAGATGCGCATCACCGACGTGATTCGCGGACAGGATCACCTGACGAACACGCACAAGCAGATTCTCATCTACGAGGCTCTGAATGCTTCCGTGCCGCGCTTCGCGCACCTGCCGCTGATACTTGCGCCCGGCGGAAAGAAGCTGTCGAAAAGAATTCACGGCGAAATCGTTTCGCTGACAACTTACCGCGACGCTGGCTTTCTCCCCGCCGCATTTCGCAATTTTCTTGCCTTGCTCGGCTGGGCGGCGACGGGTCTTCAATCCGAGGCAGAGGTCGCGCCTGGCGACGCCGCGCACCCGCCGGACGAACGTGCGGGCGAAATAATGTCTTTAAGCGACATGGTCGAAAACTTCTCGCTCGAACGCATTCACCGCAACCCCGCGATTTTCAATTTCGACGCGAACAACCCGAAGCGCTGGACGGACGACAAGTTGATCTGGATGAACGCCCATTACATCCGCACGCTGCCGCGCGAAGAATTGTTGCCGCTGGTGCGCGCCGAACTCGAAGCGTCGGGACTGTGGCGCGAGGAGTACGACGGCGACCGCCGCGATTGGTTCGCCCGCGCGGTCGATCTCATCCGCGAGCGTTTCTACACGCTCAAGGACTTCTCCGGTCAGGGTCGCGCCTACTTCGGCGATGAGTTCGAGTTTGAAGAGGCGGCGGTGAAGAAGAACCTGCGTAAAGAGCCGCGCCTCAAAGAACTGCTGCCCGCGCTCGCCGCGCGCATCGAACAGACCGAACCCTTCACGTTGGAGACCTGCGAGGCTACCTTGCGCGCCTACGCCGACGAAACGGGCGTCAAAGCCGGTCTCTTCATCAACGCGGCGCGCACCGCCCTGACCGGGCAGGCGGTCGGCCCTTCGATGTTCGAGGTCTTCGACATCATCGGGCGCGACGCTTCCGCGCGCCGTTTGCGCGAGGCCGCGCGCCTCGTCTAGAAATTTATCTCCCGACATTGTCAGGCGCGCCCATCGAGAGATATTGCGAGATATTGCGAGATATTGCGCGCCTGAGCGGACAGCTTTACAGAGGAGTCACCATGTTCAAAAAATTATTCATCGTCGCGGCGCTTGCGTCGTCGTTTGCCATCTCCGCCTTCGCGCAGAACACGAACAGTTCGACCACGCCCGCGCCGCAGACGCCCGCGCGCCGACCGGCCACGCGCCGCC
>DATCWB010000473.1:0-33636 GCA_036566625.1 Pyrinomonadaceae bacterium
CAAGGCTCGACGAACTGACAATCCACGGCGCGCCCGCAAGCGGCGCGCAGCAGACCCCGCCGCCCGCGTGGAACGAGCCGGAATCGCCCTCGATTGATGAAACCGCGCGCTCCTACGTCGCCCCGCAAACCGACATCGAAAAGAGACTGGCGGAAATCTGGTCGCAAGTCCTCGGCGTCGAGCAGATCGGCATCCACGATAACTTCTTCGAGTTGGGCGGAGATTCAATCATCAGTATTCAGATCATCGCCAAAGCGAATCAGCACGGCCTGCGTCTCACGCCCAAGCAGTTTTTCCAGCAGCAGACGATTGCCGAACTGGCGACGGTGGTGGGAACGACCCCGACCGTCAAAGCCGAGCAGGGCATCGTCACGGGCGCGTTGCCTCTGACGCCGATCCAGCGTCGTTTCTTTAAACAGAATCTGCCGCGGCGCGAGTATTTCAACCAGTCCATCCTGCTCGAAGTAGACCGGCCGTTGATACCCGCGTTGGTCGAGCAAACCGTGCAACACCTTCTCGCACATCACGACGCGCTTCGTCTGCGTTATACGCCGACCGAAGAAAACGAATGGCAGCAGCGCAATGCGGAGACGGGCGACGCCGCGCCGTTCTCCGCGCTCGACTTCTCCGCGCTGCCGGAAGCCGAGCAGCAAGCCGCCATCGAAGCGGCCATCGAAACCATGCAGGCGAGCCTGAACATCTCGGACGGCCCGCTCATCAAAGTAGCGCATATCGCGTGTGGCGAGAGTCGGGCGAATTTGTTGCTGCTGGTCGTTCATCACCTCGCCATTGATGTCGTCTCATGGCGTATTTTGCTGGAAGACTTACAGGCCGTTTACCAGCATTTGAGCGAGGGGAAAAAGCCGTCGCTTCCCGCCAAGACCACCTCTTTCAAGCAGTGGGCCGAGCGTTTGTCGCAGCATGTCAGGGGCGGAGGCTTTCGGGAAGAGATCGCCTACTGGACGGACGAGTTGCGGAATCAGCCGCGCCCTTTGCCTTCGGATCACCCCGCAGGGCAGGCCAACACTTTAGAGTCCGCGCGGGTCGTCAGCACCAAGCTGGAAGCGTCCGCCACGCGCGCCCTGCTGGTTGACGTGCCGCAGGCTTATCACACGCAGATCAACGATGTGCTGTTGACCGCGCTCGTGCAGGCGTTCGCCGGTTGGACGGGGACGCGCTCTCTGCTTGTCGAGATGGAAGGGCACGGCCGCGAGTCGATCTTTGAAGACGTAGATTTATCGCGCACCGTCGGCTGGTTCACGAGCGTCTTTCCGGTGCTGCTCGATCTGGGCAGGAACGGCGACAGCCCCGGCGATGAATTGAAGGCCGTCAAGGAGAAGCTGCGGCGTCTGCCCAATCGCGGAATCGGCTACGGCTTGCTGGGACATCTGAGCGTTGACACGGAAGTTGTCGAACTCTGGAAGACTTTCCCGCAGCCGCAGGTCAGCTTCAACTATCTGGGACAGTTCGAGCAGGAGGCCGCCGACGCTTCCATATTCGGTCGCGTCAGGGATGCCAGGGGCGCAAGCCCTTTGATGCCGGGCGACCGCACGCACCTGCTGGAAATTGACGCAAAGGTCGTGGGCGAGCAACTGCAAGTGAGTTGGACTTACAGCGAGAACGCACATCGCCGCGCCACCGTCGAGGCTCTGGCGGAAAACTTCAACGAGCGTCTGCGCGCGCTCGGCCAACATTGCCTGTCGCCGGAAGCCGGGGGCTACACGCCTTCCGATTTTCCCGAGGCCGAGCTTTCGCAGGCAGACCTCGACAACTTACTGGCTAGTTTGAACGCATAACGGCAGGAAACTTTCAGATGAAAACAGAGAACGTCGAAGACTTATACAAACTGACGCCGATGCAGCAGGGAATGCTGTTTCATAGTTTGTACGGCACGGAATCGGATGTCTACTTTCGACAGTTAAGCTGCTCGATGAGCGGAGAGTTGAACACCGCAGCCTTTGCGCAGGCATGGCGGCAGGCGGTCAACCGGCATTCGATTCTGCGCACCTCTTTCCACTGGGAAAACCTCGAAACGCCCGTGCAGGTCGTGCATCGCAACGTCGAGTTGCCGCTCGAATATCACGATTGGCGTGGGCTTTCGACGGATGAGCAGCAGAAGCGTCTGGAGCAGTTTTTCCTGACGGACGAGGAGACGAAATTCAATCTCTCGAAAGCGCCGTTGATGCGTCTCGGCCTGATCCGGCTGGCCGAGGACGAGCACCGATTTATTCTCAGCAATCACCACCTGCTGCTCGACGGGTGGTCGCGCGCCCACCTGCTCAAGGAAGTGTTCGCGTTGTACGAGGGGTTGTGCCGCAACCAACCGGCTCAACTCGAACGCCCGCGCCCTTACCGCGAATACGTCAGGTGGTTGAAGCAACAAGACCTCTCGCAGGCGGAAACCTTCTGGCAGGAGATGCTCAAAGGCTTCACGCACCCGACGCCGCTCGTGGCCGAGCGGCCGGCGACGGGAGCGGGCAAACAGGCACACGACCCGTGCGAGGAGGCCGTGCGTTTGTCCGAAGCCTCGACGAACGCCGTGCAGGCATTCGCCACCCGCCACCAACTGACCCTGAACACATTGATTCAAGGCGCATGGTCACTATTGCTGAGTCGCTACAGCGGTGAGCAGGATGTCGTCTTCGGGGCGGTGGTTTCGGGACGCCCGGCCAGTTTAAATGGGGTGGAAACCATCGTCGGGCTGTTCATCAACACGCTGCCCGTGCGGGTTCGCCTGTCGCCCTCGGACACGCTTCTGCCGTGGTTGAAGAACCTGCAATTTCAACAGGCGGAGATGCGCGAGTTTGAGCACAGCCCGCTGGTTCAGGTTCAGGGCTGGAGCGAGGTGGCGCGCAGTCTGCCGCTGTTCGAGAGCCTGCTGGTGGTTGATAATTATCCCGCCGACGCTTCGATGCGACGACAGGCCGGAAATCTCGTGATCGGCAATCTGCGCGGCGTGGAGAGCAATAACTATCCGGTGGCCGTGGCCGTCATTCCGGGGACGGAACTGTTATTGCGGATGCCCTATGATCGCAACCGTTTCGAGCCGGAGACGATCACACGCATGCTCGGCCACCTGCGTACCCTGCTCGAAGGGATGGTCTCGAACCCCGCGCAGCGTCTCGCGGATGTGCCGATGCTGACCGGTGACGAGCGACGGCAGTTGCTCGGGGATTGGAGTTCGCAGCCGCAACAGCCCGACGCGCCCGAAGCGCGTTGCCTGCATGAACTATTCGAAGCGCAGGTTGAGCGCACACCCGAAGCCATCGCCGTCTCGCTCGAAGATGAGCGACTGACCTATCGAGAGTTGAACGGCAGAGCCAATCAACTGGCGCATCACCTGCGCTCTCTCGGCGTCGCCCCCGAAGTTCGCGTCAGCGTCTTTGTGGAACGCTCGATTCATGCGGTGGTTGCGCTGCTCGGTATTCTCAAAGCCGGCGGTGTGTACCTGCCTTTAGACCCCGCTTACCCTGCTGAGCGTTTGGAGATGCTGCTCGAAGACGCGGACACGCCCGTGATCCTGACGCAGGACGAACTGGTTTCGAGCCTGCCCTTTTATGCCGCCGCGTCCGACATTGTGTGCCTCGATTCCGATGGGGAAACGCTCGCGCGCGAGAGCGCGGAGAATCTTTCGAGCGGCGTCTCGCCCGAGAACCTCGCCTATATCATCTACACCTCCGGTTCGACGGGCACGCCGAAGGGCGTCTGCCTCTCGCACGCGGCGGCCACCAGCCATTGCGCGGCGATTCAACAGGAGTTTCGGGTTGAAGCGAGCGACAAGGTATTGCAGTTCGCTTCATTCAACTTTGACGTGTCGCTCGAACAGATTCTCTCCACGCTTCTCGGCGGCGCACAACTGGTGCTTCGCGGGACGGAACTTTGGACAACGTCCGAGTTTCGCGACAAGCTGCGCGACGAAGCTTTGACTATCATCAACCCCCCGACCGCCTACTGGCACAGGCTGGCGCAGGAATCGGCCGACGGCACGGTGCAGCTACCGGATACGCACCTCAAGCTGGTTATCGCCGGGGGCGATGCGATGTTGCCCGAAGCCGTCCGTCTCTGGCAGCAGACACCTCTCAAAGAAGTGCGTCTCCTGAACGCTTACGGGCCGACTGAAGCGGCTATTACATCTCTGATCTTTGAAGTGCCCGGCGGCTATTGCGCAGACGCGCCCGGCAGAAGAATTCCCATCGGTCGCCCCGTGCAGGGACGCGCGATCTATATTCTCGATCGCCAGGGAGACCTCGTTCCGGCCGCCGTTCCCGGCGAATTGCACATCGGCGGCAATTTGCTGGCGCGAAATTATCTTAACCGGCCTGAACTGACCGCCGAAAAGTTTATCCCCGACGCTTTCTCCGACACGCCCGGCGCGCGCCTCTACAGAACCGGCGACCTCGCGCGCTACCTGCCCGACGGCAACGTGGAATTTCTCGGCCGCATTGATTATCAGGTGAAGATACGCGGCTTCCGCATCGAACTCGGCGAGATCGAAGCGGCCATCAACCGGCACGAAGCGATCAGGGAGGCGGTCGTCTGGACGTGGGAAGATTCGCAAGGCGAGAAACGTCTTGTAGCTTACGTCGTGGCGAATCGGCAGCCCGCGCCGTCTGCCGTCGAGCTTCGCGCCTTTCTGGAACAGAAACTGCCCGAATACTTTGTCCCTGCATACTACGTGTTTCTGGACGAACTGCCCCTCACCTCCACCGGTAAGGTTGACCGCCGCGCGCTGCCCGCGCCGCAGGCCGTGAAAATCGAACGCGACGTTGCCGAAGCAGTCGCGCTCTCACCGACCGAGGAGTTGTTAATTGGCATCTGGGCGGACATTCTCGGCGTCGAGCGGATCGGTATATACGACGACTTCTTCGAGCTGGGCGGTCATTCGCTGCTCGCCACGCAGCTTATTTCAAGACTGCGCGAAGTGTTTCAACTGGAATTTCCGCTGCGCACAATTTTCGAGCAACCCACGATCTCCGCCCTGGCCGCCAGTATCGAAACATCGAAGCAGATCGAAAACGGCTCGCAGCTAACGCCGATTCTCCCGGTGTCGCGCGAACAGGCGTTGCCTTTATCCTTCGCGCAACAGCGGCTCTGGTTCGCCGAGCGGATGGAGCCGGGAACCGCCGCCTTCAATCGCCCGCATGCCGTCCGGCTCAACGGCAAACTTAATGTCGAAGCTCTGGAGCAGAGTTTCAACGAGGTCATCAGCCGTCATGAGGTTTTACGAACGACTTTCGCCGAGACGGAACAGGGGGCGGCACAAATCATCTCGCCCGAGCGCACGCTGAAATTGCCGGTCATGGATTTGCGCCACGTTTCCCCGAAGGCCGAGCGTGAGAAACAGGCTTTAGAGGCCGCCACCGAAGAGTCCGTGCGGCCGTTCGACTTGACGGCCGGGCCGCTGTTCCGCGCCACGCTGCTCAGACTGGACGAAGAGGAGCACATCCTCGCCTTCACCCTGCATCACATCGTCACCGACGGGTGGTCGGAGGGCGTGCTGATCAACGAAATCGTCCGGCTCTACGAAGCGTTTCTCAACCGGCAGCCCTCGCCTCTATCGCCCCTGCCGATTCAATACGCGGACTTCGCACACTGGCAGCGCGAATGGCTGCAAGGCGAACGTCTTGAGAGCCAGATTGACTATTGGAAGCGTCAACTGGCAAATCTGCCCGAGCTTCGTCTCGGCGACGAAAATCGCCGCCCCCTGCAACAAACCCGGCGCGGCGCGACCCAGACCCTCACGCTCAGCCGGCAGGTCACGCAGGCGCTCAAGAACATCAGCCGTCGTGAAGGAACCACACTCTTCATGACGCTCTTGGCCGCCTTCAAGACTTTGCTCCACCGTCTCGCCGGGCAGGAAGATATTGTCGTCGGGACAGGCATCGCAAACCGCAATCGCGCGGAGACCGAAGGACTGATCGGCTTCTTTGTCAATCAACTTGTCCTGCGCACAGACCTTTCGGGCAATCCCAATTTCCGTGAGCTACTGGCGCGTGTGCGCGAAGTGACGCTCGGCGCATACGCGCACCAGAATCTTCCGTTTGAAAAAGTCGTGGAAGTTTTGCGCCCGGAACGCCGCCTCGACCGCGCGCCGCTCTTCCAGACGGTCTTCGTCATGCAGAATGCGCCGTCCGCGACGCTTGAGTTGCCGGGGCTGACGCTCAATCCCCTGAGGATCGAGAAGGGCACCGCACACGTTGATCTAACCCTCTCAATAACCGAGACGGAGCAAGGATTGTTCGCCGCCATGGAATACAACACAGACCTCTTCAGCGACCGTTATATCACCCTCATGCTCAAACATTTCGAGGCGTTGGCGAGCGGCATCGCCGTCCATCCGGAAGACCGTCTGCTCGACTTTCCGCTCGGCGCAGACGAGCAGGCCGCCCCCTCGGACGGCGACTCCGACTCACTTCCGGCATACCAAAACGACGAGTTCGCTTTCGACCTGGTCGCGAATTAGCCGTTCGTCCGACCTTCGGCGGGGCTTGCGCCCGGCGCGCGCATCGAAGGTCGGATTATTGCGCGACATATTATTTCATGGCATGGGAAGTGCTTAGACATTTATTGACAAGCACGGTCAACAAGCGACCGTGTCCCTCCGTCACCCCACCTTCGGGCAGGCAATAACGCTTGCCAACGTCCCCAAGCCCCCCATTTACCCATCTTCTTTAACCCGGCTCATGCCGGGTTAACTCTTTTTACGAGCTTTTTCAAATAATCCGGCCCGCGCGCGCCGCACATCCAGACGGCTCGCCGTGTCGGTCTCAGGCGTCGCCGCTCCGTTTTCCGACAGGGCAATCCGTCCCGGCTCGGGTGGTGAAAATCAGGCTGTTTGTTGTTGCCTCATATGACAAAAACATCCTATCGCCCGATGGCTGATTTGCTGGCTGAAATTGGTTTTGAGAGAGGCCAGGCCAGGACAATTACATCCTAATATCCATTCCCGATACGGCGTTCAAACCGGCGAAAATAAAGATGTTCGCGGCCCGAGCGCGTGGCACCCTACTTGCTCAAGCAAGATAGCGGAAGGATATACCCGGCGCTCAAGCTTCGCGATTGGATGCCCGGCCTGTGAAGCTTCCGCAAAAGATTGCACGCCCGATCAGTTGATGTCAGGCGTCGTCCCTTTGAGATAGATAAGAGATTCCCGGCAGCAAGTTCAAGGTCGAGTCCACGGCTCGAAATGCGGTAGCTCTGCCAACTCGAAAGACAGCCTCGCGCAATCAATAAAGTTCAAGACCCGCACGCTGATAAATCTCCCATACGGCAATGACAGAATTATTCGTCTTCGATAAAAACCTGAAGGAAGAGAGAGACTACTGGGTTGCGAAGTTGTCTCGCCTCATAGAGCTTCCTCACCTCAAGCCGGACGCCCGTCAGGGCGCGTCGGATGCAGGTGCGCGCACTGTGTTGAAGATCGAAATCGCCGGAGATGTCTCTCGACAATTATCACGCATCACGGGCGGATCGCCTTTCCTGATTTACGCTTTCCTGCTGGCCGCCCTGAAAATCTGTCTGCAAAGACACTCGGGCAGCGAGACGATTAGCGTCGGCAGCCCGGCTCTCAAGGAATCAGCCGCGTCGAACGCTGTCGCTCTGGTGGATACGCTGGACGAAGGATCGTCTTTTCGTCAACTCGTGTTAAAGGTTCGGGAAAATCTTCTCGAAGCATACGCCCGGCAGCGTTATCCGTTTGAGCGCGTCCTCGCCGATCTCAATCTGGCGAGCGCCGAGCGCTGTCCTCTCTTTGATATTGCGCTGGTGTTCAGAGGCCTGCACGGCGCGCTGCCGGAGGTGAACAACAACCTCACGTTCACTTTCACACAAGAGGCGGAGGGGCTGCTGGCGGGACAGGTCGAATTTCAGACCGGCCTCTTTCACCCCGCGACCGTCGAGACATTCAATAACCATCTGACCATCGTGCTGCGCGCCGCGGTCGAGCAGCCCAACACGCTGCTGCGAAACTTTCCCCTGCTCTCCGACATCGAGTTGCGGCAACAGCTTGTTGACTGGAACGCGACCCGCGCCGAATACCCGCAGGATACATACGCGCACGACCTGTTCGCGCGCCAGACCGACGCCGCGCCCGATAATGTCGCCATCGAATTTGAAGACGAGCGCATGAGTTATGCGGAGGTGAACGCGCGCGCGAACCGGCTGGCTCATTACCTTGCGAAGCGCGGCGTCGGCGCGGACGTGCCGGTCGGTCTCTGCATGGAATGTCGGCCGGAGATGGTGATAGGGATTTTGGGCGTGCTCAAGGCCGGCGGCGCATACCTGCCCATTGACCCTTCGTATCCGCGCGAAAGAATCGCCTTCATGCTGCGGGATGCAGGCGTCTCGCTCCTGCTGACGCAGGAAAAACTCCTGACCGGACTTCCCGAGCACGACGGCGCGAGCCTGCTCCTCGATACGCAGTGGAATGAGATCGAAGAGGAGAGCGCGGCGAACCCGCACGTCGAATTGAGTGCGGAAAATCTGGCGTATGTGATCTACACCTCCGGCTCGACGGGACGGCCGAAGGGCGCGATGATCTCGCACCGTGGATTAAGCAACTATCTGGCTTGGGCTGCTGCCGCCTACGACATCGAGAGCGGAACGGGCGCGCCCCTGCATTCTTCCATCGCCTTCGATTTGAGCGTCACAAGTTTATTCGGCCCGCTCGTGGCCGGAGGCCGTGTGCTGCTGCTGCCGGCGGGCGCGGCGGGGGTTGAATCTCTGGGTGAAGCGTTGCGCCGCCACGAAAATTTCAGCCTCGTCAAAGCGACCCCGGCGCATGCGCGTCTGCTCGGCCAGCAACTACGCCCCGAAGAGGCGGCGGGCAAAACAGGCGTCCTGATTCTCGGCGGTGAAGCGCTCACGCCCGGCGACGTTCGTTTCTGGCAGGAGTCCGCCCCGCAGACGCGCATCGTCAACGAGTACGGCCCGACGGAAACGGTCGTCGGGTGCTGTGTGTACGATGTCCGGCCGGGAGAGCCGACAGAGCAAATTAACTCGATCCTGATCGGTCGGCCTATCGCCAACACCCAACTCTATATTCTTGATCGTCAACTGCGACCGCAGCCGGTCGGCGTTCAGGGCGAACTTTACATCGGCGGCAACGGCCTCGCGCGCGGCTATCTCAATCGCCCGGAGTTGACGGCCGCAAAGTTTATTCCTCATCCCTTCGGCGACGAACCCGGCGCGCGTCTCTACAAAACCGGCGACCTCGCGCGCTACCTGCCCGACGGCAACATAGATTTTCTGGGTCGCATGGATGATCAGGTCAAGGTGCGTGGCTATCGTGTCGAGTTGGGAGAGGTCGAGGCGGCATTGGACGCGCACCCGTCGGTCGGCCGGTGCGTCGTCGTGTCGAGCAAAGACAGCGGCGGAGAGAATCGCCTGATTGCTTATCTGGTCGCGGAAGACGCGCCCACGACGGAATCGCTGCGTTCCTTTCTCGGCGAGCGTTTGCCGCAGCACATGATCCCCTCGCTCTTCGTTGTCATGGACGAGTTGCCGCTGACGCATAACGGCAAGGTGGATCGTCGTCAACTACCCGCGCCGGACGAGCGAAGGTGTATCTCCGAAAAAATCTTAGAAGCGCCTCGCACTCCGGCTGAAGAAGTTATCGCAGGCATCTGGTCGCAGGTGCTCGGACTTCCGCCAGTCGCCATCCGCGACAACTTTTTCGAGTTGGGAGGCCATTCCCTACTCGTCACACAGGTCGTCTCGCGCGTGCGCTCCGCGTTCGGGGTGGAGATGCCGCTCCGCACTCTGTTCGCCGCGCCGACGGTCGCGGAGTTTACCGCCAGCGTCGAGGCGGCGGTGCGCTCGCGGCGAGGCTTGCAATCGCCGCCTATCACCCGCGTCCCGAGAGACGGCCACATCCCGCTCTCATTCGCACAGGAACGGCTCTGGTTTCTCGAACAGTGGCAGCCGCAAAGCTCTGCCATCTACATCTCCGAGGCGGCGCGTCTGAATGGCGCGCTCGACATCACTGCGCTTGAGCGCACCCTCAACGAAATCGTGCGCCGGCACGAGGCTCTGCGCACCACCTTCCAGACCATCGAAGGCGAGGCGCGGCAGGTGATCGCCCCCTCGCTCAAGATTGAGTTGCCGGTTGTCGATCTCGAATCACTGCCGGAAGCCGAGCGCGAGGCGCAGGCGCGCCTGCTGGCGAAACAGGAAGCGCAGCGTCCCTTCGATCTTGCGCAAGGCCCATTGTTGCGCGCCAGCCTGTTGCGCCTCGGCGCGGAAGAGCACATCCTGCTCTTTAACATCCACCACATCATCGGCGACGGGTGGTCGCTCGGCGTGCTGGTTCGTGAGGTCGCGTCCATCTACGAAGCCTTCTCTCACGGCCGCCCCTCGACGCTGCCCGAACTTCCCGTTCAGTATGCCGACTTCGCACACTGGCAACGCGCCTGGCTGCAAGGCGAAGTGCTGGACGAGCAGCTTGCCTACTGGGTCAAACAACTGGGCGGCGCGCCCGCGTTATCGCTGCTGCCGTCCGACCGCCCGCGCCCTCAGACGCAGCAGCCGATGCAGCGCGGCGCGCGGCAGGATTTGGCCTTCTCGAAAACACTGTCCTACGACTTAAAGGCTCTCAGCCGCCGCGAGGGCGTCACCCTGTTTATGACGTTGGCCGCGTCGTTTCAACTCTTGCTGCGCTATCGCTCGGGACAGGAAGACCTCCTCATCGGAACCGATGTGGCGAACCGCACCCGGTTCGAGACGGAAAACCTGATCGGCTTCTTCCTTAATCAACTCGTCCTGCGCACAGACCTCTCCGGCAACCCTTCGTTCGAGCAACTGCTCGGGCGCGTGCGTGATGTCACGCTCGAAGCTTACGCCTATCAGGACCTGCCTTTCGGCCGTCTCGTTGACGCCTTGAAGGTGGAGCGCAGCCTGCAACACACGCCGCTGTTTCAGATCAAGTTCGTCTTCCAGAACGCGCTCGCGCAGCCGTTTCAACTGCCGAACCTGACCGTCAGCATGTTGGACATCAACGGCGGCACGTCAAAGTTCGATTTGACGCTGACCCTCTGGGAAGAGGACGAAACGATTAAAGGCTGGTTTGAATACAACGCGGACTTATACGAGGCGACCACCATCGCGCGGCTCGGCGTCGAGTTTGAAACGATTCTCAGAGAGGTCGCCGACCGGCCGGGGCTGACGCTCAAGGCTCTCGACGAAATTCTGGATGCAGCCAAACGCGAGCGGCACGCCGCCGAAGAGAGCGCGCGCGCGGAAGCTCTCGCTCAAAGATTCAAAACCGTGAGACGCAGAGCCATCAGCGTGGCGCGCTGAGAAAAGCGAGATCGAAACCATGAACCCCGAATTAATCCAGCAGGCCGGCAAGAGATTACCCCCCGGACGAAGACGGCCGGTGGCTCTCTCCCAGCAGGGACTCGTTAAAACCGATTACCTTGAAGGCGACAGCCGGTTGCCGCTCGTCATTCAACCGCGTGTGGACGGAGTCAACCTGGCGGCTTGGGCTGGCGCGAGTCGTGAGTTTATCGAGGCGCAGCTTTTGCAGCACGGCGCGCTGCTATTTCAAAATTTCAAGGTCAACACGCTCGGGGAGTTCGAGAAGTTTGTCAGGGCTGTGTGCGGCGATATGATGGAGTATCGCGAACGCTCGTCGCCGCGCAGCCAAATGGGCGAGCGAGTCTACACCTCGACCGACTACCCCGAAGACCAGAGCATCTTCCCACACAACGAGCACTCTTACTCGCGCACCTTTCCGACGAAACTATTCTTCTCGTGCATCACCGCGGCAGAGAGCGGCGGCGAGACGCCGCTCGCCGATACACGCCGGGTGCTGGCGCGCATAAACCCGCAGATCAGGAAGCGTTTTGTCGAGAAAAACTGGATGCTGGTGCGCAACTACGGGCACGGTTTGGGACTCCCCTGGCAGACGGTCTTTCGCACTACGGAGCGCGCCGTGGTCGAGCAGTATTGCCGCAGGGAAGGTATCGAGACGATGTGGCTGGACGGCGACCGTCTCAGAACACGTCAGGTTCGCCCGGTTGGCATCAGCCACCAGCGCACGGGCGAATGGACATGGTTCAATCACGCCACCTTCTTTCACGTCTCGACGCTCGCGCCCAGCATTCGCGAGGCGTTGTTGTCCGAGTTCACCGAAGAGGAGCTTCCAAACAACTCTTATTACGGCGACGGCACGGCCATCGAGCCGGACGTGCTGGAAGAGTTGCGCGAGGCATACAGGCAGGCGGCCGTCTCATTCCCCTGGCAGGCCGGCAGCGTGATCCTGCTGGATAACATCCTCACGGCGCACGCCCGTAATCCCTTCACAGGCCCGCGAAAAATTCTCTTCGCGATGGCCGATCCCTTCACCCGCACCGATTACGCAATAGACAGGGCGTAGATAGACACATGCAAAACGAAATGATACAGGGATTTCGACTCTCACCACAGCAAAAGCGCCTCTGCTCGTTGCAGCAATCAGGTCGCGACGACGCTTACCGCGCGCAGGCCGCCGTCCTGATCGAAGGCGACCTCGATGCGGACGCGCTCACCCGAGCCGTCCGGCAGGTGACACGACGGCACGAGATTCTACGCACCACGTTTCAAAGTCTTCCCGGCGTGGACATCCCTGTCCAGGTCATCAATGAAGATTTCGCCGTCACGATTCGACAGCACGACTTGAGCGGCGCGACAACCGACGAGCAGGAAGCCGCCATCGAGAGGTTGTTCGCAGAGATGAAGTCTGGCGAGTTCGGGCAGGACGCGCCCTCCCTGCACGTCTCGCTGGTCGCGCTCGCCGCCTCAAAGCGTCTCCTGCTGATTGACCTCTCCGCTCTTTGCGCCGACCGTGATGGACTCGCCTCTCTCATACGTGAAATCGGAGACACCTATGCGGCCTTCGTGCGCGGCGATGAAACGCCCGGCGAGGCGATGCAATACGCGGATGTCTCTGAAATTCTGCACGAACTGCTTGAGTCGGAAGAGATGTCGAGCGGGAGAGAGTTCTGGGCTAAGAAGAATATAGACGATGCGGCTCGCGCGAAGCTGCCTTTCGAGAATCGTTACGCGAGCGATTCGAGTTTCAACCCGCGAACGCTCCGCCTCTCGATCAACGCCGAGATCACGTCGAAGCTTAATGATCTGGCGGCGCAACACGAAGTTTCCGTCGGCGTGCTGCTCAATGCCTGCTGGCTGATCCTGCTCGGAAAGCTCACGGGGCAATCGGAGACGGTCGCCGGCACGGCCTTTTCATGCCGCGCCTATGAGGGCCTCGACGAGATTCCCGGCTTATTCACAAAGTATCTGCCCGTGGCCGTCCAGCCCGCGCCTGAAGCCCGGCTCGCGGAGATTCTGAACCAGACCGGACAAGCTTATGTCGAAGCTCAGGCGTGGCAGGACTATTTCTCCTGGGAACACCTCGCCGCCCGCGGCGTGGACGAGCGCTCGTCTGCCTCCTTCCTGCCCATCGGCTTCGAGTTTTTCGAGGAGCTTCCTCAACTCAATATCAACAACCTTCGTTGGACGCTCGCCCGCCAGACGGTCTGCACGGAACGCTTCACGCTCAAGCTGAGTTGCTGCGCCACACGCGAAAACGTCCTGCTGGCGGAGTTTCACTACGACGCGGAACGCCTCTCGACCGAGAGCGTTCGGAGATTGGCCGGGAGCTATCAAAAGCTTTTACAGAGCGCGCTCGAAAATGGGGGCGCGAAAATCCGCGATCTTGATGCGGTGCCGGAGAGCGAGCGCGAGTGGCAGTTGAGAGAATTGAACCGCACGGCAGCGGATTTCGGATCGGACGCGTGTTTACACGAACTGTTCGAGGCTCAGGCAGATCGCACGCCGGGTCAGATCGCGTTGAGCTTTGAGGGAGAGCAGTTGACCTATGCCGAGCTTGAAGCTCGCGCCAACCAACTCGCGCGCTTTCTGCTGGCTCAGGGACTCGGCCGCGATGCGCTCGTCGGCCTCTTCCTGGATCGCTCTATCGAAACGGTCGTCGCCCTGCTCGCCGTGCTCAAAGCCGGTGCGGCTTATCTACCGCTCGACCCCGGCGACCCCGCGCAACGCCTGCGCTGGATGATCGAGGATACCCGGCTCGGCTTCATCCTCACGCAGCAGCATCTTGTCGCTTCGCTCGCAGACGTGTCGGCGCAGGCAGATGCGGCCTCGTCGAACGCGCCCGCCGTCATCACGCTCGACACACAGTGGCCGCAGATCGAAACGCACAGCGGCGCGCGGGTGCGTGCGCGTGTCGAGGCCGAGCAGTTGGCATACGTCATCTATACGTCAGGCTCGACGGGCAATCCGAAGGGGGTCATGATCCCACATCGCGCCATCGTCAATCACATGCGATGGATGCAGGCGGCGTTGCCGCTCGTGGCCTCCGACCGTGTGTTGCAGAAAACGCCTTCGAGCTTCGACGCGTCGGTGTGGGAGTTCTACGCCCCCCTGTTGTGCGGGGCGACGCTGGTGATCGCGCGTGCCGGAGGACATCGCGACTCCGCTTACCTGACGAAGCTGATGCGCGACGAGCGCGTGACGATCTTGCAGGGAGTGCCGACGTTGCTGCGGATGCTGGTCGGCGAAAGTGACTTTGAGCAGTGCCGTAGTCTCAGGCGGGTGTTCAGCGGCGGCGAGCCGTTGGATGCGGACGTGGCGCGAGCGATTCGGGAGAAGCTCGGGGCGGAGGTCTGCAATCTCTACGGGCCGACGGAGACGACGATTGAGGCGACGTACTGGAAGTTTGAAGAGGGGCAGAGCATCAGCATCGGGCGACCCATCGCCAACACGCAGATTTACATTCTGGATGAGGGGATGCGGCTCGTTCCGGCCGGGGCGGCCGGCGAGTTATACATCGGCGGCGAGGGCTTGTCGCGCGGCTACCTCGGGCGACCCGAACTGACGGCCGAACGCTTCATCTCCAATCCTTACAGCGACGTTAGGGGAGCGCGCCTGTACCGGACGGGCGACCTCGCGCGTTACCTGCCCGACGGCAATATCGAGTATGCCGGGCGCGCCGACAATCAGGTCAAGCTGCGCGGCCACCGCATCGAACTCGGCGAGATCGAGGCCGCCCTCCAGGATTATCCCGCCGTCCGCCAGGGCGTCGCCGTCGTGCGCGAAGACACACCGGGGGACACACGGCTCGTCGCCTATGTCATCGCAGGCGAGTCCGGGGCGGCAGACCCCGCCGAGTTGCGCCGTTATCTACAGCAGCGTTTGCCCGACTACATGATCCCGTCGCTGTTCGTCACCCTTGACGAGATGCCGCTCACGTCGAACGGGAAGGTGGATCGCAAGCGGTTGCCCGTGCCGGAGCAGTCGAGAGCGGGCGCGGAGCAGATTTATGTCGCCCCGCGCAACGGCACGGAAGAAGGTCTGGCGCAGGTGTGGAGTCAGGTGTTGGGGGTGGAGCGAGTCGGCATTCACGACAACTTCTTTGCGCTCGGCGGCGACTCGATCCGCAGCGTGAGGGTGCTGGCGCTGGCGAAGGAGTTGGGGCTGAACTTCTCTCTCCAACAACTCTTTAAATACCAGACTATCGCAGAGTTGGTCGGCGAAGGCGGCGCGCGGGAACAGATTTCCGACCCCGCGTTGCAGACTGAACCATTCAGCCTGATTTCGGAAGAAGACCGGCAAAAACTTCCCGCAGATGTGGAAGATGCTTACCCCTTAACGATGCTGCAATCGGGGATGCTCTATCACATGGAGATGTGGCCCGAGTCTCCGGCCTATCACAACATCAATACGTGGCATCTGCGTGCTCCGCTCGACGAGGAACTGTTGCGCGCGGCGATGCAACGCGTGGTTGATCGCCATCCGGCGTTGCGCACGTCTTTCGATCTCACGACCTACAGCGAACCGCTGCAACTAATTCACCGCAACCCGCGGCTGGTCGTCAATGTCACGGACTTGCGCGATCTATCCGAGAGCGCGCAGGAAGCGGCGGTTGATGCCTTTCTGGCGAGCGAGAAGAAAGACGTTTTCGCCCTCTCGCAAGCTCCCTTGATGCGTTACGCCATCCATCGCTTCACGGAAGACACGTTCCAGTTGACGCTCACTGAATGTCACGCCATCAGCGACGGGTGGAGCACGACTTCGACGATGGCCGAAACTTTCAAGCTCTACTCGGCGCTACTCAACGAACGCGAAGAGACCGAAGAGACCCCGCTGCCGGCGTCGTTCAGGGACTTCGTTCTACTGGAGCGCATGGCCCTGGAATCCGAGGAGAGCCGGAATTTCTGGGCGCAGAACCTGAGCGGCGGCTCGCCGATCAAAATTCAAAGCCTGACCCGGCCGAAGTCGCACGCCGACGGCGCGAGGACACGCAAGCTGATCACTTCGATCAACCCGGAACTGGTGGAAGGTCTCGACGAACTTGCCCAAGCCTTCAAAGTACCGTTCAAGAGCGTGCTGCTCGCTGCCCACCTGCGCGTGTTGAGTTTGATTAGCGGGCAGAGCGACATCCTGACCGGCCTGCTCTTCAACGGGCGGCCGGAAGAGAGAGACGCCGAACAGGTTCGCGGCCTGTTTCTCAACACCCTGCCGTTCCGGCACAAGTTGCGAAAGGGCACATGGGCTGATCTGATTACGGAGACCTTCGAGGCCGAACAGGAGATATTGCCGCATCGTCGCTATCCTCTGGCTGCCTTGCAGAAGGACTGGGGCAGGCAGCCGCTCTTCGAGACGATGTTCAGTTTTCTGAATTTCCACGCGGTCAAAGATATTTTGAGCACGGGCGAGGTTCAGGCGATAGAACGCGGCACGAAGGATTTATCCGAAACCAATCTGGCGTTGTACGTCGTCTTCAGCGTGCAGCCGGGCGTCTCTCAACTCAGACTCATACTCGATTTCGACCAGACGCGATTCGAGGAGGAGCAGGTCAGGTCTTTTCAGGACTTTTATCTCAAAGTGCTGAGAGCGATGGTTGACGACCCGTATGAGAGCTACACCGGGCGGGATTTTCTTCCCGTCGAAGAACGCCGTCTCCTGCTCGACGACTGGAACGAGACAACGTTGCCTTACGGCGGCGAATGTCTGCATGAGTTGTTCGAGGCTCAGGCCGCGCGCACGCCGCAACGAGTGGCCGTTGTGTGCCGGGACGAGGAGATCACTTACGAGGAATTGAATCAACGTGCGAACCGCTTTGCGCATTTCCTGCGGCGGCGCGGAATCGGGCGCGAGTCTCTGGTCGGCATCATGTTGGAGCGGTCGGTCGAGATGGTGGTCGCGCTGCTGGGCGTAGCCAAAGCGGGGGCCGCTTACGTGCCGCTCGACCCGACCTACCCGCGTGAGCGGCTGGCTTTGATGATCGAAGACGCGCAGCTTTGCGCGCTCGTCACCGAGCGGCATCTGGCCGGGCTTGCGCCCGACGCCGGAGGAGGCGCGTCAACGCAGATCATCGCGCTGGACGGCGCGCGCGAAGAGATCGATACGGAATCCGAGGCTCAGTTTGAGAGCGGCGTCACGCCGGACAATCTGGCGTATGTCATCTACACGTCGGGTTCCACGGGCAAGCCGAAGGGCGTGCAGATTTCTCATGCCGCTTTAAATAATCTACTGACTTCCATGCGGCAACAACCGGGCTTGACAGGGGACGACGTGCTGCTGTCAGTCACGACCCTCTCTTTCGACATCGCCGGACTGGAACTCTACCTGCCGCTGACTACGGGTGCGCGCCTGGAAATAGTCGGCCGCGACACGGCCGCAGACGCCATGGAGTTGTCGCGCCGCATTGCGGCTTCCGGCGCGACCGTGATGCAGGCCACTCCCGCGACGTGGCGGACGCTGGTCGCTTCGGGCTGGCAGGGCGGCGCATCCCTGAAAGTTCTCTGCGGCGGCGAATCGCTGACGCCGGAACTCGCGCAACAGTTGTTAGAGCGTTGCGGAGAACTCTGGAATATGTACGGGCCGACGGAGAACACCATCTGGTCTGTCATCCACCGGGTTGAATCCGCCGCCGCGCCCGTGCCCATCGGGCGTCCGATTGCAAACACGCAGATTTACATTCTGGACGACAACTTGCAGGTGCTGCCGCTCGGCGTCGCGGGCGAGCTTTACATCGGCGGCGACGGTGTGGCGCGCGGCTATCTGCGCAGATCAGAGTTGACCGCCGAGCGTTTCATTCCGCATCCGTTCTCCGCCGCGCCGGGCGCGCGTCTCTACCGGACGGGCGACCTCGCGCGATACCTCCCGAACGGCGACATCGAATGCCTCGGACGCATCGATCATCAGGTCAAGGTGCGCGGCTATCGTATCGAGTTGGGCGAGATCGAAGCGGCTCTCGACAAGCACCCGTCCGTCGGTCAGAGCCTCGTCGCGGCGCGCGAGGACGTGCCGGGCGAGACCGAGTTGGTGGCTTACGTGACGGCACGGCAGGAACCGCTTTCAATCGGCGAGCTGCGCCGGTATTTGAAAGACCAACTGCCGGAATACATGATCCCGGCAGCCTTCGTCGTGCTCGAACGGATGCCGCTGATGCCGAACGGCAAAGTCAACCGGCGAGACTTGCCCGCCCCCGAATTGTCCAGCCCGGAGTTCGATACCGAATTCGTCGCCCCACGGAATTTTGTCGAAGCTGAGATCGCCGCCATCTGGGCGCAGGTCTTGCGTCTTGATCGCGCGGGAGTGCACGACAATTTCTTCGATGCCGGTGGTCATTCGCTGCGCGCCATTCAACTGATCTCACATATCAGGGCCAACTTTGGCGTAGACATCGTGCTGAGAAATTTCTTCGATACGCCGACCATCGAGGCTCTGGCCGTGATGGTGGAAGAAGCCCTGCTGACCAAGCCGAGCGCGGAAAGCCTGGATGAAATGCTGAGTCTGCTTGAGGGACTTGACGAACAAGCCACGCAAGAGTTGTTGGCCTCCGGCTCTCGCCTTCAATAAGGAAATTCTTAGAATTATGAAACTTGTCACCTTTCTATTGCGCTATGCCCGTTTCACCATGCTGCTCACGGTCGTCGTCGGCGTCATCGGCGGACTATGCAGCGTCGCCCTCGTCGCCCTCATCACTTCGGCTTTGAGCAACGTCGCGTCCGACCAGACGATCAGCATCACACGTTACGTCGGGTTGGTAGTGGCTTCGCTGCTCACCAACCTTGTTTCCCGCTCGCTGCTCACGCACATCTCGCAGACGGCCATCCTGGAGATGCGCATGACGCTCTGCCAGCGTGTGCTCGGCGCGCCTTTGCGCCAGCTCGAGCAGATCGGCTCGCATCGCGTGATGGGAACTTTGACCGAGGACATCGGCTCGATCACCAACGCGCTGCTCGACCTGCCGAACTTCTGCATCAACGTGACGATTACGCTCGGCTGCGTGATCTACCTCGGCTGGCTCTCCTTCATGATGCTTCCGGCGCTCGTCGTCTTCCTCGTGCTGGTCGTCCTCAGCGTCAAGTTTCTACAGCGTCACGCCACGAAATACCTCAAGGCCGGACGCGAGGATTTTGACACGCTCGTCGGCTGCTTCACCGCTTTGACCGACGGGGCGAAGGAACTCAAGATGCACCGCTCGCGCCGCGAGGCATTCTTCAACGAGATTCTCCAACCGGCTGCGCTCTCCTTCCGCGAGCATAGCGTGGCCGGCCGACGCCTTCTCGGTGTCACCGCCAGTTGGATTCAGGTGCTCTACTTCGTCTTCATCGGTCTCGCGCTTTTTCTCCTGCCGACGCTTGAGGGCAACCAGTCGAAAGTTCTCATCGGCTACACGCTGACGGTGCTCTACATGAGAGCGCCGATGTCCATCCTGATGGAGATCATCCCCTCGTTCGTGCGCGCCAATATCGCCATGAACAAGGTCGAGAAGTTGGGGCTGACGCTTGCGAACGCGCGCACGGAAGACCCGTGCCCCGGTCAATCCGAACCGGATCACGAGTGGACGACGCTGGAACTGAGCGGCGTGACGCACACCTACCGGCACGAGAAAGAGGATCGCAACTTTATCCTCGGGCCGATGAATTTAACCCTCACGCCCGGAGAGTTGATCTTTGTGGCGGGCGGCAACGGCAGCGGCAAGACCACGCTCGCCAAGCTCATCACCGGGCTGTACACGCCCGAAAGCGGCGAGATTCGCCTCAACGGCGTGCCCGTGACCGATGATAACCGCGACCATTACCGGCAGCATTTCTCGGTCGTCTTCTCCGTGCCTCACCTCTTCAAACAGTTGCTCGGTCTGGGCGACACCAGCCTCGACGCGCGCGCCGAGAGCTACATCTCTCAACTCCAACTCGACCATAAACTCGAAGTGAAGGACGGCAAGCTCTCGACCACCGACCTCTCGCAAGGCCAACGCAAGAGGCTCGCGCTCCTGACCGCTTACCTGGAAGACCGCCCGATCTACCTCTTTGACGAGTGGGCTGCGGATCAAGACCCGATCTTTAAAGACATCTTCTACATGAATCTCTTGTTTGAATTGAAGGCGAGAGGCAAGACGGTCATCGTCATCAGTCACGACGACCGCTACTACCACGTCGCGGATCGGCTGATCAAGCTTGAGAACGGCCGCATCGAGTTGCAGCAGAATCCGGCCATGCCCGCATGGCCGGAGCCTGCCGTCGAGAGCGACGAGCGGGATCGCTCAACGCCGGTCCCGGCCGAAGCCGTGTGTCTCTAGAAACTCTCCGGTCTCGCCGCGCGAGCGTCGGAGTTGTGTGACAGGTGTGAATTTGTATGATGAACTTGAGCGCAGTAAATACGACAACCGTTAATCCGTGGGTGCTGAATCCGAGCCAGAAGGCGAACGCGCGCCTGCGCCTGTTCTGCTTTCCTTATGCGGGCGGCGGGGCGGCGATCTATCGCGCGTGGCCGGCCGGTCTGCCGAAATCGGTGGAAGTTCGTCCCGTCCAACTGCCCGGCCGGGAAGGGCGCCTGCGCGAAGCTCCGTTCTCTTCGCTGCGGCCGATGGTCGAGGCGGTGGGAGAGGCGTTGCTTCCCTTGCTGGATATGCCCTTCGCCTTCTTCGGGCACAGTATGGGTGGCATCCTCAGCTTCGAGTTGGCGCGCTGGCTGCGCAGGGAGCACGGGCTTGCGCCGGAGCACCTGTTCGTCTCCGCACGCTGGGCTCCACAGGTAATTGACGAAGACCCGCCGACCTACAACCTGCCCGAAGCAGAGTTTCTGGAAGAAGTTCGCAGTCTGAACGGCACGCCCGAAGAGGTGCTCAAACATCCCGAACTGCTGCAACTGATCCTGCCGCTCTTGCGCGCGGACTTCGAGGTCTGCCAGGCATACACCTATGAAGCGGAGCCTCCGCTGAACTGCCCGCTCACCGTCTACGGCGGCCTGATGGACGAGACCGTGGAACGCCACAAGCTGGAGGGATGGCGCGAGCACACGACCGGCCCCTTTACGCTGCGAATGTTTCCCGGCAACCACTTTTTTCTCAACAGCGACCGCTCGCTGCTCCTGCACACGCTGTCTCAGGATTTGGAGCGTTTCATGCACACCATGAAATGAATCTCCGTCGACGGCATCGCGCGCGCCCGATTCACACTCGCTGGCGGCAGCAACGCGCTTTTCAAATTCTAAACGACTTTTATTGTCGGCCGCAGAAGACCTCGTGGCAGATTTTACGGAGGTGACTCTTTTGGACATTCCTCGCAACGCAACAACCAGCAAGCAGATGAGCATGGACATTCCCCGCCCATCTAAAAGCCACAAACGTTATGCGCGTTACTCGATCTACTTTCTCTGCGGCCTCGTGGCCGTCGTGCTGACCACCATCAGCCTCGGCCGGATCAAACCGGCCGCGCCGGGCGTGGATCGCTCGACCGTCTGGGTGGACACCGTGAAGCGTGGCCCGATGATGCGCGAAGTGCGCGGCAACGGCACGCTCGTTCCCAGGGATGTGCGTGTCATCGCGGCCTCAACGGAAGGGCGCATCGAGCGCATTCTGGTTCAGCCGGGCGAAATGGTCGGCGTCGGCTCGGTGCTGATCGAACTGACCAACGCCGAACTGGAGCAGACGGCCGCCGATGCGCAGTTTCAGGTGAGCGCGGCCGAAGCCGAGTACAACAACCTGAAGACGAGGCTCGACAGCGAGCGTCTGAGCCAGCAGGCCGGGGCGGCCACCGTCCGCGCCGATTACCAGCAGGCGCAAATCCAGTCGGACACGGACGAGGTGCTCGCCAAAGACGGACTCATCCCGCCGCTTAACCTGCGGCTCTCTCGCGTCAAGGCCGAGGAACTGGCGAACCGCTACAAGATCGAGCAACAACGACTTGAGGTCGGCATCAAGACCGTCGAGGCGCAACTGACGGCGCAACGCACGCGCGTCACGCAGCTACAGGCGCTCGCGCAATTGCGCCGCTCGCAGGTCGAAAGGTTGAGCGTTCGCGCGGGCAATTCGGGAGTCTTGCAGGAGATACAGGTCGAGGTGGGGCAGCAGGTGACGCCGGGCACGGTGCTCGCCAGAGTGGTCGAGCCTTCGCAACTCAAGGCTGAATTGCGGATACCCGAGACGCAGGCCAAGGACGTGCAACTCGGCCAGGTCGCCTCGATAGATACACGGAACGGCGTGGTGACAGGCCGCGTGCAGCGTATCGACCCGGCCGTGCAGGAGGGGACGGTGACGGTTGATGTCGAACTCACGGGCGCGCTGCCGCAGGGCGCGCGTCCGGACCTCAGCATCGACGGAACAATCGAATTGGAGCGTCTCGAAGACGTGCTCTACGTAGGCCGCCCGACATTCGGGCAAACCGATTCCACGGTGGGCTTATTCAAGATCGAAGACGACGGCAAGAACGCGGTTCGTGTACAGGTCAAGCTGGGCCGCAGCTCCATCAACAAGGTGGAAATTCTCGAAGGACTCCGCGAGGGCGACCAGATGATCCTTTCGGACACATCGGCCTGGGATGCTTTTAACCGCATAACATTAAATTAAGGAGATAGTAATTACCATGAGCAAGTTCGCACCACAACCGCTTCTTCGCCTCGAAGGCGTCAAGAAAATTTTTCTCACCGAAGAAATGGAGACTCACGCCCTGGCCGGCATCGGGTTGGACATCATCAAGGGAGAGTATGTCTCGATCACCGGGCCTTCGGGCTGCGGCAAATCCACGCTGCTGTCAGTCCTCGGACTACTCGACAGCCCGAGCGAAGGGCACTACTGGTTGAACGGCAAGTCCGTCTCCAACCTCTCGGCCTCGGAACGGGCGCGCATTCGCAATCGCGAGATCGGCTTTATTTTTCAAAGCTTCAACCTGATCGGCGACCTGAACGTCTTCGAGAACGTCGAGCTTCCTCTGACCTATCGCGGCATCGGCGGCGCGGAACGCAAAAAGCGCGTCAACGAAGCTCTGGAGAAGGTCGGGATGGCACACCGCGCCAAGCATCTGCCGGGTCAACTCTCCGGCGGTCAGCAGCAGCGCGTGGCGGTGGCGCGCGCCGTCGCCGGTCAACCCCTGATCCTGCTCGCCGACGAGCCGACGGGCAACCTCGATTCCACGAACGGGGAATCGGTGATGACGCTGTTGCGGGATTTGCACAAGGAAGGCTCGACGATCTGCATGGTGACGCACGACCCGCGCTATGCCGATTATGCGGATCGCACGATTCACCTCTTTGACGGTCAGGTGGTTCAGCCAGAGGTCGTAGAAAGGGCAGAGGTAGCCTAATGAACTCACTCGCGCAAGATTTTCGTTACGGAGTCCGGCTGCTTTTTAAGAATCCGGGTTTCACGTTTGTGGCAGTGCTTTCGCTCGCTCTCGGGATCGGCGCGAATGCCACGATCTTCAGCTTTGTCAACGCGATCCTGTTGCGCCCCTTGCCGGTTGAGGAGCCCGATCAACTTGTCAGGCTTTATACCACCTCCGCCGGCAGCGACCGCATCGGCGCGTTCTCGCACCAGGATTATCTGGACATACGCGAACACAACAACGCGCTGTCGGGATTGATCGCCGAACGTTTGAAGCCCATGAGCCTGAGCGGCGACGGGCAGAACGAGATCATCCCCGGCGCAATCGTTTCGGGCAACTACTTTTCGGTGCTCGGCGTTCAAGCCGCGCAGGGACGAACCTTTCTGCCGGAAGAAGATCAGACGCCGAACACGCACCCGGTCGCGGTGGTGAGCTACGGTTTGTGGCAACGCCGCTTCGGCTCTGACCCGAACCTGCTGGGCAAGACTGTGAGCCTCAGCGGCCATGGCTTTACCGTCATCGGCATCGCGCCGCAGAATTTCACGGGCACGACGCTCGGCCAGACGCCGGACGTGTGGGTTCCGTTGATGATGCAGGCTCAGGCCGTTCCCGGCCCGACGATGATCAACTCGCGCGACATGCGCTGGCTCAACGTCACCGGCCGCCTCAAGCCCGGCGTCACCATCGCGCAGGCTCAGTCGAGCATTAACGCGATTGCCAAACAGTTGGCGGAACAATCTCCGAAGACGAACGCCGGAACGGGCGTAAGCATTCATTCGGTCAGCAACACTCCCGACGGCCCGAAGAAGATGATGTTCCCGGTGCTGGGCGTGCTGACCATCGTCGTCGGGCTGATTCTTCTGATCGCCTGCGCGAACATCGCCAACCTGCTGCTCGCCAGAGCGGCGGCGCGGCGCAAAGAGATCGGCATTCGCCTCGCGCTCGGCGCGAGCCGCGTTCGTCTCATCCGCCAGCTTCTGACGGAGAGTTTAATGCTCTCAGTGCTCGGCGGCACGGTCGGCCTGCTGGCGGCCGTCTGGACGCCCGGCCTCCTGTTCGCAGCCCTCAAGCCGCCGACGGCCTTCCCCATCGTGATCGATTTCACCCTCGACCGTCGCATGTTGACTTTCACGATCATCCTCTCGCTCGTGACGGGACTGATCTTCGGGCTGCTCCCGGCGCTCAATGCTTCCAAGCTCGATCTGACCTCGGTGCTGAAGGACGAGGCGGGCGCGCTCGGCCGCGCGACACGTCGTTCCAATCTGCGCAGCGTGCTGGTCGTGGCACAGGTCACTTTGTCGCTCGTGCTGCTCATCAGCTCCGGCCTCTTCATACGCAGCTTGCAGGGGGCGCAGGCGATCAATCCCGGCTTCGACGCCGATAAGCTGCTCGTGATGTCCTATAACGTCGGGCTGCAAGGGTACGACGAAGCGAAGGGGAAGGTATTCAACCGCGAGTTGATCGAGCGCGTCTCGAATCTGCCCGGTGTGACATCGGCGAGCCTCGCGGAGTCCATTCCGCTCGGCGGCAGCAGCAATCAACTCAAGATCGAAGTCGAAGGCTACCAGCTCAAACCCAACGAAACCCTGTCCATTGATTACAACACGGTCGGGAAAGAATATTTCAAGACCATGGGCATCCCCGTGCTCAAGGGGCGCGACTTCAACGACCAGGATAGAGAGGGCGCGGAGGGCAGCGTCATCGTCAACGAAACGATGGCGAAGCGTCTGTGGCCCGGCGTCGATCCGATTGGTAAGCGTCTCAAGCCGCTCGGCTCGACCAAGCCTTACCTGCAAGTCGTCGGCGTCGCCAAGAACGGGAAATACCGTCGCTTGAAAGAAGACCCGCTCTCCTTCATGTACCTGGCGCTCGACCGCAGTTACAGCCCCGGCGTGTCGCTCTACGTCCGCACCGCCGGCGACCCGCAGAACTCGCTGGAGACCGTCCGGCAGGCCGTGCAGACGATGGACAAGAACCTGCCGGTCTACAACGCGAAGACGATGACGGAAAGCATCGGGCTTTCGCTGTTCGACCAGCGCATGGCCGCCACGCTGCTCGGCTTCTTCGGCTTGCTGGCATTGATTCTGGCGGCAATCGGGTTGTACGGGGTGATGGCTTATTCGGTCGGCCAGCGCAGGCGCGAACTGGGCATCAGGATGGCGCTCGGCGCGCAAAAGAGTAACGTCCTCAAGCTGGTGGTCGGGCAAGGGCTGAAACTGACGCTGATCGGTACGGCCATCGGTCTGATCGCGGCCTTCGGGCTAATGCGCCTCGCGTCGAGCATGCTCTACGGCGTGTCTGCCAGCGACCCCCTGACCTTCGCGGGGGCGGCTCTCCTGCTGGTGTTCGTGGCGCTGCTGGCAAGCTTCATTCCCGCCCGCAAGGCGACGAAGGTTGATCCGATGGTGGCTCTGCGTTTCCAGTAGGGAACGATCAACGTCAGGCTGTGCTTGCGAGGCCGCGCGGGATACGCGCGGCCTCGCAAGGAAAGCCTGGCAACCTCCGACAAGTCTCACTTTCACAGAACACGTTTATTGATTCTCACGAGCGAAAGATCATGTCTACCGACTACACACAAAGACTGGAAAAACTGTCGCCGGCGCAACGCCAATTGCTGCTCAAGACGCTGCGGGAGCAGGCCGCCCGCGCGGGCGAATCGCATACGATTCCGCGTCGCGCGCAGCAACCGCAAGAGCCTGTGCCGCTCTCATTCTCACAGGAACGCCAGTGGCTCCTGCACCAGTTAACGCCCGACACTCCGGCTTACAACGTCTCCGTGCCCCTGCGCATCGAGGGCGTCGCCGACGTGAGCGTGCTTGAGCGAACGCTCAACGAGATCGTCCGTCGCCACGAAATACTGCGCACCTCTTTCCCGACGATAGACGGCACGCCGATGCAGGTCGTCGCTCCGGCCGAGTACACCGTTCTGCCCGTCGAAGACCTGAGCGGCGTGCCCGCAGACGAGCTTGAGGAAGCGACGCGGCAATTAGCGGGCGAGGCCGCCGCACAACTATTTGATCTGGCGACGGGGCCGCTGTTCCGCGCGCGCCTGATTCGCCAGGCCGAAGCGACTTACGTGCTCGTCGTCACGATGCACCACATCGTCACCGATGGCTGGTCGATGGGGCGGCTCTTTCAGGAGATGGCCGCGATCTGCCGCGCTTACATGGCGGGCGAAGCATCGCCGCTCGAAGAGTTGAAGATTCAATACGCCGATTACGCCGTCTGGCAGCGCGGGTGGCTCAAGGACGACGTGCTCGAATCTCACCTCGCCTACTGGCGACGGCAGTTTGCCGATGCCCCGACCGTGCTGCGGCTGCCGACCGACCGACCGCGCCCCGCGGTGCAGAATTATCGCGGCGCGCTTTACACACACGAGTTCCCGCGCGAGCTGCACGAGGCGTTGAAGGAAGTCAATCAACGCGAAGGCGTGACCATGTTCATGACGCTGGTGGCGGCGCTGAATGTGCTTCTGTTCCGCTACTCGGGGCAGGACGACGTGGTGGTCGGGTCTTATCTCGCCAACCGCAATCGTGCCGAGACGGAAAGTTTGATCGGGTTCTTCGTCAACACCATCGCGCTGCGGACGAGCCTCGCCGGCAACCCGACGTTTCGTGAACTGCTCGCTCGCGTGCGCGAGGTGGCCTTCGGGGCATACGCGCATCAGGAGTTGCCGTTCGAGCGTTTGCTGGAAGAGGTGCAGCCGGAGCGTTCGCTCGGCCACGCGCCGCTGTTTCAGGTCGGGCTTAACTTCGGGAACATCGCTGCGCCGGAGATCGCGGAATTTCAGGGCGTTAAGATCAGTCGGCTCGCGCGCGGCAAGGGCGTCGTCGTCGGCTCGTCGCAGCTCGACCTCACGCTCGACGTGCAGGGCCTGGAGCGTGGTATGAGCGCGTCGCTGCTCTACGACACGACCCTCTTCGACGAAGCGACCATCGCGCGCATGCTCAAACACTTCGAGACGCTGCTGCAAGCCCTCGTCACGAACCCCGACGAACGCATCGCAGACATCTCGCTGTTGAGCGCGCCTGAGCGTCACACCCTGCTCGCGGAGTGGAGCAACGCCGGTGCGACCCACGAGCCGACTCCCTACGTCCACCAACTTTTTGCACAGCAGGCGGCGCGCACGCCCGAACGCCTCGCGCTGGTCAGCGGCGCCGAGCGTTTGAGCTATGCCGAACTCGACGCGCGCGCGGAAGAACTGGCGCGGCGACTGCGCGCGCGCGGCGTCGGCCCCGAGTCAACGGTGGGCGTGCTGCTGGCACGCTCCGTCGAACTCGTCGTCGCGCTGCTCGGCGTGCTCAAAGCGGGTGCGGCCTACGTGCCGCTCGACCCCGAGTATCCGTCCGAGCGTCTGCGCCTCATGGTGGCGACGAGTTGCCCGGCCGTGGTGCTGACCGGCGCGGCGGAGACGAAAAAGGCGGCGTGGCTGGCGGAGATGGCAGACGTGGTGCTCTCGGTAGAGCCGTCGGGCGAAGAAACTCCGGCGGACGAGAGAGCGTTAGAGGCGGGCGCGGCACCGGCGGGCGAGAATCCGGCTTACGTCATCTTCACCTCCGGCTCGACCGGCGTGCCGAAGGGCGTCGTCATCTCGCACCGCTCGCTGGCAAGCTATACCGCGATTGCGGCCGAAGAGTTTGCCATCACGCCCGAAGACCGCGTTCTTCAATTCACCTCGCCCAGTTTCGACACGAGCGCGGAGGAGATATTTCCCTGCCTGACGAGCGGCGCGACCCTCGTCCTGCGCGACGATGCGATGCTGAGTTCGATCCCCACCTTCCTGCGCAGGTGCGAAGAGTTGGGCATCACCGTGCTCGATCTGCCGACAGCCTTCTGGCACGAGTTGACGGTGAAGCTGGGCGGCGAAGCGGGACTCGAACTGCCGCCTTCCATCCGGCTCGTCATCATCGGCGGCGAACGCGCGCTGCCCGAGCGCGTGCAGGCGTGGCAGGCGAACGCGACCGAGCGCGTCCGCCTGATCAACACCTACGGGCCGACCGAGGCGACCATCGTCAGCACGATCTGCGAGTTGACGGAAACCGATGACACGGCCGAACTCCTGCACGAAGTCTCAATCGGTTCCGCCGTGCGGCATGCCGAAATCTACGTGCTGGATCATCTTTTACAACCCGTGCCGGTGGGCGTCGCCGGCGAGTTGTACGTGGGCGGCGCGGGGCTGGCGCGCGGTTATCTAAACCGCCCCGACCTGACGGCCGCGCAATTCATCCCACACCCCTTCGCCACGCGGGCGGGCGCGCGCCTCTATCGCACGGGCGACCGCGTCAGCTTCCGCCCCGACGGCCTGCTCAACTTTCATGCGCGTGTAGACGCACAGGTCAAGGTGCGTGGTTTCCGCATTGACCTCGGCGACATCGAAGCGGCTCTGTCCGAATGCGCCGCCCTGCGCGAAGCCGCCGTGGTCGCCTGCGAGACCGCGCCGGGCAATACGCGCCTCGTCGCGTACATCGTGCCGGACGACCGCGAACCCGTCACAAGCGAGATGGTGCGCGGCTTTCTCTCTCGCAAGCTGCCGAGCCACATGATCCCGACCAGTTTCATTAAGCTCGATCAACTGCCGCTGACGCCGAACGGGAAGATCGACCGCAAACGGCTGGCCGCAAACGCGACCGATAGCCCCACGCGCGAAGTGGCCTTCGTCGCGCCGGCCACGCCCGTCGAAGAGTTGCTGGCGGAAATCTGGTCGAAGGTGCTCAAGGTGGCGGAGATCGGCGTCCACGACAATTTCTTCGCTCTCGGCGGCCATTCGCTGCTGGCGATGCAGGTCGTCTACCAGTTGCAACAAGCCCTCGCCGTGCAACTCCCGCTTCGCGCCTTCTTCGAGGAGCCGACGGTGGCCGGTCTCGCCATGGCGATTGAAGAGATTCTGTTGGAGGAGATCGAAATGCTCAGCGAAGAAGAGGCCGAATATCTCTCGCTCGGGCAATGAGCGCGTAGATTTCGCAGCGGGGCAAGAAACCCGTTCTCCTTACGAATGGATTGAGAGCCGACACAGCAGACCCGACAGAAAATAGTAAAGATGATGAGCAACGAGATGAACGAAGCGCCGCACTACCCGCTGACCCCGACGCAACAGGGCATGCTCTTTAACAGCCTGTACGCACCCGGGTCGGGCGTTGAGATCGAGCAGGTCGTCTGTTCGCTTCGTGAGCGGCTGAAAGTACCGGCCTTCGAGCGGGCGTGGCAGCGGGTCGTCGAGCGGCATGAAGCGCTGCGCGTCGGTTTCCGCTGGGAGGGGTTGACCGAGCCGTACCAACAGGTCGAGCCGCGCGTCAACCTTTCGTGGGCTGCGCATGACCTGCGGCGGATACCCGAGGCCGAGCAGGAGCGGCGTCTGGCAGACTACCTGACGGCCGACAGGCGACGCGGCTTCGACCTGCGTGTGGCCTCGCCCATGCGCTTCACACTCTTCCGTCTCGCCGAGGACGACTATCGTTTTATCTGTACGGTGCATCACGCGCTGTGCGATCTGCGCTCGTTCATTATTTGCCTGCGCGAAGCGTTTGCCTTCTACGAAGCCTTCGCGCGCGGTGAGGAACTGGAACTGCCCCGGCCGGGCAGCTATTGGGATTACGTCGCGTGGCTGGCCGAACAGCAGCACGAGACGCCCGCCTCGCAGCAGTTCTGGCAGACTGCGCTCGAACGCTTCGACGCGCCGACGCCTCTGCCGCAAGGATTCCCCGCGAGCACCGGGCGCACGGATGAGGGCGGCTTTCGAGAACAGAGCGTGCGCCTCTCGCTTGAGGCGACGGGGCGACTCAAAGCCATCGCCGGCGAAAACCGGATGACGCTCAACAACTTTATTCTGGGCGCGTGGTCGCTGCTCCTCAGTCGCTACAGCGGCGAGGATGAAGTGGTCTTCGGTACGACGCGCACATGCCGCTACTGGGGGGAAGGCGAGGGGAATGATGCGGCTCCGACGGTCGGGCTGTACATCAACACGCTGCCGTTTCGCGCGCGCATTACCCCCGACAAGTCGCTCATCGAATGGCTCGGGGGGCTACGCGCCGAGTGGCTTGCGGCGCGGCAACACGTCCACACGCCGTTCGCGCTGATTCAGGAATGGAGCGAGGTGCGGCGCGGGACGCCCCTGTTCGAAAGCATTCTTGTACACGCGCACGAGGAACTCAATACGACGTTGCGCTCACAGGGCGGCAACTGGGAACGGCGCAGCTTTCATATCGTCAACCAGACCGGCTTCCCTCTCACGCTGGGTTCTTACGGCGAGGCCGAGTTGAAGCTGAAGCTCAGGTACGACCCGCGCCGCTTCGATGACGACACCTGCGCGCGCCTGCTCAAACACCTTGAGATCATGCTGCGCGGCATGTCCGAAAACCCCTCGCAGCGCATCTCCGACCTGCCGTTCTTTACGAGCGAAGAGTTACGCCGTCAGCTGGTCGAGTGGAATGACACGGCCTTTGCCTACCCGAGCGAGAAGTGCCTGCACGAGTTGTTCGAGGAGCAGGCGGCACGCACGCCCGAGCGCATCTCCGTTCGCTTCGGCCTTGAGCGGCTCACTTACGCGGAACTCGACGCACGCGCAGATGAACTGGCGCGGCGACTGCGCACGCGCGGCGTCGGCCCCGAGTCAACGGTGGGCGTGCTGCTGGCACGCTCCGTCGAATTGGTCGTCGCGCTGCTCGGCGTGCTCAAAGCGGGTGCGGCCTACGTGCCGCTCGACCCCGAGTACCCCTCGGAGCGTTTGCGCGCCATGATCGAAGATGCTCGCCCTGCGTTCGTGCTGACGGGCGGCGAGACCGTAGGGCTGGCGGCGGCCTGCGGGGCTGAAGAGTTACGGTTGGGCAGCACGGGCGACGTGTCGCCGGGTGAGGGCGCAAACGTGAGCGCGGCGAATGTGGACGCAACGCGGCAGCATGAGGCAGCGTCGGCTCATAACGCGGCCTACGTCATCTACACGTCAGGCTCGACGGGCAATCCGAAGGGCGTCGTCGTCACACACCGCGCGCTCGTCAATCACATGAGTTGGATGCAACGTGTCTTCCCGCTCTCGGCGGACGACCGCGTATTACAGAAGACGCCGGCCAGCTTCGATGCCTCGGTCTGGGAGTTCTGGGCTCCGTTGCTGTGCGGCGCTGAATTAATCGTAGCCCGCCCCGGCGGACACCGCGACGCGTCCTACCTGACACGGCTGATGGCTGATGAGGGAGTGACGGTCGTGCAGTGTGTGCCCACTCTGTTGCGCGTCCTCTCGGAGGAGGAGGGGCTGAAAGAGTGCCGGCGGCTAAGGCGTGTTTTCTGCGGTGGCGAGGCGCTGGCGGCAGAGACGGCGGAGGCCGTCGCGCAAATCACCGGGGCCGAGGTGGTGAATCTCTACGGGCCGACGGAGGCGACCATTGACGCTACGGCTCGCGTCTACGATTCGGGCGAGGAATACCCGGCGGGCTATGTGCCGCTGGGACGCCCCATCGCGAACACGCAGGTCTACATCCTGGACAAGGGGCTGCGACCCGTGCCCGCAGGCGTCCCCGGCGAACTCTACATCGGCGGCGACGGCCTGGCGCGCGGCTACCTCGGCCGTCCCGAGTTGACTGCCGAACGCTTCGTCCCAGACCCCTTCTCTGTTAATGGCGGCACACGCCTGTACCGGACGGGAGACCGTGCGCGCTTCCTGCGAGACGGGCAGATAGAGTTTCTGGGGAGGCTGGATTATCAGGTCAAGGTGCGCGGGCATCGCATCGAGTTGGGCGAGGTCGAGGCCGCTCTCGGCGCGCACGCGGCGGTGAGAGAGGCGGTCGTCAGCGTGTATCAGAACCCGCAGGGCGAGCGGCGGCTGGTCGCCTATGTTGTGACAGACAACGTGGCCGCCCCCGCCGAACTGCGCGCCTCTCTGGAGCAGGTGTTACCGCAATACATGGTGCCGTCGCAATTCATCGTGCTCGACGCATTGCCGCTTGCACCCAACGGCAAGGTCGACCGCAAGCGACTGCCCGAGCCGACCCAGATGCAAGTGGAGACGGCCGACACTTACGTCGCACCGGCGACACCCGTCGAGCAGATCATAGCCGAGACGTGGCGGGAAGTGCTGAAGGTCGAGCGCGTGGGAAGCCAGGACAACTTCTTCGAGTTGGGCGGTCATTCGCTGCTCGCCACGCGCGTCATCTCGCGCATCAATCAAATCTGTCACGTAGACCTGACGCTGCGCAGTCTCTTCGAATGGCCTACGCTGAGCGCCCTGTCAACGGGCGTCGAAGCAGCAAAAGTCGCCGGGGAGTCGGCACGCATCCCGGCGCTCTCTCGCGCGCCGCGCAAGGGGCGCGGTATCAAATCAGCGCGGCAGAGCATACCTGCCATACCACGCAAAAGAAGTTCGGAGGGGACGGAAGAATGCCCCCAAGGTAGTTCGCGCTAACGATCACAACAACCCTAACACGAGAAGTAAAGGAAGGAAGATATTGACATGATAGAACAAACCTTGGAAGTGCTGGAGTTTCCCGCCTCCTATGCCCAACGCCGCCTCTGGCTCCTCGACCAACTCGACCCCGGCGCGCCTCCCTATAACGTCCCGACCGCCACGCGCCTCTCCGGTCACCTCGACGTCACCGCCCTCGAACGCGCTCTCGCCGAAGTCGTCCGCCGCCACGAATCGCTGCGCACCACCTTCGCCGCCCGCGCCGGCGAACCCGTCCAGCGCATCCACCCACACTCGGACGCCCCGGCCTTGCTCACCACCGACCTGCGCCACCTCGGCGCGCAGGTCAGAGAGCCGGAAGCGCGCCGCCTCGCCGCCGAGGAGGCGCGCGCTCCCTTCGACCTCACGCGCGGCCCACTGTGGCGCGCTCATCTCCTGCGCCTGGACACCACGGAGTACGTGCTTTTACTCACGCTTCATCACATCGTCACGGACGGCTGGTCGATGGGCGTGCTCTTCAACGAGTTGGCGACGCTTTATGCGGCCTACGCGGCCGGGACGGAATCGCCGCTCGCGGAGTTGCCCATTCAGTACGCGGACTACGCCGTGTGGCAGCACGAGCAGGCGGGCGGGGCG
>DATCWB010000474.1:0-12741 GCA_036566625.1 Pyrinomonadaceae bacterium
TTGAGCCGCCGCGCTAACTCCGGTAAGTGTGAGACGCGGGCGTGAGCCTTCTACAAAAAGCGACTTACGGAAGGTGTCATTGCGGCCGCGAAAATTCCGGCGTGTCGCTATCGCCCGATTTTCTTTCGGGTGGGAATAAAACGCGCCCGTTCGGGCATTTCACGATAGCTATCACCCGATATTCAGCAATTGCTCTATATGTGAAGGTCTGGGCAGGACGCGGCGGCCTGTGTGGCACCGACCGGCGGGAATGTCGTGCAGAGTGTGAAGTTTTGGTCATACAGAGACTTCCGACGCTCAAAAGGACATCCGCAAATGCTTCGTACCATCGCCGGAAAGATGCGCGGGGGCGCGAAGGCCTCAAGCATCTTTAGCCGCTCACGGAAATCTGTTTCAGAGATGCCCTGTCCCCCTGTCGGCATCGCCATCGCCGTTTGCGCCCGGCGGCGATCATCTTCACCCTGGAGGGCGAGAAAGGCTTCCGCTCAATGTTCACGTCAACGTACTTCAGACGCCGCGGCATTTTCCGGCATATCTTGTTGCTCTGCGCGTTGTCGGTCATCTGTTCCGGTCTTGCCTGCAACCGCGCCACGCAGACCGAGCAGGTTAAATCGCCGCACGCGGCTTCAGACGGCCCCGGCATCACGCAAAATCCGCATCCGCACCAGACCGGCAGCGCCGCCGCCGGGCGTGACGTGTACCGCTTCGAGACCTTCGGCAACGAGGGCTTCTGGACGGACGCGGCGCGCCTGCCGAAAGGGATGATGGATGCGAAGTTCACGCCCAAGCAGGCGCTGGAGGCGGGGCTGCAAGTGGACATCGAGGCCGTCGATCCATTGATGCGGAAAATCATGGAAGCCGAACTCAAGACCGACATGTCGCCGCAGCACGCGCCCGCGCTCAACGATCCGAAAAACACCGTCGCGCTCATCAACGCTAATGCCGTGGTCGGCGTCGTGCCGAAGGACACCAACGGCGACGGGAAACTGGACATCATGAGCGGCGATAAAGTCGGCATCGCCTGCACGATCTGTCACACCATCACCGACAAATCGGTCTTCGATCTGCCCGGCGGAGGCTCCATCGGTCGCCGCGTGGACGGCCCCGCCGCGTTGACTCTGAACGTCGGCAAGTTGCTGGCGATGGCCGCCAACTCAAGAGCCTTTTACCCGAATCTACAGCAGACGTTCGTCGGCGTGAGCCTCGGGCGCGCGCCTTCGGGATTAGGGCCGGATTCGACGGAGGCCGAGGTAGATGCTTATTTGAGCAACCCCGCCTATTACCCGGTCGGCACTTTCGACGAGACGCAGGACGGCAACGGCAACCCGGTTAAAAACACGCCGCTGTTTCGTCAAGACCTCGCCGCGCCCTACGGCTCGGCGGGTGAGTTCAGCAAACTGGACGACATCGGCAACGCTTCTTACACGTCTAACCTTGACCCGACGACGCTGCTGACCCCGGAGGGACGACAGTTCCTTGAAATGAAGGCAGGCCCCGCCGGGAAGCAGATGGCGAGCGAGTACGAAAAGATTCTGCGGGACACGGGCGTCACGGGCTACCCCTTCGTTAAAGCTAACCTGACCGGCAAGGTCGGCGCTCCGGCGACTATCGTCGGACGCCGGGTGGATAACCAGAAGCTGCTCGACATGAGCGCGTATCTCGACGCCCTGCCCGCGCCGCCGGGCGCGCGCGTGGATGCCGCGATGGCCGGGCGAGGCCGGGAACTCTTCCGCACCAACTGCACGCAGTGCCACAACGTGGATCAGGGTAAGTTCGTGCCGCCGACGCTGGTGGAGATGAAGACGCTCTGGCCGGGATACCTGCCAATTCCAGTCGGCAAGCGCGGCGACTCGAACCTCAGCACGATCCTGAACTCGCCGGGCGAGTACGACGACAAGATGATCATCGTCGACGCGAGCGACCGAGGCGAGAAACGCGGCCACGCTCTGCCGCTGCTGCTCGATCTGGCGCGCACGAACATCTTCCTGCACGACGGCTCGGTGTCGAGCCTCGATAGTTTGCTCAACCCCGTGCGCGGCGAGAATGCGCCGCACCCGTTCTATGTGGCCGACGCTTCCGGGCGCGCCGATGTGGTGGAGTTCTTAAAGGGACTCGACACCGGCGCTGGCGGCCAAACACAACAGGCTGACGCGAAGCCGCGAGAGGAGCGTTCCGCCTTCTCGCCGGTGATGCTGTTCCCGGCCGCTGCCGTCGGGCTGGTGTGGTTAAAACTCAGGAGAAAACGAATTGCTTGAGGCGGACAAGGGAGACCTCTCGGGTGAATGAAAAAGAGTCGCGCCGGAATAATTCCTATGCTGCCCGTTACCTCGCCGGTGCGGCGGCCGGACTCGTCGCCGCGCTCGCCTTGACGCTGGCGATGATGTCGTTGCGTTTGCTCGCTGGCGTCGCCACCGCGCCCGAACTCGTCGGCGACCGGATCGCGCCGCTCCTCCCCGTCAACACGTTTCTTTACCTGCTCGACCTCGCCGGCGGTTACAACGAACTTAAGCAAATAGGCGTCGGCTCCGTTATTGCCGGTCAACTCGTGGTCGGCCTGCTCGGCGGCCTGTGGTATGCGACTCAGACGGAGCGTGCGCGACTGCCGGGAGGGACGGGACGCTTGAGCGTTAACCGGCGCGGACTGTTGTTCGTCGGGCTGTTTGTAGGGACACTCTGGCTCGCGTCCATCGCCCTGCTCTGGCCTGTCCTCGGCACGCATTACGCGGGGCGTCCGCCGGGACAGGCGACCTTCATCACCGCTCTCGGATTGTTGTTCTCCTACGTCGTCTTCGGGGCAACTCTGATCGTGACTTACGGTGTCATGGCGAGTCCCGCGCCGCACGACATCGCGGCTCCTGCGTGGCAACCGAACGCACGCCGCGCCGTCCTGGTCGCCGGGGTGGGAGTAGTCGTCGCCGTCGCGCTGGGCGTTGTGATGCGACGGCTTTATGGCCTCGCCACCTTCAGCTATGACGGCACGCAGTACAAGGGTGCGGACGTGCAGGCCATCACCCCGAACGAACGTTTCTACGTCGTCAGCAAGAATGTCATCGACCCGCGCGTCGAGCGTCCGCTGTGGCGGCTCGAAGTGACGGGCATGGTCGAGAGTCCGC
Source organism: Pyrinomonadaceae bacterium (assembly GCA_036566625.1). Taxonomy (GTDB): domain Bacteria; phylum Acidobacteriota; class Blastocatellia; order Pyrinomonadales; family Pyrinomonadaceae; genus JAIVJZ01. The sequence continues at coordinate 3,114 of DATCWB010000474.1, forward strand.
AGAGTTTCAGTTACGAGGCTTTGACGGCGATGGCCGCGACGACGCAGGAGACGACGCTGCGTTGCATCAGCAACCAGACGGGCGGCGGGTTGATGAGCAACGCCGCGTGGAAGGGCGTACCGCTCGGAAGTTTGATCGAGGCGGCCAGGCCGAAGGGGAACGTGCTGGAAGTTATCCTGCACGGCGCTGACAACTACACGGATACGGTCGCGTTCGAGAAGGCTCTGAACCCGACGACGCTCGTCGCCTTCGAGATGAACGGCCAACCTCTGCCCTTCAACCACGGCTACCCGGTGCGCGTCATCGTTCCCGGCCTCTACGGCGAGAAGAACGTCAAGTGGGTGACGCGTATCGAACTCGTCGAGCGGGATGCTAAAGGCTTTTACGAGCAGCAGGGCTGGGGGCCGAACTTCGTCGTCCCGACCAGTTCGCGTTTCGACCAACCGGACGACAGGCAGAAGTTCAAGCTGACGGCGTTGGCGACAGCGGTGGTCACTTTAAGAGGCGTGGCGCACGGCGGCGACCGGGGCATCGCGCGCGTCGAGATCAGCCCCGACGACGGGCGCACGTGGCGGGAGGCCAACGTCGAGCACGCGCAGTCGCCCTCGGCGTGGTCGCTGTGGAGTTACGACTGGCACCCGAACGCGCCGGGCGAGTATAAGCTGGCGGTACGGGCGACGGACGGCGCGGGCGCGCTGCAAACGCCGGACGAGCGCGGTATCGTGCCGGAAGGCTCGACCGGCTATCACAAGATCACTGTCAACATCGAAGCCTGAAACAGCGGGCAAACTACCGGGAGGCAAGCGGCCGCGCTTATGGCAACACCATTCGAATCAACGTGCGGTTTGAGCAGAGACGAGCCGGAGAGTCTCTTCGAGCGATTCCACTGGCTCTATGCATTCTGCCGCGAGCACCTCTTCCGCGACGATACGGAGCGTATCGCCGCCGCCCTCTGGCCTGACACGTCGCCGCCGGCAAAGACGCGCCTGCTGGAAATCGGCTGCGGGCCGGGATTCTACTCCTGCCGCCTGGCCGGACATTTCGCGCAATTACAAGTCGTCGGCATCGACCGCGCCGAACAGCAACTACGCCGCGCGCGCGTGCGCGCCAGCGAGCGCGGACTCGACAACTGTCGCTTCGAGCAGGCCGACGTGCTTGCGCTCAGGTGGTCGCCCGCTGCTTTCGATGCAGTGGTCGCCTCGCGGCTCTTCACGATCCTGCCGGAGCGAGAACGCGCGCTCTATGAAATGTTTCGCATATTACGGCACGGCGGATGTTGTTTCATCGCGGAGCCGCGCTCGGTAGTGCGCGCAGCCCTCCCGCTGCACGCGATGTGGCTGACGGCGCGATTATTAGGCTACTGCCGTGAGACGCCCGGCTCTTACCGCGAGCCGCGCCGGGTGGTCGTCCTACCAGCCGCCGGGTTCCGCTCGCTCGTCGAATCACAACCCTGGGAGAGCGTCGAATACCGGCACGACACGTGGTATCAGTACGCCGTCTGCCGGAAGGGCGCAGATGACATCGCGGCCTGAGATGAGCGGGACGCGTGAGATTAATGTCGGGGCGGATCAACAAATGTCTCTTGGATACCTGAAAGAAGCGGTTGCCGGGGGCGACTCCGAGAAGCTCGTCCGCTACGTGCGTCTGCATCTGGGCGACGGCGACGAAGCGGCGGGGCGCAGGGAGATCGACAAGGCTTGGATCGAAGCCCTCAAACTCCTGCTCGACGTGCCGGTGACAGACCGCGAGTTCATAATGGGAACCGTGCAGGACAAAGACCCCGCCACGCTCGCACACCTCTTTTTCCAACTGCACTTCTACCTCGTCAAGCGTTCGGGGGAATGGATACATGACGGACAACTTTGACGATGCGTCGGCGCAGTTGCGCCCCGGCCTGTGGCAGACGGTCAACGAGCGTTACCCCGGTTCGATGATCCACAAGGAAGACTTCGTGCCGCTCGCGCGCCTGCTTGAACCTTTGTCCGCATCACGCCTCTCTTTCGTCAGCACGGCGGGCGTTCAACCCACAGGCACGCTGCCCTTCGACACCGTCCATCCGGTCGGCGATTACACTTTCCGGCGCGTGCCTTCCCGTTCGAGGCCGGACGAGTTGGAGATTCATCAACTCAAATACCCGACCACGGGCGCGCTCAGCGATCTGAACGTCATCTTCCCTATCGAGCGTTTGCAGGAGTTTGCACGCGAAGGCGTCGTCGGAGGACTGACGACCGACTTCTTCTCGTTCATCGGCTACAACATGGACGCGGAGAGGTTGGAAGCGACGCTGGCTGAAGAGATCGCCGGAGCGGTCGTCGCGGAGGGCGCGGACGCCGTCTTGCTCGCGCCCGCTTGACCGATCTGCCACCAGAGCATCGCGCTCGTGCAGCGCGCCATCGAACGGAGAGGCATCCCGACAGTTTCCATCAGCGTCGCGCTCGACGTGACGCATCACATCAAGCCGCCCCGCGCCGTGTTCGTCCCTTTCATGATGGGACACCACTTCGGCGTGCCGTTCCACCGCGAGCTTCAGCGGCGAATCATCCTCGAAGCGTTCGACCATCTGATCGCAGCCGAACAAAGCGGCGACATCAGGCGGCTACCCCTCACGTGGGCTGAGGCGCGACGAGAAGGAAAGTTGATCGAGCGGGCGTTGAACCCGCCCGCTTGACCTTTTGCGATGAGAGAATGACGTTTAACTATTTCGTCACGTATAGCTCGGGAAATTGCTTGCGCAGGTTTTCCACCTTCGGCAGATCGTGGTGCTTGATGTATGGCTGGTCAGGATGATGCACGGCGTAATCCTGATGGTATGCCTCGGCCTGATGAAAAGCATCGAGCGCGACGATCTGTGTGACGATAGGGCCGGGGAAGACTTTCGCCCCGTTCAGTTGATTGATGTAGCCTTCGACGATGCGCTTTTGTTCCGCGTCGGCGTAGAAGACGGCGGAGCGGTAATGCTTGCCGGTGTCAGGCCCCTGACGGTTGAGTTGCGTCGGGTCGTGCGCGACGGAAAAGAAAATCTTGAGCAGGCGTCCATACGTGATCTGCGACGGGTCGTAAGTGATGCGCACCGCCTCTGCGTGCCCGGTGCGACCGGCGCTGACCAGATCATAGTTGGCCGTCTTGGCGGTTCCGCCCGAATAGCCCGAGACGACGCTGTTGACGCCCTTGACGTGCTCGAAGACGGCCTCAACGCCCCAGAAGCAGCCGCCCGCAAAGACGGCCGTGCGTTCGCCCTGAGACGCCGCGAGCGGCGCGTCCAAGGTCGGGTCGGGGAGCGCGACGGCGCTCTCGTCGGCGGCCGTGGCCGTGTTGCAAGCCATTGTCGAGCCGAGCAGGAAGATCGCCAGAATGCGTGAAAAATAACGGGACATATAACACTACCTTTCGAGAGCAATGCGCGTGCTTGCCGCACGCCGTTGGATGAACTTTATGAGCGCGGCGAGCGGAACATCCGCCGCCGTGTAGTCTGTACGCGCGCCGGAGTGAGTGTGGATTGTGACATGTGTTTCCGACCCTCCTCCTTATGCCGCGTGTGCCCTGCGCGCCCTTAGATATGCCACTTGCGGGCTTTAATGCTTCGAGTACCCGTCGCAGCCGCGCCCGGCTCGAATATCGCCGGGACGCTCGCCGGTTTAAGTGACTAGGCCGATGCGCTTGTAATGTTTGATGCAGTAATTGACCGAAGCGGCGAGGCGTAGCCGCTTGCGGTCTCCCGGAACCCCGGTTTTCCTCATTTCTTCGGCAAGTTAATACTCGCGGCCGCAATTTTTATTCCCGGCAATTTCGGCGGGAATAAACCGTGCGGTTTTCGGTATTAACCTGATGGCGACCAAATTATTGCGAGGGCGGCGCGTATCGCCGGACGGACTTGACCGAGCGCGCCCTCAAGCCGGAATCATTCAGGATCGAAGAGGAACTACAACATGAGCCGTAACACTTTAATCGCGCTGAGCGTCATCATCGTCTCCGCCGTTGTTTTTACCGTCGTCGGGCGCACGCTGACCCGCAACTCCACACGTTCAGCCGCGCGCGCGAACTTTGAAAATATTGACGCCTCCGAATCCGGGGCCACGGCCGGCGCGGACGTGCCCGCCGACACCCGCGACGTATTCATCTCGGCCAAAAGCGCGCGTCAGGCCCCGGCCTTTGTCGAGAATGTACCGTGGATCAACTCCGCTCCCCTCACACTCGAAGGTCTGCGCGGGCGCGTCGTCCTCGTCGATTTCTGGACGTTCGGCTGTTACAACTGCCGCAACACGCTGCCCACGCTCAAACGTTTCGACGCGAGTTACCGCGAGCGCGGGCTGACCATCGTCGGCGTGCAGACGCCGGAGTTCGACAGCGAGAAGCAGGTCGAGACGGTGCGCGGGCAAGTGCGCACGCTCGGCATCAAGTACCCGGTCGTGATGGACAACGACTACGTGACGTGGCGCGCCTACGGCGTCGAGGCTTGGCCGACCGTCGTTATCCTCGATAAACAGGGACGCATCCGCTATACGCACATCGGCGAAGGCGCGTATGATGCGCAGGAGAAAATCATCAAGACGCTGCTGGCCGAAAGCGAAAAGCAAGGCGCGGACGCTTCGCAGGGAGCTTACAGGGGCGAGAAGATCGTGAAGACGGAAGCGGAGTGGCGCGCGCTGCTCACCGCCGAACAATATCGCGTGATGCGCGATAAGGGGACGGAGCGCGCCTTCACCGGCGAGTACAACGACCAACACGAATCCGGCACCTATCATTGCGCCGCCTGCAACCTCACCCTGTTCAACTCTAAAGCGAAGTTCGAATCGGGCACGGGCTGGCCGAGTTTCTTCCAACCGATTGCGGCGGCGAACGTGACCGAAGAGGTTGACAGCATGTTCGGTATCAGGCGCACCGAAGTGTTGTGCAGCCGTTGCGGCGCGCACCTCGGCCACGTCTTCGACGACGGCCCAAAGCCTACCGGCCTGCGCTATTGCATGAACTCCGTTTCGCTGAAGTTCAACAAGCAAAGTTAACTTTCGGAGAGCAACGACATGAGCGAGCCATCTTGTCGCGCCGGTTGAAAATCCGGTGTGGCAAGATGGCCTGCTGACGACGACACCGACTTTCGCCCCGGAACTTGCGCCGCACGATTCAGGCTCGCAGGCAGCATCGCCAAGGTGATCTCCGTTCGCCGCCCGCCGAACAGCCGTTCATAATCATGCCCCCATCAGAAAGATTAGAGTCAACACCCGTGTCTTCAAATGGTTCCTCGCTTCCCTTCTTCCTTCAACATGACAAACCGTGCGCCGCGAGTCTGCGCGGAGCGCGCTTAAACAAAAAGCCGGTCTCTACGAGCGGGTATTTGAGAAAGGTCAAAACTTCAAATTCACCGCTGCGGCGAACGTGATACTCGTGCGCTCCGACGCGTTGCGCCTTGATCTTTTGCGCGTTACCGCTACAGTGATACAAGGTCAGCCCTCTTTTGTTCCCGCCGCCGTGAATCATCTCCCGCGCCGTCAGCAAGACGGGACGTGCAATCGTCTAAGCCCCGCAAGAAATGGGGCAAAAGAGGGGCGCGCAAAAACAAAGATGGTTCAGGGAATAAGTCAGAGGCGCGCGGGTATAAACCATGTGCGGGAGGTGACCCCGGCATTTCGAGTTGAACGCTGGATTCCGTTGAGTTTTATGTTCAGGTTCACACGCCAGCCAGAGCGCGAGGATCAGTGGAGGGCATTCGAGGGTGAAGCGATGCCTTACCTCGATTACTTGTTCCGTATCGCGATGTCGATCACTCGCAACCGCACAGAGGCCGAAGACCTCGTGCAGGAGACCTTCACGGAGGCGCTCCAATCATTTCACCGCTATCAGCAGGGCACGAACTGCCGCGCGTGGCTCGTTACGATCATGTACCACCTGAACAGCAAACGTCTGCGCGCCGGGATCAAGCTCCGATTGATCGGCGACAGCGAAGAACGGATCAGTTCGACTGCGGCCTCCACAGCGCCCACGCCGCAGGGCATCACGGACGAAGACATCCTCAAGGCCTTGCGCGATCTGCCCCTACAGTTCCAGGAGGTCGTCATCCTCTCGGACGTGGAGGACATGACGTACAAAGAAATTTCCGAAGCCATCCGCGCCCCCATCGGCACGGTCATGTCGCGCCTTTACCGAGGGCGAAAATTACTTCGCGCGGAACTGGCGGCGTGCGCGTCCGCGCACGGCATCGGGCGCACGGTCGGCGGCGCGACGAGCGGTCAGGCGTTGCTTTTTCAGGATGAGCGAGGAGAAAGAAAGTCTAATGGAGTGCAGTGATTTTGATGACATAGCCGATTCGTACCTCGGCGACGAGTTGCCGGATGAGACCAACCATGAAGTGCTTCAGCACCTCGAAGGTTGCACCGTCTGCCGTCGCGAACTCGCCGCTCGGCGCGAGCTGCGCGCGCGGGTGCGTGCCGCCTTCTATGGCGACTCTGCGTTCAGCGTGCGTCCGGAATTCGAGGCACGACTGCGCGCAGACTTGCGCTCGAAGGCTCTCGGCCAGGCGGAAGCACAGCCCGCCTTGTTCGGGCGCATCGGCGGGTGGCCTGCCGCCATCGCGGCCTCGCTCCTCCTCGCCGTCGGGATCGGTCTCTTCGCGCTGCAACAACGCCGGAGCCCACAACCAGCGCCCGCCGATGTCGCCGCGACCGGGGGACAGGCGCACACCGCAGCGAAGGGAAAAGTCGCGGGGAGCGATCCGTCGCCACTGCATCAAAGGTCGCCGGGCGTGAGTAATGTCAGATTCCAGTTGGGCGAAGCTGCCGTCGGAGATCACCGGGATTGCGCCATCAAGTTCAACCTTGCGGAAGACCCGATTGACCTGGAAGAGGCGGGGCGCAAATACAACCCCGCGTTTATTAATCTGGCGAGCGTCATCAAAACCCGGAGTGAAGATTCGAAGGGACAGTTTGAATTTATAGAATCGCACTCCTGCGTGTTCCAGGGCCAACGCTTCGCCCATGTGGTGATCAAACATCGCGGGCGTGTCGTTTCCCTCCTTGTCGCCGAGCAGGTGCAGGACGAAACAGCGGCGCGCGCCGGGCAGGTCGCCACGCCGGACGACACGCGGCGACAGATCGCGGCATGTTCACACGGCGGACAATATCAAGTCTCGTGCTTCGAGACCGCCCGCCACGCCGTCTTCGTTGTTTCGGATTTGATCGAGGCCGAAAATTTGGCCGTCACGCACGCCTTCGCACCCTCGATTCAAGAGCACATCACGCACTCCGAGAATGTCGCTTGAAAGAGTTGTGCCAGAAGGGTGATGCCGGTCGCGTGTGGCCGGCAAGATTAAAGTCTCGTCGGTCGTGGTCGCGTCGCCAACCAGCAGTGTGGCAAAAATAGCTTTCCAACTATCTTCCCTGTAATTTTCCGCGCTCTAAAATATTTTTCGTAACACTACCTTGCGCTACATCGTGGCTACGTGGGCTGCGTCCGTCGTGTAACGCGGCTCGTGTCACTGGCCTTGCGGCCTGTCCGGTCGGAGAACCGATGAGCCAACGACTCTCGGTAGTGTTGCAATAAATATTTTAGCCACAATTGGTTGAGCTGAAAAGTATGCGGCTGTCTCAATATCTTGTGTAAGCGGCAGGTTTTTGCAACGCTACCCGTGTAATGTCCCTTAACTGTGTATTCTCATATCATGCTCGCCCGCAATTTTATCGCCTTTCACTTTTGGTTATAACAATCTATATTAAGTTGTATCAATCTATGCTTTTCCGTTGACAAATGGAAGCATTTAAATTAATTTCCCCACATGGACACGACCAGACCAACAGACTTAATCACGACGCGCGAGGCGATCAAGTTACTCCACATCAGCCCAAGCACGATGTCTCGACTCATCAAAGACGGCGTGCTGAATTACTACGCAGACCTGCTTGATAAGCGGGTGAAACTCGTCAGTCGCATGGAAGTTGAAGCACTTAAAGCGCAGAGTCGGAAGGCTGCATAGTTCCCTCGACAAGAGAGCCGGAAAATATGAAGACGATAGCCATAGCCAATCAGAAGGGCGGCGTCGGCAAGACCGCAACATCGGTTAATCTCGCGGCATTTCTCGGCTTGAAGCATAAAACTCTTCTCGTCGACTTCGACCCGCAAGGTCACTGTGCGCAAGCGTTCGCCCTTGACGCCAACCTGATTTCACCAACCATCTACGACGTGCTGTTCGGGCGCGTAGAAGTCACGGACGCGATCCGCGCGCTCCGAGATCAGGCTTCCCTACTCCCGGCCAATCGCGAGCTGGCGATGGGCGAAGTCGAACTGAGAAACGTGTACCGGCGTGAGGAGAAGCTGGCGCAGTCGCTTCAAGGGCTCGACTATGAATACGCCGTGATTGACTGCCCGCCGAATCTCGGACTCCTGACCGTTAACGCGCTGATGGCCGCTGATCACGTCGTCGTGCCTATCTCGGCCTCTCTTGCGCTCAAAGAAGCCTTGGAACTGCTGGAAATGATGACGGGCTTGAGCCAGGCTTTCTCGAAAAGATGGAACGTGCTCGCGCTCCAAACCTTTTTCCGTCAAGGTGTCAAAGAACATGAAAGCCTTCGGCAAAGGCTGGAGGAGCAATTCGGCAATCACTTACTCGACGCCAAAATCAACCTGAATACGGATATATCGGTTGCCATGTCTCGCGGGCGTCCAATGCTCGATTACCAGCGTTCCAGCGGATACCTTGATTACAGCCGTCTCGCTAAAGAGGTCGTCAATGCCACAGAACAAACCAAAGTCGTCAACAGCAGCGGAGCGGGCGAACGAAGCGCTTGATCGCATCGCGCCGGAAGGTAAAGCTCCTGCCCTTAGAGCCTTAGACTTTCTCTTACAAGGTTCACACGATGAACCGAAAGAAACAGCGACGACTAACCACCACTCCCCACCACTCCCCACCACTCCCCACCTGCCTCAGCCGGTCTTAAAGCCACACGCTCCTGAGAAGGACTTCAACCGCCGTGCGAATAGCTTAGAACGTGACGCGATGCCCGCCGGCCTCTTCCCCGGCTCGACCTTCAAAGTTTATAACGCCCTGTATCTGAGGTCACGTGGCGCGGTAGTTCCCCGGCGCAAGGTACGGGCCAGTCGGCGTGACTTTATAGATTGGACGGACATACGTAATCTCAAGACCGTCGACAGCCACTTGCGCTACTTGATGGCCAAAGGCTTGATCGTGCGCGCTTGGGAACTTGGCAGTACTGAAGGTTCGGAATATGAAGTATTCTTACCGGAAGAGGTATTACCACCAGTCACCACCACTCCCCACCAGTCACCACCGGACACCACTAGCCAAAATACGGGTAGTGGGAATACCCAAAAATCGGGGAGTGGTGGTAATAGTCAAACTATTGATTTTCAAACTACTTGCGATGATGGTAAGACTGATCTAAGACTAGATCGAAAATTTATTGATGATGATGCTGCGCTGGCCGGGCTGTTCCGTGAACTCGAAAGAGAAATAATCGGCAAAAATTCTGCGTCAATCGAACAATGGAAAGAAGTTAAAGAGGTGCTACTTACAGAACTTCGCATTGCCTCCGGGCGCACCACAGTCTCTAATGTGCCGGCTTTCCTGGCTGAGCACCTGCGCCGCAGACTGTGGAAGGTAGATAAAAAGCGCGCCATTGAGATC
>DATCWB010000475.1:0-7665 GCA_036566625.1 Pyrinomonadaceae bacterium
CTGTCGTCTATTTGCGCTATTGCTATTGATGCTGTGCTGCGGAACTGCCAGTGCGAATGAGCCGGTCGTTATCGGTCAAACGGCGCGCATCCGTTCCGTCGTACTTAACGAAGACCGGAACTATCAGGTCTATCTGCCTGACAGCTACGGGTGGGCGAAGGATCGACGCTACCCGGTGCTTTACGTACTCGACGGCATGCAGCATTTCCGCCACACGGCGGGTTCCGTCGGCTACCTTGCCGCGCACGGAGAAATACCGGAAATGATCGTGGTCGCGGTCGCCAGCACCGTGCGTGTCAGGGATTTCACGCAAACGGACTGGCCCAGCATGTGGATCGGCGGAGGCGGCGCGAACAACTTCAAACGCTTCCTGTCCGCCGAGCTGATGCCGACCATTGACCGGACTTATCGCACGGACGGGTTCCGAGTGCTCTCCGGGCATTCTGCCGGGGGGCAGTTTGCCTTGTACTGTCTGACCTCCGAGCCGTCACTTTTTAAAGCGTACATTGCGCTCAGCCCGAGCCTCGACTGGGACGACAACCTGCCGCAACGGTCACTGGAGAAGTCCTTCGAAGCGACCCGCAGCCTGCCGACGTTCCTGTACGTCGCGCGCTCGGATGATTCGGGGCGCGCCCTGGCCGACTATGAGCGACTGGTCGAGATGCTCAAGACGAAATCCCCGCAGGGATTCCGTTGGCACAGCCAGGCATTCCCGGAAGAAACGCACATGAGCATTCCCCTGCTCGCGCAGGTCGATGCCTTGCGCCACCTCTATGCGGGATACAGGTTTCATAATGACAAGCTGGAAAAAGGCTTTACGTTCGCGCAACAACATTTTCAGGACGTGTCGAAAACGGTCGGCTGGCCCCTCGCCATCCCGGAGGACGTAATCAACAGTCTGGGGTATGCCGCGCTATCCGGGGGGAAGACTCAGGATGCTATTGCATTGTTCAAGCGTAACGTGGAGGCCAACCCGAATTCCGCCAATGCCTATGACAGCCTCGCGGACGGTTATGCGAAAGCCGGAATGTGGAAGGACGCCGCCCGCGCATCAGACAGAGCTGTCGCCTTGGCGACTGAGTTCGACCATCCTAACCGTTCCTACTTCATCGAGCAGGCTAGGAAGATGAATGAACGACTCAAACAGAAGTCTGAGAATCCCAAATGAGCACTAACAAGCTGTCGCACCTGACGCTCGATAGCATGGCTTTGAAGTAACTTCCTCGCGTCGATGCTTGAATGATTCTCGCCCGGCGCAGGTGAGCAGCGGCGTTGGATGGAACGCAGTTACAGTCCGGCTTGCTCACCATCGGGACTGCCCATGCACATGCATACGGAGAACGGCATCGCGAAGCAAAGAAACTGAACAGCATGAGGGACAACCGATGGCAGCTACCGGCGATCTGAATTCGCAGGTGTTCTACCATGGTTAAAAGATTGGCAGGAAGTGATGTGCGGGAACAGGCAAAGTTCGTCGCGAGCCTTTTCGGTGTCGCTGCTTAACGGAATTCGTTAAACGACCTTTCTCGCCTCAAAGTATTTCTCGCAACACTACCCACCATGGTCGCCGCCTCCACAGATAACTTTCTTGTAACGTTTCCACCGCTCGTCTGTTTTATGTGTGATCAGCAAGCGTCGCCCGGGCGGCGGCGCGTCCTCGCGTAGACAGTCGGATTGCGGGCGGGAAGTTATTGACTCTGAAATAACACTTCGTATGGATCAGTCTTCAAAGGCGCTGAGGGGAATGTGCATGCAGGAGTTGGATGCCGGAAAATTTCTCGGTTCGGATGTCAGGACATGGGAGGCCGACTCCGTCTGGTACTCTTTAGCCAGTTACGAGGAATCGCTCCGGGCGGAGCCTCACAGTTCCAGTAACGACTGGCACTCCCACCGGAACCCCCATTTCAGTTTCATCCTCCAAGGGGGCAACGTGGAGCGCCGCAAACAGGCCGTCACCGACTGCCTGCCGGGGCAACTGCTCTTCTACCACTCCGGCGAATCGCACCAGAACGTGAACGTGGTTTACCCGTCGAAAAACTTTAACGTCGAGATGGACGAGGCTTTCTTTTCGCGGTATCACCTGTTGGACGCAGACATCGACGCGAGGCTGGCGACGGGCCCGAGTGCGAAATTTACGATGCTGCGAATTTATAAGGCTGCGCTCGACAAGGGTGAGAACGCTAACCTTGAAATTCACTCGTTGCTGTTAAGCCTCCTCTTCGAGGGTGACAGGGAGGGAGGCTCTACAGCCGTCCCTTCGTGGGTCGCGCGTGTGGCGGAGGTCATCAACGACAGGTGGGACGAAAACCTTTCTCTCCTCGAACTCTCGAGGGAGGCCGGCGTACACCCGACCACCATCTCGAAGCGATTCCCGAAGTATTTCTCCTGCACGCTCGGGGAATACGTCCGCCGCCTGCGGGTCGAAAAGGCGCTCGCCATGATCAGGCGATCCGACCGCTCGCTGACCGAGGTCGCGCACGATTGCGGCTTCGCCGACCAGAGCCACTTCACCAGGGTCTTCAAAGAGACGACAGGGCTGCTGCCGAAGTCGTACAGGAAAATTTAGACCCGCCCGCAGCCGCGCGAAACTCTCCCCGCTTCATTTATCCTCCCCGAGCTTCCGCACAATGTCGGGGGCGGGCAAATCTCGTTCTATTTCAAAACCTCAATACGTTTTAATTTAGCGACAAAAGTAGCGAGGTGAAGACGATGCGGGGTAAGCCTTATCCTCATCAGGACGAATTTGAAATTATGAGACAAACATTATTCTTATTTTCATTGGCGTTGTGTTTATTGTTCGCTTCGACGGCTGCGGCACAAACACAAGGGAATCTAATCAGTGAAACCGAAAAAAAACAGGTCATCCACGCGGTCGGCAAACGCCTTGTCGATTTTTACGTTCACCCGGATGTCGCCGGTAAAATGGCGGCGCTGCTCTCGAAAAATCTCGCTGACGGCGTTTATAAATCAATCAGTGATCCGAAAATTTTCGCCAACCGATTAACCGAGGATTTGTTCGCCGTCAGCCGCGACAAACATTTGGAAGTATTGTTCGGCCCGGAGTTGGTCATTGAAACTAAAAAAGCAGCATCCCGCAAGGAGACCGTCGAAACTACTAACAAGGAATTGGAGAGAGGGCGAAAAAACAATTTCGGTTTTGAGGAAGTGAAACTCCTGGAGGGCAACATCGGTTATCTCAAGCTGACGAGATTTTACGACGTGAAATACGGCGGCGAGACAGCCGCCAATGCAATGAATTTTTTAAGCAATGCGGACGCGCTCATCATCGATCTACGTCAAAGCGGGGGCGGCGATCCCTCAATGGTCCAGCTTTTAACAAGCTATTTATTCGATTCAACCCCCGTCCATTTATCCGATTTTTATCAGCGCGACGGCGAAAAGCAGCTTCTAACTCAGGAATGGACGCTTCCCTACGTTCCCGGAAGAAGACGCCCCGACATTGACGTATATATTTTAACTGCCTACAGAACTTTTTCCGCCGGAGAGCACTTCGTCTACAACCTGAAAAATCATCGAAGAGCAACCATCGTCGGCGAAACCACGGGCGGCGGAGCGCATACGGTCGCTTACCAGATTATTAATGACAGGTTTCTGTTGAAAGTACCGAACGGAAAAACAATCAGCACGGTCACCAAATCGAATTGGGAAGGAACGGGCATCAAGCCCGACATAGAAACCTCTCCCAATGACGCTCTGCTCGCCGCGCAGATCAAAGCGCTGGAGAAATTGACCGCCCGGGCCAACTCGCCGGACGCGAAATTTTTATACGATTGGCAGATAACCGCCTTGCGGGCTAACTTGAATCCGGTCAGGATTGACGAATCTCTGATGCGTTCATACGCCGGAACTTATCGCGGAGAATACGGACAGAGAAAAATCACCTTCGAAAACGGGAAGCTTTTCTCACAGCGCGCGGGCGGCGCGAAATTAGCGTTGATTCCTCTGGGTGCGGGTCTCTTCACCTATGAAGGAAGACCTGAGTTAAGACTGAAAATTGTTGTTGAAAATAACCGCGTGACCGGTCTCAAGAGCATCGCCAACGATGGCTCGCAGATCGATGAAACCAGAGACAAAGATGATAATTAATCACTGATTACAGCCAGCAGAGTTCGAGACGCAGGCGGTTACCCAGGTTGTGTTGTAAAAATAGCCCTTCAGCTATTATACCTACCTCACGTTCTCTCAAACTGTGGGTTGTGTTGCAAGAATTGAGTTGAGACACGAAGGCTTCGCAGACTCTTCGGCTACGCAGCGATTCCGAACAGGCTCTGCGGCGGAAGTTCCGGAGCCATGCATTCAACCGCTCGACCCATAGTGGAATTGATCTGACGATCTTCACCTCCCAAAGTAATCTTTGCAACAAAACCGTTTTGTTTAGCTTTAAAAAAGCGCTCATGCGGCAATCAATTCCGCAGGTTGGTCATGTCACAAGTTAACGGTTTTTACTATCGAGCTGGCTAAGACTCAGATGCTTTTTCATCTCGACTCTTGCCATCGTTGTGACTCAAGTAAGTCGCAAGGCGGTTTGCAAGTTGCGTAAGTCCTTCTGGGGCGATCTGTGGACTTGGCAGTTGTTCGTCGGCGTTCTCGCTTCCCTTTTGTGGTGTGTTGCGTTCGGGTGGCGCGGTATGGTGGCCGTGACGATCATCGCACTAGAGCGTGCGGATGACGTGTCTGCCGAGCATACGGTAGCTTTCGAATTGTGATTTATCGTAGAACTGGTCGAGCGTGCCTTCGTGTGGAAATGCTTCATGCTGTTGAGCGTAGTTGAAGATGTCGGGCGGCTCATCACCATATAACGCGGCCTTGATGTACAGAAGTTTGCCTGGTTTGCTTCCGTGCCCGTCGACGCTCGCATAATCTATGTCCGCGACTGCGCAGTACTTACCTTTGCGTCCCGACTTTCGTGAGTATATTTCAATCTTATTGTCGAAGTGATAGGAATGCCGAGGTCAACTCGAATTTTGCGGACGGCGTTGCCAAGGTCATCGAGTTGGTAGTCGGCATCCTGAGTGCCGTCGATGACGACTATGAAGTGGCATCGGCGCAGCACCAAATCCTGTCTCATCATCCCTCTCATATCCGGTGAACTGTTGCCTGACATTATCCCCCGCATAGCCTTGCCCCGTCGTCCGTCCGCCCTGTCCGGCAATCAGTTCCTCCCCGAAAGGTAAATAATCATGCCGCTTAATCTTATCCAGTTTACCCGACAGGTCTACCACCATGCGCGGCGTCCCCAGATGATCCGTCACTAGCCACCGGATGTTGCCTGACGCCACCGCCAACTCGGCCACCTCGCTCGCCGCAAGCGCGCTACGGTAGACCCTCACCTCGTCGATGCGCCCCTGGAAGTGCTGCCCCACGGCCTGCCTGCCTCCTGCACGGAACTCATTCAGCCCCGGCAGAGTGTCGCCTATCGCACCCGTCGCCGCCTGCGTGTGCACCAGCACGTTGTTAGCGTAAGTCTTCACCCACGCCCCGTCGTAGACCACCGCCACGTGCGTCCACTGGTTGAGCCGTGCTTTCCAGCCGCCGCGATGCCCGGCTCATCATCCCGCATGATCGCTGCCGACTCTCCGAATAGCTCTTACCTGCGGTGATGAGCAAGGTAAGAGGAAAGCGTTACCAAGTGAAAAGAGTTCCGACTTGTCGGCTGCCGTCGGCACGCTCAATGGAGTATAACGTAGCCCGTGCTGGGTCTCGCTCATCAGCCCAGAGACGAATGGTTCTTTGTAAGGTTGGCGCATCGGACGGATACATCTTCCATCCATCTTCACCTTGAATGTAAATTACTTCGACTCCATCCGGTTGGGGTAGTTCTACTGTCCCTTTTAGCTGACGCTGCATAACAATGAGAGTGCGAGCGTGCTTACCCTGCCCGATGAAACCAGAACTACCATCAAACGCCACTTGTCCTGTAAGGCCCAAAGACTTTAGTTTAGATAGGTCTTCGTCAGCCAATTTAAAGTTGTCAGGCAGCCCGCGCTCAGAGCCTTCTCGGACATTAAGCGGCTCTGGATCAGGCTGCCAACTGATGGATACAACCTCTAATCTTTGATTTTCTGTCAAGAAATCAAACAAGTATTTAGGTGCTATTACAGCACTCAGACATATTGCGGTAATGAAAACTAATTCGACAAGCATAGATTGCTTCATGCTTTTGTAGCCACCGATACCTAGAATCATGCCGCTCGCCCCGCCTGCTATCCAACATGGCAGCACCAGAAAACTGAACGCGCCGAACCACGCGCCCAAAAAGAAGGCAACGATGTATGTCCATAGCACGCCAGCAGCAATGCCGACGGCGACAGCCACAGCGTACCTAAGCAAAATGGGAAGCCGACGAGATGCGTCTGCCAACTTCCCTTTAGTCAGCGCAATGACTCCGGCAAAGGGTAGAGTCCAGATGAGGAAAGGCAGTATATCGCTTGCGCCAAAGTTTCTGTTGAAGACGACCTCAGCACCAGCCACTAATGCAGAAGTGCCGAAGCAGATTACAGCCGCCGTGAGGAGTGGCTTCCAGCGATACTGCGTTAAGCGATTTGTTGAAGGAAGCATTATGGTTGCCTCCGTTTTTTAGGGTCTATAACTGTGCGGACATTTTCAGGATTGTACTCGCCAGAACCATACAGTGATTGCGGACCGTCACCAGTTTTATCGGGATCATGTTTGTAAACTAAGGTGGAGGTTCCGCCTGACTCCGGTCGGATGACTTCTACCTCAAAGGCAGGGTAGCCGTCATGCTGTCCTGAGACGGTTACTGTAGCTCTTCCATCTGCACCTTCTGACTGTACGGTGACATTTAAGTTAAAAGTAAGGGCCGGTTTTCCTGTATACCATCCGACGAGTGGATCAGCCTCGTTACCTTTTGCATTAACATTAACAGTATTGTCGTTAACACGATTAAGATTAGCTTGCAGCGATTTGCCGTCAGCTTGTCCTTCCGATGGGCCAAATACGCTGCCGAGACCCCTTGCGAATCTAACTGTCTGTCCGACGCTCTGATTATAGTCAAGAATGTTATTAGAGTTCGGCTTCTTCGAGTCGGTCTCGACAAGTATTCGCTGCTCTGTGCGCGCTCTGACCCGTTCTCCTTTCTCGTTGTAATCTCCCCTAAATGTGGCTCCTATACCAGGAGGATGCGTCACTCTCTCTCTAGGAATATATGCCCTGACAATTACAACGAACTTTTCAAGCCCTTCTGGGTCAATATACTTGAGCGGGTTGTTGGCAACATACGCATAGCGGTTTAGGTCACGCGGATCGAGTAGATGCCGTTTCTTGATTGGCATCGAATCAGCGCTCGTGAAGCGGCCTATCGCTGATGAGTAGTAACGGGCTTTCATGTAGTCCAGCCCGGTTTCCCCATCACGCTCGCTGCCCGTGAACTTCTGCCGCACGTTATCAGCGACATAACCTTGCCCCGCCGTTCTCCCGCCTATCCCGGCGCCGACTTCCTCCCCGAAAGGTAAATAATCATGCCGCTTAATCTTATCTAGTTTACCCGACAGGTCTACCACCATGCGCGGCGTCCCCAGATGATCCGTCACCAGCCACCGGATGTTGCCTGACGCCACCGCCAACTCCGCCACATCGCTCGCCGCAAGCGCGCTGCCGTAGACCCTCACCTCGTCGATGCGCCCC
>DATCWB010000476.1:0-5839 GCA_036566625.1 Pyrinomonadaceae bacterium
CGCGACGGCGCGGCGCACTCGGCGCAATTCAACGCGCCCGTCGGCGTCGCCGTTGACGCGCGCGGCGAGCGCGTCTACGTCGCCGACACTTACAACGACCGCATCCGCTTGATCACCGTGGCCGACGCTCAGGTGACGACAATCGCGGGCGGCGGCAGCCCCGGCTACGCGGACGGCGCGGGCGCGGGCGCTCTGTTCGACACGCCCTGCGCCCTCGTCGCAAACGCGGAGGGCGAGTTGTTCATTGCGGACACGGGCAACCGTCGCCTGCGCAAACTCTCGAAGGACGGGCAGGTCTCAACGCTCAACCCCGCGCCCGCCGACGGCTCGCAGTTCGACGGCGCGTTCGAGCCGGTGGGGCTTGCTCTCACGCACGACAATTTTCTCTACGTGACGGAGCGCGAGCGCAACCGCGTCTGGCAACTCGCGCCCGACGGGCGACTGACGGCGCACCTCGTCGCGGGAACGGGCGCGGGCGCAACCTCGGGCGGCGGGCAAGGGCGCGCGCGCTTCAATCAACCGGCGGGCATCGCGGTTGATAAAAGCGGCGCGCTGTACGTGGCCGACAGCGCGAACTATCTCGTGCGCAAGTTGACGGCGGCGCAGGATGCCGCGACGCACGGCGCAAACTCAACGCCGGAAAATGCCGCAAGCGATTCCGCGCAGGAGGTCGCTGCTGAAAGCGATGCGCTGCCGCGCCTGTCGGCCGACGCGCTCGGCATCAAGTCGCTGCCGTGGCCCCTCGACCCGCAAGGAAGTTGGCATGAGGTGGCCGCGACGCTCGGCGAGGTGCGCGGCAGCTACGACACCACCGACAGCCGCCATCACCTGCACAGCGGCATAGACATCTTCGGCACTTACGGCCAGACCGTGCGCGCCGTCCTGGACGAAAAGGTCGAGAGTCCGCTGACCAACTGGGGGCACGGCGAACTCAACGAAGGCTTGCGCATAGGGATCATGGTTTACGTTCACCTGCGCGCGGGGCGCAATGAGCGCGACGAGTTGATTGACGAAGCGCGCTTCACACCGCAGCGCGACGCCGAGGGGAAACTCACGCGCGTCCGCATCCGGCGCGGCACGCGCTTCCGCGCGGGCGACGCGCTCGGCACGATCAATCGCATGTATCACGTCCACATGAATTTCGGCGCGCCGAACGCCGAACTGAACCCGCTCGCGCTCCCGCTCGTCGGCTTCACAGACAAGGTCGCGCCCCGGATCGAGCGCGACGGCGTGCAAATCTTCGACGCTTCGGGCGGCCAGCGGCTCACGGAGCGGCGCGACGGTCGTTTGCTCGTCGGCGGACAGGTGCGCATCGTGGTTGACGCCTACGATCAGGTTGACGGCAATCAGGCGCGCCGTCGCCTCGGCCTCTACAAACTCGGCTACCAGTTGCTGCGCGCCGACGGTTCGCCCGCGCCCGGCTTCGAGCGTCCGCGCATCACGCTCGAATTCGACCGCATGCCGCCCGACATGGACGCCGTCAAAGTGGCCTACGCAGACGAGAGCGGCATCACCGTCTACGGCAGCAAGTCCACGCGCTTCCTCTACGAGGCGACCAACTTCGTCCGCCACGGACAGGCCGCGCGCTCAACTTGGGACACTTCCGAGTTGCCCGCGGGCGACTACACCCTGCGCATCCACGCCTCTGACTACCACGGCAACGAGGCGACGGACGGGCGCGACGTGGAGATCAGGATTGAAGGCAAGTGATGAACGTGGAGCGACGAACGGAAGCGTAGGGCAACCGTCTCCAACTGAAGAAGGCCGCGCCTGACCCGGCAAAATCCGTCGCCGGCCAATTCATCACCATAGGAGCTGATTCTCTATTTTGGTTTAGTCTCTTTTGGTTTAGTCTCTGGCGGCTATAACTTCGAGGTATTCGCCTTCGACCCGCGTCGTGTTGTCTGTCGCCTGATTATGCTCCGCCCATAGACGCTCAAGTTCGTTTCGCAGCGCAGCCTGCCCGCCCGCATCGAGCGCATCGAAGGCGCGCTGCGTCGGGCCGTAATATTTGCGGAAGGACTCGACCACATCGGCGGGCGGAAACGGATAGTCGAACGGGCACATCCTCCGCGTCAACTGTAAGCTCGCTACTGCGTCGCGCAGCCGTTCGCGCACCGTCTCCTCATCCCCCCACTTGAGAGGCGAGGGCATGTTGGGCGGCGGCGGCACATGCTTGCCGGTGATCTTGAACATCTGCCCGATGAATCCTTCCGGCGTCCAGTTCGCCATGGCAATGCGTCCGCCGGGTCGGCAGACCCGCACCAGTTCGGCCGACACCAGTTCGGGTCGCGGCGCGAACATCGCCCCGAACATGCTCACCACCACATCAAAGGCGGCATCCGGATACGGCAGGCTTTCCGCGTCGCCCTCGTCAAACTGAATTGTCAGGCTTTCGGATTCGGCGCGGGCGCGCGCCTGTTCGAGTAAATTTGTGGCGATGTCAACGCCTTTGACGACTGCGCCCGCGCGCGCCGCCGGTATCGCCAGATTACCGCTGCCGCAAGCCACGTCGAGCAGGCGCGTGCCCGGCTTGAGCGCGAGACGCGCGATAAACTCTTCCGCGCCGGTTTCGATATGCTTTGCGACTTCACCGAAATCGCCGGTCATCCACATCGCTTTGAGCCGGGTTTTCAGAGACTCCATCTCAGGGTTAATTGTGCTCACAGCCTGTCTCCTTATCTCCATCAATTTAAATATCAATTGTCAACGTACCAGTCGCCGGGGTCTATGCCGGTTAAAGTTTGACCGGCGCGCAGGGTTACTTTGACGGGTTCGTGGGACGGGCAATTGACCGAGAGGCCGCATATCACGAATTCCGAATAGTAAGCCCTGTAACCCCAGTACGCCTCGACCGACTCTTCACCGTTGACGAGGGTGGCGAAGACGTAATAGCTCCCGGCGGGCACTGTCAGTTTATACGAAACCTTGCCGCCCCGCCTTCGACTCACGACGCGTTTGTCCGTGCAGTGGATGCTCTTGGAAGTTGCGGACTCCGCGCACACGATCATCCTGGGGAGGCCGGAGTCGGTGGGGTAAGAGAGCGAGCCGGTAATGACGCCCGGCCGCTGCGCGGACACGTTCAATTCGGGAAGGCTGACGATTACCAGCGAGGCCGTCAGCAAGGTCTGTAAAAGTTTCTTCATAAAGATCGTGCCTCCTGAGATGAGTCCGAGTCGAAACGGCCGCGCGCGGCGTTCAACGTTTCTTCTCAAGCATCGGCTTGAGATGCCGGTAGACGGTTTCGGCGACGATGCGCGTGCCTTCGGGGTTGGGGTGGACGCCGTCCTCCTGGTTGAGGTTTTCGATTCCGGCGACGCGATCGAGGAAGAAAGGGATCATGGGCAGTTCGTATTCTTTGGCGAGCACGGGGAATATTTCCATGCTGGCGCGCTGGTATTCCGCGCCGTAGTTGGTGGGGGCGAGCATGCCTGCGAGCAGGACTTGTGCGCCGCGCGCGCGCGAGCGTTCGATGATCTGCGCGAGATTCCTGCGCGTCTCCGAGGTGGGCAGGCCGCGCAGGATGTCGTTCGCGCCGAGTTCGAGGATGACGAAACGCACGTCGCCTTCGAGCGCCCAGTCGAGGCGGCGCAAGCCCCCGGCGGTCGTGTCGCCCGAAACTCCCGCGTTGACCACTTCGTAATCAAAACCGTCACGTTCGAGTTGTTCTTGTAAGAGCGACGGGTAACTTTCGTGAAGAGAGAGGCCGTAACCTGCCGTCAGGCTGTCGCCGAGGGCGACGATCTTCGGCCGATTGGTGGCCTGAGGCGGCGGCGTCGCTACAGCGGGCGCTGCGGGCGGCGCGGGCGCGGCCGGTTGATTGTTGCCGCAGGCGCAGAGGATAAAGGCGGCGAGTAATGTTAAGCTGAACGAAATAAATTTACGCATGATTGAATTATACAGACTCAGAAAAGAAGTTCCCTCCGGCGCGGAAACTTTGACGATCCTGCACTCGCTCGATCTGACGATCCCCGACGGGCAGTTCGTCTCCATCGTCGGCCCTTCGGGCAGCGGCAAGTCAACCCTGCTCGGACTCATCGCCGGACTCGACGCGCCGACCGCCGGCGAGATAACGATTGACGGCGCGCGCGTCACGGCGATGGACGAAGACGCGCTCGCCGGGTTGCGCGGCCGGAAGATCGGCATCGTCTTTCAATCCTTTCATCTCATCTCTTCGCTCACGGCCTACGAGAACGTGCTCGTGCCGATGGAGATCGCCGGACTCAGGGACGCGCCGGAGCGTGCGCGCATGCTGCTCGAAGACGTTGATCTGACGGCGCGCGCGCATCACTACCCTTCGCAGTTGTCGGGCGGCGAGCAGCAGCGTGTCTCGATTGCGCGCGCCTTCTCGAACAACCCTTCGATCCTTCTGGCCGACGAGCCGACCGGCAATCTCGACTCCAGAAACGGCCGCCACGTCTTCGATCTCATGCTGAAACTCAACCGCCAGCGCGGGACGACGCTCATCCTCATCACGCACGACCACGAACTCGCCGCGCTCGCCGACCGCCGCATCGCGCTGCGCGACGGGCGCGTCGTCAGCGACAGCAGCGACAGCAGTGACAGCAGCAGCGGCGCGCCCGAAACGGATGAGAAGGCCGGGGCGGACAACGGGGAAGCGACGAGCGGCGACGGGGCGGGCGACGAGGTGCTGGAGACGGCGGCGCGGCAGGGGCGGCGATGAAATTCATCTGGCGAATGGCGCGGCGCGAGATACGGTCTTCGTGGAAGCGGCTGCTTTTTTTCTTCCTGTGCATCGGCATCGGCGTCGGCGCAATCGTCGCGCTGCGTTCGACCATCCAGAATGTGAATGCGGCGATGGTCTCCGAGGCGCGAAACATCCTGACCGCCGACGTGCAGGTTGATTCGACGCGCGAGATGAACGACCGGACGCTCGCCGTCATCAAGCGCATCGCGGAGGCGCGCGGCGTCGCGGCCGAGACGCAGACCATCGAGGCTTCGACGATGCTGCGCCCGGCCGACGACGCGCGCGAGGGCGCGTTGATGGTCGAGTTGAAGGGGATCGACTCTCCCTACCCGCTCTACGGCGAGTTCACCTTAGCGAGCGGCGAAAGATTCTCGCACGCGCTTCTGGACAGGGGCGGCGTGGTGGTCGCCGCGTCGCTTCTGGAGCGTCTGAGTTTGAAGGTCGGCGACGAGGTCAAACTCGGGAACTCGACGTTTCAGATACGCGGCGTGACGGCGCAGGAGCCGGGCGCGACGGGCGGCTTCCGCATCGGCCCGCGCGTCTTCATCGCGCGCGGCGCAATCGCCGCGACGGGGCTGACCGGCTTTGGCAGCCGCGCGCGCCACAAGATTCTCCTGAAAGTTCCGCCCGCAGAGTTGAACGCCGTCGTGGCGGATTTGCGCGCGGGGCTGCGAGACAGTCTCGTCAGCGTGCGCTCTTACAGGGATTCGCAGGAAGGGTTGAACGAACAATACACGCGCTCGGAGAACTACCTGTCGCTGACGGGTCTGGTCATCCTCGTGCTCGGCGGCATCGGCGTCTCGAACGTGACGCGCGTCTTCATCGAACAGAAGAAGCGCACCATCGCCGTGCTCAAGTGCGTGGGCGCGTCGAGTCGGATGATCGCGGGCGTGTATCTGGCGCAGGTGATGGCGCTGGGGTTGGCGGGCAGTCTCTTCGGCGTGGTGCTGGCGCGGGCGGCGTTGCTGTTCGTCGCGCGGCGTTTCAGCGAGACGCTTCCGCCCAACATGAGTTACGAGTTGACGGCGGGCGCAATCGCGCAGGGGCTGACGCTCGGCCTCGCAATCTCTCTGCTGTTCTCCGCGCTGCCGCTCCTGCGCGTGCGCCACATCAAACCGAACATGCTGCTGC
>DATCWB010000477.1:0-3590 GCA_036566625.1 Pyrinomonadaceae bacterium
CGCCCCGCCCGCCTGCTCGTGCTGCCACACGGCGTAGTCCGCGTACTGAATGGGCAACTCCGCGAGCGGCGATTCCGTCCCGGCCGCGTAGGCCGCATAAAGCGTCGCCAACTCGTTGAAGAGCACGCCCATCGACCAGCCATCCGTGACGATGTGATGAAGCGTGAGCAAAAGCACGTACTCCGTGGTGTCCAGGCGCAGGAGATGAGCGCGCCAGAGCGGGCCGCGCGTGAGGTCGAAGGGAGCGCGCGCCTCCTCGGCGGCCAGGCGGCGCGCTTCCGGCTCTCTGACCTGCGCGCCGAGGTGGCGCAGGTCGGTGGTGAGCAAGGCCGGAGCGTCCGAGTGAGGGTGGATGCGCTGGACGGGTTCGCCGGCGCGAGCGGCGAAGGTGGTGCGCAGCGACTCGTGGCGGCGGACGACTTCGGCGAGGGCGCGTTCGAGAGCGAGGGCGTCGAGGTGACCGGAGAGGCGCGTGGCGGTCGGGACGTTATAGGGAGGCGCGCCGGGGTCGAGTTGGTCGAGGAGCCAGAGGCGGCGTTGGGCATAGGAGGCGGGAAACTCCAGCACTTCCAGGGTTTGTTGTGACACTTCCAGGGTCTGTTGTGACATATTGATACCAAAAGAGGTTGAGCTTGCCGATTAGCGTTTAATGTTCGGCGACCGAGAACCGCTCTTAACCTTAGCTTTGAACGTAACCGGCCGAGCGCCCTGACCAAAGCAGGCGGATGCCGACGAGAAGCGCAAGGTATTCCCACCCTGTTGTTCGGGTAAGGTTCGGGTTGCCGGCCTGACAGACCGGATGCGGTCTCGGTTGCTTCGGGGAGATAGCGTGCGGGTATGCGGCGCGGATGGGGAACATCCCGCGCTGAGATGACCTTTCCCGTGACGAAAAGGAAATTGCGTCGGACTAATATTGGGATACACCCATGCGCCGACGCTTTTACATGTCCGGCCGGGGCGCGCGGAGAGGAAGACCCTCATGGCGCGCCCCGGTCGGCAAGGCTCAAAAGAGACGAAGGCTTATGCCTGTACGTTAAGCCGTCGGCGATGCGCTGGCGGCGCGGCGCGCGGCGCGCGAGATGATTGATGGCGCGCGGTGCTTCTTTTGCTCTCTGGCCGTCTCAATCGCCTCCGCGAACTCCGACAGCACCGACGCGCGGAAAAGGACATGCAACGGCAACTCAATATCGAAGACTTCGCACACGCGCGAGACCAGTTGCATCCCGAGCAACGAGTGCCCGCCGAGGGCAAAGAAGTTGTCGTCTACGCCGACCCGCGCCACGCGCAACACCTGGCTCCAGATGTCCGCCGCCGCGCGCTCCGTCTCCGTCCGCGGCGCGACGTAGCTCTCCGACTCTTCGGAAAGCGAAGGGGCGGGCAACCGCTTGCGATCTATCTTGCCGTTGGGCGTAAGCGGGAACTCGTCGAGAGAAACGAATAGCGACGGAACCATGTACTCCGGCAACCCGCGTCTGATGTGCTCGCGCAGTTCGTCGGCGCTGACCGCGCCCTCGGCCACGACGTAGGCCACCAGCCGGCGGTCGCCGTCCTCCTCCTCGCGCACCACCACAAGACACTGCCTGACTCGCTCGTGCGCGCCGAGAGCGGCCTCGACCTCGCCCAGCTCGATGCGATGCCCGCGTATCTTGACCTGATAATCCAGCCTCCCCAGAAACTCTATCTGCCCGTCTCGCAGGTAGCGCGCACGGTCTCCCGTGCGGTACAGGCGCGTGCCCCCGCTCACAGAGAACGGGTCGGGCACGAAGCGTTCGGCGGTCAACTCGGGACGGCCGAGGTAGCCGCGCGCCAGGCCGTCGCCGCCGATGTAGAGTTCGCCGGGAACGCCTGCGGGCACGGGTCGCAGCCCCTTGTCCAGGATGTAGACCTGCGTGTTCGCAATGGGGCGGCCGATGGTCGGAGCCGTCGGCGCATCATCCGGAACGGACACGAAAGTCGAATAGGTCGTGTCCTCCGAAGGGCCGTAGAGGTTGAGCACGCGTTCGACCGTGCCCAACTCGTAGACGCTCTGGACGAGTACCCGGTGGAGCGGTTCGCCGGCCAGATTCACCGTTCGCACGCTGGCCGGCACGCCCTTGACGCGCACCAACTCCGCCATTGCCGAAGGCACTGTATTGACCAGCCGCACCTCATCGGCGGCGGGGATGGAGGGCAGGTGCAGCGCGTTCTCCGCGAGGATCACCTTGCCGCCCCAACTGATCGGAACGAATAACTCAAAGATTGAAAGGTCGAAGCAGATGGAGGTGGCGGCCAGCACGCCGTCGAGGTCTTCGTCGGGGAAGACTTCCCTCGCCCAGTGGATGAACGTGGAGACGTTGGCGTGCTGGATGGCGACGCCCTTCGGCCGACCCGTCGAGCCCGACGTGTAGATCAGGTAAGAGAGGTTGGCCGCCGTCACACCGCTCGTGACGTTCTCGCTGCTCTGTGTCTCGATCAGTTCCCAGTCCGCGTCGAGACGAACAACGCGCGTGCCTGCCGATTCGGGCAGCGTCGTCTGCAAACGCTCCTGCGTCAGCAGCGCGTGCGCCCCCGCATCCTCAAGCATGAAGGCCAGCCGTTCCCTCGGGTAGGACGGGTCGAGCGGCACGTAAACGCCACCCGCCTTGAGCACGCCGAGCAGGCCGACGACCAGCTCGACCGAACGCTCCATCAATACGCCGACGATAACCTCCGGCCCGACGCCAAGCCCGCGCAAGTGGTGCGCGACCTGATTGGCGCGGCGATTCAATTCCGTGTAAGTCAGACGTTTCTCGCCGAAGACGAGCGCCGTGCGCTCGGGCGTGCGTTCAACCTGGGCCTCGAAGAGTTCGTGGAAAGGCCGGGGCGCGGGATAGGGTCGCCCCGTGTCGTTCCACCCGACCAACAGGCGATGCCGCTCGATCTCGCTCAGAAGCGGCAGGTTGTCAACCAACTCATCGGGATTGGCGGCGATGCCTTCAAGCATCGTCTTGAAGTTTTCGAGAAGTTGATCCATGGTCGGCGCGTCGAACAGGTCGGTGCTGTAGCTGAGATCGAATTGAATCTGATCTCCCTCGTCTCTGGCTGCCAGCAGCACGTCGAACTTGGAATTCTCGTTGGGCGACTTGACGGTCTCCGACTCCAGCCCTTCCAGTTGCAGCAGATCGCTCGCGCCGGAATTGAGCAGGAACATAATCTGGAAGAGTGGGGAGCGACTCTGATCCCGCTCCGGCTGCACCTCTTCCACCAGCCGCTCGAACGGCACATCCTGATGCGCGTACGCTTCTACGCATCCTTCTCTCACCCTGCGCAACAAACTCCTGAACCCTTCCTCTCCACGCACCTCCTCGCGCAGCACCAGCGTGTTGACGAAGAACCCTATTAACTCCTGCACCTCCGCCTGCGCTCGATTCGCTATCGGCGTCCCAACAGATACGTCCCGCTGCCCCGTGTACCGGTACAACAAGGCCTGAAAGGCCGCCAGCAAAGTCATGAACGGCGTCGCCCCTTCCGACTGCCCCAACTGCCGCAACGCTGCGACCACCGCGCCCTCCACCAGCAGAGCGCGCTGCCCGCCACGCCCCGATGGCCGCGCCGGTCGCGCACGGTCTGCC
>DATCWB010000478.1:0-2209 GCA_036566625.1 Pyrinomonadaceae bacterium
GTTCGGCTGCGGCTGCGGGCGGCGTTTGGTTCGCGGCGAGCGCGGCCTGCTCGGCGCGGTGGCGTTCGAGTGCGGAATAGTGCTCGTCGCGGTCGCTGAAATAGCGGTAGCCGTAGAATTGGTAGAACAGCAGGAACGCGAGGGCGGCGCACGCTACGCCCGCCCCGATCATCGTCGAGCGCGAGCGATACCACGGAGCGGTGTCTTGTGATTCAAACATGTCGGAACTCCCTTTGCCGGAAAACGCAAACGCAACCTGATCGCGCGGCCGTTGCCCGCCAACTTTTCAGACTTCAAGCCGGTTAAAAAATCAGGACTCACCGAGGCGGCCACATCCTACGCGGAGGGGGCGCGAAGAAAGACCATTTCAAATCTCACATTTGAGATGTGAATGCTTTCCTCAGCGCCCCCTTTTGCTCTTCACGTCTCCCGGCGGTGATGCCGTTAGTCTTACCCTCAACAGGCTCGTCCCGACAGGCTCGCCATGGTTGTCAAACGTCTAACCGCGCTGCTCGGTGATGCAATATAGATGCTTTTCGCCGCGAATGAACAGTTTTTCGTCGGCGATGGCCGGCGACGCGTAGACGGGTTCGCCGAGCGAGTTCGTGCGCAGCACTTCATGCTTCGCCCCGGCCTTGATGACGTAGGTGTCGCCCTCTTCGCTCGTCAACAGAATCTTGTCCTCGAAGGCGACGGGCGAGGCCATGAAGGCCGCGGGCTTCGGCACGCGCGCTGCCTCGTACAACACCTTCCCCGTCTTCGCTTCAAGGCCGGTGATCGAGCCGTTGCCCGTCATCAGGTAGAGATAGTCGCCGTAGAGAATCGGCGAGGGCACGTAGGCTGTGCCCTTGTTGTACTTCCAGACGAGTTGCGGCGTGCCGGTGATGTCGCCGCTGCCCCCGGCGCGAATCGCCAGCGCGATCTTCGCCGGGTAGCCGGAGGTGATCACGACGAGGTCGTTTGAGACTACAGGGGTGTTCACGGCGTTGCTCTCCAGGCCCTTGTGCCGCCAGAGTTCTTTGCCGGTCTGCGGGTCGTAGGCGATGATCGCTTCGGCCGCGCTCGCGACGAGTTCCGTGCGCTTCGCCGTGCGGACGAGGACGGGCGTGCTCCACGTCAGGTCAACCTTGCGCGGCACGCGCCAGGCCTCTTTGCCGGTCTTCTTGTCGAAGGCCGCGATGAAGGATTTTCCGCCGCTGTCGTCGCACTGCATGATGACGAGGTTCTGGTAGAGAATGGGCGACACCCCGTAGCCGACGCTCGCCGTGCCGAGCGTGCCGAGGTTCTGCTTCCAGACGAGTTTGCCGTTGTAGTCGTAGGCGTACAAGCCCTCCGTGCCGAAGAAGGCGAAGACGTATTTGCCGTCGGTCGCGGGCGTCGAAGAGGCGAAACTGGCCTTCTTGTGGCGGCTGTCGGAAACCGCGCCTTCGTAAGCCACGCGCTCCCACAAAATCTTGCCCGTCTCGCGGTCGAGGCAGACGACTTTGAACGTGTGCTTCAGATCCGCGCCCACGGCGTCGGGGTGAACGAAGTCCGACCCGTCGGCCATCTTGTGCGTGACGCCGGCCTTCGCGCCCGGAATCTTTTCGCCGTCGAGTGCGGTCGTCAGGAAAATACGCTTGCCCCACACGATTGGCGACGAGTGGCCGCGCCCCGCAATCGGCGTCTTCCACTTGATGTTCTTCGTCGAGCTCCATTCGGTGGGCAGCCCCGTCTCCGCCGACACGCCCTGCCCTTCCGGGCCGCGCCACTGCGGCCAGTTTCCGCCCTTTGCGCTTGTGGCGTGCGAACCGAACGAGAAGACGGCGGCCAGACAGATGACCGCTGATAATAACAACCCGGCGATAAATCTTTTCATTGTTGGTTTCCTTCTAAGGTTTAAGAGGGTCAACCAATGCTCCGCTTAGACGCGCAGGCATCGGCTTTTGTTCCATTTGCAAAAATTGCGAACGCCGACAGTCGGCTCGGGCGAGCGTCTACTTTCCGGCCTTCCCCTTCATCGTCGGCGCGGGCGCACCCTCGCCGATGCCGAACAGGTGATGCTGCCCGCGCACGATGACCATGCCGTCGGAGATGGCGGGCGTCGCCATCAAAGGCTCGCCCATCGGGTTCGTCGCGAGCAGTTCGTGTTTCGGCCCGGCGCGGACGACGAACACTTCGCCGTCTTCGCTCGAAAAGTAGAGCTTGTCGTCGGCCGCGACGGGCGAGG
>DATCWB010000479.1:0-15297 GCA_036566625.1 Pyrinomonadaceae bacterium
CATATTTGTACGCCTCTTTCGACGTAGCCCGAACCCCGAAGGTGGCTTTAAATAGCTCTCAAATCTCACGTAAATAACTGTCAAAGAACCCTTAAATAGTTTTTAAACATCCGCCATCGCGAAATTAACAACCGTGAGACGCTAATGTTTTCGCTCCATACGCTTCCGCCCCCACTGGTCTAGCGCGACGCTAATGCGCAACCATTTTATCGTCCAACTTCACCCACAGTTTTGGAAGTTCTATCGGCATTCATTTGGATCACAAACATTATTTATAAGAAGAGCACGACATGAGTCCGATAAAATAACTACCTCCACACATCGCGCACCTGTCCAAAAATACCAAGCAAAGCTCAATAAAACATAATCGTTATTATCGGACTCGGCCGGTGTCCTTACAGTTCGTGTCTTCGCCTGTGTCTAAAACCCTTGCGACGCACTGCGAGAGAGGGATTCAACAACGATAGAAACTTTTTCTACCGCTCTTGATAATATTCGACGCATTTCTGCGCCTTGGTTACATGAAAGTAGTTGAGATGCCCTCAGCAGGTGTTCATTGCTGTGGGTGCAAAACACGTTTCAGTAACTTAAGGAGAACAGCAATGCAAAAAAGCATCATCAAAATAACGAACCACTTCAAACTGGCGTCTATCATCCTCTTCGTCGCGGTCATCGGAGGAAACATGCTCGATGCAGGGGCGCTCGCCCAAAGACAGGCCGCGCCGTCCACATTCAAAGCGGAGTTAAAATCGTCTGCCGAGGCGAAGCGCGCCCTGTCCGGCATAGACTCAAGAGACTTCAAACGGATCAAAGATGCAAGATTGCGCGAAGCGTCATCGCGCGCCCTCGCCGCTTTGAAGGCGATTGCCAATAATAATTCGGCAGCGCGCGAAGCAACGCTGGCCGCAAATTTTGCACGCTCCATTAAGACATTAAAGACTCTGGCACAGCCCAACTCCACCGCTATCGAAGAGTGTGATAAAGGCTACGAACGCTGCATAGAGTTGTGCAAGGAAACCGGCGGCAACTGCGACCTCTGCGGCATTAGCCAGAACGGATGCTACCTGAATAAATTGGCTATAGAGATGACGAAGAACCCGGATGATCCGACGCCATAACTAACCGCCGCTTGAGGCGGCTCAACTGCGCGACTCAAATGAATGCGCGGCTAACCACAGGTGACGCGAGCGAAGATCGCATCCGCGGCCGCTAACGCCATCAACTTACCTATAGGCTGATCTATATAACGGGATTAAGGAAGAGGGGCAGGGATTTGATTCCCTGCCCCTCTCCGTTTTGAAGCCATCAGGTTCTATTTCAGTTTGCCCACACGTAGACGGCGTGCGATGCCATGAAGCGTTCACATTGTAGTGCGGTCTGCAATGCCTATTGACAATCATAGCCGCTCGGGAGAAACACGATGCCCGAGCACGAGATGTTCACGTGCGTTGCAGGATAGAGAACATTTATATTGACATTAAAAGCACGAATAAATATTGTTACCTCTGCATTGCTAATCTGTCGGTGCAGCCCATCTCGGCGAGCATCTCGGCTAAGTAATCATTTACACCAAGCGTCCCTTATCTATCTTTATTAGAGACCACGTGAGTTGCAGTCGCGAAGTGCAAGACCCTGTTCAAAACGTCGCACGGGTTACTAACGCAAAACGATAGCGGTTCTTACAGAGATGTATGCATACCCAAACTCTCGCCATCGAATACCCTAACATCCAGCCGGGGATCGAGATGCTTAATCTTGACGACCCCTCCGATCCTCTCTTAGACGATATTTGCAGTAAGCTCATCCTCCCTTACTTCCCCGAGGAGGACCGCGACGGGCGCGAAGCCATTGGCGCGTTCCTGACGCTCAACAACGCGAACCGGGAGAGAAAGATTCAGTACCGCGTGGTGGCCGCCGTCAAGGGCGCGACTCTCGTCGGGGCGACGATCTTCACCTTCTTCGGGTATGACGGGTTCTGTTTCATGAACGGTCAGTACACGTCGGTTATGCCGAGTGAGCGGGGACGTGGCTTAGCCAAAACGCTGAGTTGCTACAGGGAGGCGGCCGCGCAGGCGTTGGCGCGCAACTTCGGATACAGTGAACTCGATTTCACCATCATCACACTCGCCAATCCACAGAACGGGTCTGAATGCCTGTACAAGGCCGGTTGTCCGAACCACCGCACGCTGCAAGCCATCTGGCGGCGGTGGGGGCACGACCTCGTGGATTTCCCCTACGTCCAACTACCGCTGGCCGATGGCAAGGCCGGGCTGTCCGATGTCCTGCTGGGGATAAAACGATATAGCGATAGATACACGGGGCGGGACTATCTCACGGCGAGCGAAATGAAGAACATCATAGACGCGTGTAACTATTTCAGGTTGTCGAAGACGCCGAACGAGTGCTACCCCCAATACCGCGCGATGCTGGATTATCTGGACGGCCGCCAGAAGACGAGAATCCTGGTATGAGCGAGGCCGAGCTGGTGCGCCGGTTGGATAATCAAGTCCGGGCGGCCAGTGAAGAAGTAACCATGTACCGGCTCATGTACGCCGGCCGCCGGGGCGTAGAGTCTTTAGAGTCCTTCGCGGATTTGCCAATCATCACCAACAACAGGCTGGTAACCGAGAGGCTGGAGGACACGCTGGCCGATTTCGGCCAGATATGTATCACCCGGACGTTCGGCGACGACGTGGAGCGGGGCGTCTACATGCCCAGGTTGCTCAATTACGACGACGTGCTCAGGGAGTTTGAGGTGCTTGCTTTCATCACCGATTATGCGGGACTGAAAGGCAGGCACAGGGTGATGCTCATCGGCGACGACCGGCACGTTTACACCGTCGCAGAGTTAGGCAAGTACATGGCGTTTTACGGTTGGCCGATGTCCATGTTCATCGTCAGGGAACAGAACACGGACGCGTTGAGAACACACCTTGCGCGATTCAAACCGACGGCCGTTTTCGTGGATACCGACGGCGAGCCTCCCGCCGAACTCCTCCCCAAATCAGTGCGACTGCTATTCACGTTTAATAAGCCTTACCGGCACGACGAGCCGCAGCAGGAAGGCGCGCGCGCCTACGCCTCTTTCGATCTCTTCCGAGACCCCTGGGTCGGCTTGACCGCCATCAAATCGGAAAAGGATGCTCATTATACGTTCAACCCCCTCCACTATTACTTCGAGAGCGACGCCGACGGAGCGCTCACCGTCACATCGTTCGTGAACCGCCTCCAACCCGTCATCAGGTACAGCGTGCGCGGGTGCGCGGCAGGGACGGGCGTTGACACATTCGCCTTTCGGCGTGGGCACGCGTGATCTACGAACCTCACATCGAGTGCGCCCCGGCCGAAGGCCTCCGGCTTGTGCAGGCGAGCCGTTTGAAGACGTTTCTCGCGGAGGTGGCGGCGCACCTGCCCGGCTACCACGAGTTCATCGTCGAAGCCGGTCTCGACCGATACCTCCAGACCGCGAGCGACGAGGAGATTCTCGCGCGCTTCCGCTCGGCCGGGTTCACCGGCTCCGCTGCATACGTGGGGATCGACGCCCAAGCCCTCCGCACGCTCGATAAGCGTCTGTTCTTCATGGAGACGACATCGGGCACGACCGCCGCCCCGAAATCGAGGTATGCCACCCGCGAGGACGATCTCATAGACCAGAGGTTGCTGGCGAGATCGTTTGCGGCCTTCGGGATCGAGAGCAGCCACCGCGTATTGACCGTAGACCTCGGCGAATTGAACATGTACGCGCTGATGACCAAGGCGCTCGCCGATCTCGGGGTGTACGACTCGCTGTTCTACTGCGCGAGGAAAGACTTCAGCCGCAGCATGAAAGAGGCGCTCGCCTGTCGCCCGGACGTACTGATCACCGTCCCGAGCGTACTGGCGCGCTCGCTATCTGAATTTTTCGATAGCCTGAGCGCCATCCCATCCCTCAAAAAGCTAATCTACTACGCTGAGCCGCTTGACGAAAAAATTCAGCAGCACCTGCTCAAGGAGTTCGGCATCGAGTCGTTCTCCATGTACTCGTCCATCGAGTGCGGGATCATCGGAGCCGAGTGCGAGGCGCACGACGGCATACACGTGTGGGCTGATTGCATCCTACCCGGTCTGAACGACCCGTCGCCGGTGAAGAAGGCGGCGTTCAAAAACTTCGGCGGCGATACGCTCGAAGGGGCGCTCGGGCTGACTACGATGATGTACACGGGCAAGCCCACGCTCGCTTATTTGAACGGCGACGAGGTGCAACACACGGAGGCGTCGTGCGTCTGCGGGCGTACGATGCCGAGGATCAGCTTCGTCCAGAGGAAGACGGACGTGTTCAGCGTCTTCGGAACCAAGTTTACCTACCGACAGATTCACGATGTCGTCTACGAGCACGCGACCGTGGCGAGTTTTTTGCAGGTGATACTGGAGGACACGGCGAGCGGCACCGAAATGAAGCTGATCCTACCGGCCGAAGAGGGGCACGGCGTTAAGGAACGCCGGGAAGAGATTTACAATGCGCTGAAGTCACACCCGAGCATGTCGTTTATAGTGAGCCACGGGGTCTTGGACTTTAAGTTGGAATTCGTGGCCGCCGACTTCTTCACCAGCCGGAAGATACGCAAGGTTGAGGACCGGCGCAGCGGGTCGGCAGAGCCGGCCACCATTCAGCCCCTGACATAATCTCTGGCGTTTGGACGACGGCGGATTGCCTGCGCTGAAACTCACGCGCCGCGCCGGGGCAATAGACCCGCATCACCCTTGCGGCAGT
Source organism: Pyrinomonadaceae bacterium (assembly GCA_036566625.1). Taxonomy (GTDB): domain Bacteria; phylum Acidobacteriota; class Blastocatellia; order Pyrinomonadales; family Pyrinomonadaceae; genus JAIVJZ01. The sequence continues at coordinate 4,751 of DATCWB010000479.1, forward strand.
TCCCTGCGGCAGTTCCAGCGCGGTTCTTCCGTCACACTCACAGCGTCCCGTAATCTATAGTGATTTCTTCGCCTTTGCGTATGTCCCGCCCGGCGTAATAAATGTAATTCTTATGGAAAGCATTCGGCGTGTCCGAATGATTGAGGTGCCACCCGACGGACATCCGCCCGAAATCTGCCGGGCACATGTAGTAGCCGTCTCCGATTGGCACGCAGTAGGCGAGCATATCCTTAAGGCTGCTCGAACTTTTAAGATATCTGATCCTATCGCCTTTGGCGAAAAGTCGGAGCCGTGTGTTTTTTTTGATCGTCTGGAGAGCGAAGACCCCGATGCCGTGTATGGACGAGGGTCTGAGGACGAAAAACATTTCCGTGGTATTCAACTTGGGTTTCATGGCTCTGCCCCTTGCTCGCTCGCTTCGTAGTTCGAGGACTCTCCGCTTCCGCCACGCCGCGTGCGGGCGGCGGAAGCGCGCCCTCGCGCACAGGTAAATTCGGATGTTGGAATAACAGTAACACAACGATGTCCGATTCAGTTCAACATCCAAATTATCGCCTTTCAGACTTTGATGAAAATTCGTTGACGATACAGGACGCCCGCCACCGCGAGCCACAGCAGCACGACGCAGAGGGCGAACATGAGCGAGGCGTTGAGCGGCGAGACCCACGAGGCGAAAGCGTTCTCGTAGATGAGCGTCTTCAAATCCGACGCATTGCCGTCGGCGCGTGTGAACTTGACGAGCGAGATGAGTTTCGAGAAAAGCTCCGAGAGGAAGTAGACGGCGAGCGCGTTCATGCCGAAGACCGAGAAAGGCGTCGCCCAGCGGCGCAGGTTTTTGATGTCAACCATCCAGTAGCAGACGGCCAGCAGTTGCAGTGCCAGGCCGGCGGCCAGGATGGTATAAGAACTCGTCCATAGAGCCTTGTTGACGGGGAAACATAAACCCCACGCCCACCCCACGACCACCGCGCCTGCGCCTGCGACGAACATTCCCGCAACTCTCTCAAACTCCGACCGGCGTGAGCCGAGCCAGTGACCCGTGAGCACTCCGGCCAGCGTCGTCGCGATGGCAGGGATCGTGCTCAGAATTCCCTCGGGGTCGTAAAGCGGCTTCCAGATGTGTCGCCCGATGAGCGAGCGATCAATAAAGGCCGCCAGATTCCCTTCCATGCTCAGATCGCCCGCGCCGAAGCCCGGCACGGGGACAAGCATCATCAACGCCCAATAAACCAGCAGGAGCGCGGACGCGATCACGGCCTGCGCACGCCATTTCGTGTTCAGGAAGATGACGGAGGCGATGAGATAGCAGACGGCGATGCGTTGGAGAACGCCGGGGATGCGCAGCGTGGAGAGATCATAACGTGGGAAGCCGGCGAGGACGAGGCCGAGCGCGAAAATGATGGCGGCACGGCGGATAATTTTCAGGTAGAGGTCGCGCCTCCGGCCGCCGCTTTCGGCGCGACGCCCGAGCGCGAGCGTGATCGAGACGCCGACGATGAAGAGGAAGAACGGGAAGACGAGATCGGTCGGCGTCCAGCCGTGCCATTCGGCGTGTGCGAGCGGCGGGTGAATCGCACTCCAATTGCCCGGATTGTTGACGAGGATCATGCCCGCGATGGTGATGCCGCGAAACACGTCGAGGGACGCCACGCGCCCCGCCGCCCGCTCCCCTTTCCGCCCTCTGGCCTCCGCGTCCATACATTAACCTCCGCTGGTAAAAGTAACGATCAACGATGAACGATGAACGAAAGAAAAAGTCTTTCGTTCATCGTTCCAACTCCCGACTCGCTTCGTCTCTACAGCCTCATCTCGTCGCTCCCCGCGTCGAGGCACGAGCGGACACGCATCCTCACGTCCTCGATGATGCGCCGCGCGCTCTCACGATCAACTGCTTCGGCGACGATGCGGATGATCGGTTCGGTGTTGGAAGCACGCACGAGAAACCAGCCGTCGGGCATCGTTACGCGGATGCCGTCGCGCACGTCCATCGGCCAACGCGCATATTCGTCTCTGATCATCCTGAGCACCGCACGGATTCTGTCCGAGCGGCAGTTCAACTTCTCTTTCAGGATGCAGGAGCGCGGCAACTCGGCCACCAGGTCGGAGATCGTCCGCCCCGTCTCGGCGAGCAGGTGAAGGACGAGCGCCATGCCGACCAGACTATCGCGCGCGAAGTTGATGCGCGGGTACATGACGCCGCCGTTCCCCTCGCCGCCGATGACCGCGCGACGCCGCACCATCTCTTCCGCCACGTTCGCTTCGCCGATCTTCGAGCGGTAGACGTGGCAGCCGAAACTCTCGGCCACGGCGTCGAGCGCGCCGGTCGTCGAGAGGTTCGCCACGACCGCGCCGCGTTCATGCGCGAGCACGTACCGCGACGCGAGCAGCAGCGTGTACTCCTCGCCGATGGCCTCTCCGCGCTCGGAGACGACCGCCAGCCGGTCGGCGTCCATGTCCTGCGCGAAGCCCACGTCGCACCCGTGCTCGCGCACCGCCGCCGAGAGCGCGCCGAGGTTCTCTTCAACCGGCTCTGCCCCGCGCGGGAAGAGTCCGTCCGGCGTAACGTTGATGGGGACGACCTCGACGCCGAGTGCGGCGAGCAGCCGGGGCGCGACGACCGACCCGGCCCCGTTGCACGAGTCAACCGCGACGCGGAGTTTGCGTGCGCCGCCCGGCGCGATGGGTAACCGGCCGAGCGTGTCGAGAATAACCTTGACGTGCAGATCGAGCGCGCCCGCGAACGGCTCGACCGCGCGCATCTCGGCCCCCGCCACTTTCCTGTATTCGCCCTGATGATAGATGTCGAGGAGTTGCCTGGCCTGCGCGTCGGCGAGGAAGAGTCCGGCGGAGTTGATAAACTTGAGGGCGTTCCACTCCGCCGGGTTGTGGCTGGCGGTGATGGCGATGCCCCCGCGCGCGCGTTGCTCGCGCACAAGGAGTTGCACGGTGGGAACGGGGCAGATGTCCAGATCAACCACCCGGCAGCCGCTCGATAACAGACCCGCCACGACCGCCTGCCGCACCATCTCGCCCGACGTGCGCGTGTCGCGCCCGATGACGATTGTACCCGTTCCGGTATACGTGCCGAACGCCTGCGCGAAACGCACCAGGAGCGTCGGCGTCAGAGACTCGCCGACCACCCCGCGCACGCCCGAAATACTGATCTTGAGAGTCGGTATCGCTCGCATAATCAAACATAGTGACAAGTGACGGGTGACAAGTGACAAGATTAAGACCTGACCTGAATCGTCACAGCTTAGGTTTCACGCTTCACGGCTTTTCTCTTGTCACTTGTCACCTGTCACTTGTCACTGCTCTTTTGTCACTTGTCACTGCTCTCAACCCCTTCACGCCGCGCAGGTCGAGGCGAAAGAGCGCGCCCTTGCTGGTCTTTTCATCGCCGAGCGCGCCCGTGACATAGAGTTGATCGAGACGCGCGCCGCCGAAGGCCACGTTGCTCGTGGTGAGATTTCCCGCCGCGTACCTGCGCAGGAGTTTCCCGGCGGGACTGTAGACCTGCACCTGCCGCATGCCGTAATGAGCGATGTACAGGTTGCCGTCCGCGTCGAGGCAGATGCCGTCCGGCTCGTTGGCGATCTGCTCGCCCTGCTTCGTGGGGAGATTGGCGAAGACGCGCATCCGTCCCACCTTGCCGGGTGCGAGCACGTCGTAGCTCAGGATGCGGTTATGGTTGCTCTCCCCGACGAGCAGGGTCTTCCCGCCGGGACGCAGGACGATGCCATTGGGAAACGCCAGCCCTTCGGCCACCAGTTGAATCGCGCCGCGCGCGTTCACGTAATAAACCGTGCCGATGGGATTCTGAATATTCGAGCCGCCGGGGTCTGTGAAATAGAAGCCGCCATGCGCGTCGAGCGTCAGGTCGTTCGGCGCGCGCAGGGGCTTGCCGTCGTACTCGGAGGCGGCCTTGCCGAGCAGCTTGCCCGCCGCGTCTAAGCGCAGGACGGCGCGCTGTTGGCCGTCGCAGACGAGGTGCGTGCCGTCGGCCAGTATCTTGTGGCCGTTGGGCGCGCCGGTCGTCGCCCACACACGCGCTTCGCCTTCGCGGCCGACGCGATAGATAACGCCCTGATAAACGTCGGAGAGGTAAACCGCGCCCGCCGCGTCAACGACGACACCCTCGCTGTAGCCGGGCACTTCGACGACCTTGACGGCCTTAACCTCGGCCTCCGGTGGTAGACCCGCCTTCGTAAATCCGACCGACAACAAGGCGAGCGCGAAAAGAAGGTTCTTCAACACGATATGATTTACTCCGTTGACTACTTTGAAGACGAGAGTTGTATCTGCCAACTTTTAAAGAAGACGGGTGTTGTGTCTTCCAACTTCGATTCCGATCCGGCGCGCTTCACTTCACCACGCGGTCTCGCGCCCAATCGAGCAATTCACGCGCACGCGCGGCCGTCTCGGCCTCCGCGATGATGCGGATCATCGACTCGGTGTTCGAGACGCGCACGTGTGCCCAGCCGTCAGGCCATGAAACCTTGATGCCGTCGGTCTGTTCATAGTCGAGCTTCTCCCGCTCCAGTTCGTCGTGCATTCGTTGCATGAGCGAGTGGATGCGGTCGGGTTCGACGGGCATGTTGTGCTTGAGCATGTGGAAGCGCGGCACGGCGGCCGCCAACTCCGACACGGTTTCGCCCGTCAGAGCCATGTGCTCCAGAATGAGGCCGACCGCCGCCGCGCTGTCGTGCGTCCACTGCACGCGCGGGACGATGACGCCCCCGCTCCCCTCGCCGCCCAACACACCCCCGACCTCAAGCATCGCCTCGGAGACAAACGCCTGCCCGACCGGCGTGCGGACGACCGTCGCCCCGTGCCGCGCGGCGACGCGTTCCACCGCCGCGCTGGTCGAGATGTTCGTGACAACCGTGCCCGCCTGTCGCCTCAACTCGATCTCCGCCGCGATGGCGAGCGTGGCCTCCTCCGATAGCATCTCGCCGGTCTCGGTCACGATTCCGAGTCGCTCGCCGTCTGCATCGTGCGCGAAGCCGACATCGGCGCGCCCGGCCAGCACGACGGCGCGAAGTTGCGCCATCGTCTGCCGGCCGGGTTCGGGCGCGTGCGGAAACGGCGCGGCCGGGTCGTCGTTCACCGCGAGCACGTTGCAGCCGAGCGCGCCGAGCCAGCGCGGCGAAAGCAGTGAGCATGAACTGTTGCAGCAATCAACGGCGACCGTTAAGCGACGCGCCCGCACCGCCTCCACGTCGAAGGCGCGGGAGAGAATTTCGAGGTGATGTGCGATGGCGTCCTGTCGCTCCACCCTGCTGCGGATGCTCTCCCACGTCGCCTTGGCAAACTCGGCCTGGTGGAAGATGTCGAGCAACTCGTCGGCCTGCGCCGCGTTCAGGTAGAGGCCGTCGGGGCGGACGAACTTGAGTGCGTTCCAGGGCTCGGGGTTGTGCCCCGCCGTGATCGAGATGCCCCCCTCGGCCTGCAAGCGCCGGACGGCGAGTTGAAGGCTCGGCGTCGGGCACACGTCCAGATTAACGACCTCGCAACCCGTGGCCAGCAGCCCCGAGATAACGGCTGCCTGCACCATCGCCCCCGAAGTGCGCGTGTCGCGGCAAACGAGTAGGCGACCCGAGTCGAGGTAAGTGCCGAAGGCTTGCGCGAATGCCACCGCCAGCTCGGGCGTGAAGGTTTCTCCCACCACCCCGCGCACGCCGCTGATTCCGATCTTGAGCGAGTTCACACGTCTCTCTTCACCTAAAATCCCGGTCTGACTAAGCGTTAATTCGGCGAGGGTCGGGGCGTGGCGGACGGCGGCGCGCGTTCGTCTCCCCGGCATGATCTCGGTCTGCTCAAAGCCGCGCCGCCGGTTACACTAGCTTTTACAGGCGTTGATTCGGTAACCTCAAGTATGACACCGTAACTTACGCCGTATGAGCAGGTTCATGGGCGAAACTCCGTAACTCTTCCGATGCCGTACAACCCCATGCAGGCTTACCCCTTTTTGTCGAGGAACACATGAGAGCGAGAACTTATCTACCGTTTATTTTGTCCCTGAGTTTTGCCGTGAACGCCGCCGCGCAGACCGCCGGCACGACCCCAACCCCGCCGGTTGCAACTCAGCATCAACTCATGCCCGTGCCCGCCTCAGTGCGATTTAATCCCGGCCGGCTTGCGGTCGGTAAAACTTTCAACGTCGCCGTCCGTGGGCAGTCGGACGCGCGACTCCAGGGCGGGATCGATAGGCTCTTGCGGCGTATCGAAGGCCGCACCGTCATGGAACTGCCGCGCGGGCTGGCGGCCGATGCTGCCTCGGCGACGCTCGTGGTCGAATCGGGCGGAGCGGGCAGGGCTATACCCGCCGTCGAGGAGGACGAGTCCTACACGCTCGAAGTGTCTGATAGGCAGGCGGTGCTCAAAGCGGCGACCGCCGTCGGCGCGTTGCGCGGTCTGGAGACTTTTCTGCAACTGCTGGACGGCGACCGCGCAGGTTATTTCATTCCGTCAGTCCGTATTGATGATCGCCCGCGTTTCCCCTGGCGCGGATTACTGATCGATGTCGCGCGCCACTACCAGCCGATGGAGGTCTTGAAGCGCAACCTCGACGCGATGGCCGCCGTCAAGCTCAACGTCCTGCACTGGCATCTGACCGAGGATCAGGGCTTCCGCATCGAGAGCAAAAAATTTCCGCGCCTCCACACGATGGGTTCCGACGGGCAGTTCTACACGCAGGACGAGGCGCGCGAGATCATCGCTTACGCGCGCGAGCGCGGCATCCGCGTCGTCCCCGAGTTCGACATGCCCGGCCACGCGACCGCGTGGCTCGTCGGCCACCCCGAACTCGGCAGCGCGCCGGGGCCTTACACGATTGAGCGCAAGGCCGGAATTTTTGACCCGACGCTCGACCCGACGCGCGAGGAGGTCTACAAATTCCTCGACACCTTCCTCGGCGAGATGGCCGCGCTCTTTCCCGATGCCTACCTGCACATCGGGGGCGACGAGAACGAAGGCAAGCAGTGGGATCGCAATCCGCGCATTCAAGCCTTCATGAAAGAGAAAGGCATCAAGGATAACCACGCCCTCCAGACCTACTTCAACAAACGCCTGCTCACCATACTCAAGCGTCACGGGAAGACGATGATGGGATGGGACGAAATCTTCCAGCCCGGCTTGCCGCAGGAGGTCGTCATACATTCGTGGCGCGGCCCGGCCGCGCTCGCCGAAGCCGCGAAGAAGGGTTACAAGGGCGTCCTCTCCGCGGGCTACTACATAGACCTTAGCTTTCCCACCTCACAGCACTACGCCGTTGACCCGATCCCCGCGGGCAGCACGCTGACCGAAGCGGAGGCGGCGCACGTTCTCGGCGGCGAGGCGACGATGTGGAGCGAGTGGGTCAGCCCCGAGACGATAGACTCGCGCATCTGGCCGCGCACGGCCGCCATCGCCGAGCGGCTCTGGTCGCCGCGCACCGTGACCGACGTGGAAGACATGTATCGCCGCCTGTCCGTGGTCAGCCTGCGGCTCGAAGAACTCGGCCTGACGCACGAGAAGAATCAGGCGATGATGCTCAGGCGGCTGGCCGGCGGGCGAGAGACCGCGCCGCTCCAGACGCTCGTCTCCGTCGTCGAGCCGGTCAAGGAGTACAGGCGTTACCGGCAGAGGCCGCAGACGATGCTCAGCCCGCTCACAGGCCTCATCGACGCCGCGCGTCCCGACGCCGTGGCGGCGCGCCGTTTCAATGCGCTGGTCGAGGGGTTGCTCTCGGACGCCCCGCGCTTCGACGCCCAAGCGCCACAGGTCAGAAATACTCTCGCCGGGTGGTTGAGCGCGGGAACTGAGTTGGAAGCGTTGATTGACGGGTCGCCCGCGCTGCACGAAGCGCGACCGCTCGCCAGAGACTTAGCCGCACTGGGGGCGACCGGGCTGGAAGCGTGGTCCTACATTTCGCGGGGCGTCGCCCCGGCCGCCGAGTGGCGCGAGGCGCGCCTTGCCGCGCTCGAACAGATCGCACAGCCCAAAGCCGCCCTTGAATTTCCCGTCATCCAGAGCATGCGGCAACTCGTCGTCGCCGCCGCCGAGATGTCACGTCTGAAACAGATGACGCCCGCCGAATGGAGAGCGCACGTCAGGACACTGGCCGCGCCAACCCCCACCAAAAAGCAATGAGTGACAAGTGACAAGTGACGAGCCAAAACAGATGATTTTACTCGTCACTTGTCACTTGTCACTCGTCACTTCTTAACGACGCCTTGACCTTCGACCACTCTGACGTAGGCGCGCGCGGGGAGGTTTGAGAGTTTGTCCACCACGCCGCTCGGCCAGCGAATCTCGACGCCTTCAACTTTCGACGCCGCGCCGAGGCCGAGCACCTCGCGCGGGTCGTGCGACGCGAGATAACTTCCCCCCGCCGTCTTTAACCGGCTGCGCTTGATGCCGCCCGCCTGCCAGGAGATAACCGCGCCGACAGCACCGGGGTTGCTTTTTGTTGCGACGAGTTGGAGGCCGAGCCAGTTGTTGTTGTTGCCGCCCTCGTTGCGCAAAAGGAGCGGCGCGTCGCCGTTGTTGGAGACCAGCACGTCCGCGTCGCCGTCGTTGTCGTAGTCGCCGACGGACAGGCCGCGCGCCGGGAAGTTTCGGTTGAAGACTGCGCCCGACCGCGCGCTCACGTTCCGGTAGCCTTTCCCCGTGTTCTCGAACAGCAGCAGCGGCTCTTTGTACTTCACGCGCGCCGACTTCGTCTCGACCATGTCGTCCGGGTGGCCGTTGGCGAGAAAGAGGTCGGGGTCGCCGTCGTTGTCGTAGTCGAAGAACTTCAGCCCCCAGCCGCTCAACAACTGCGTGCTCGGCGCGATCTCTCCCGGCTCGTCGTTGAAGGTCAACTCCCGCTGGTTGCGATAGAGGCTGAAGAATTCCTGATCGATGTTGGCGACGAAGAGGTCTTGCCAGCCGTCGCCGTCGAAGTCTGCGGCGTCCACGCCCATCCCCGAGCGCGGTTTCCCCGTCTCGCCGTAGGCCACGCCCGCCTCCAACCCCGCCTCCTCGAACTTGCCGCGCCCACGATTGACGAAGAGGAAGTTGGGCATCGTGTCGTTGGCGACGAACAAATCTGACAGCCCGTCGTTATTCACGTCCGTTGCGACCGCGCCGAACGACTTGCCGGGCGAGTCGGCGATGCCCGATTCCCTGCTCACGTCGGCGAACGTGCCGTTGCCCAGATTGCGATAGAGACGGCTCGGCCTCGGCTTGAAGATGCGCGGGATGCAGTAGTAGTTCTGCGTCGCGTTCCGGTCAACGCAGAGGCGATGCTGCGATTTGTCGAAATGCACGAAGCTTGAGACGAAGAGATCGAGCTTGCCGTCGTTGTCGTAATCGAACCAGACGGCGCAGGTTGACCAGCCTTCGACGCCCACGCCGGCCTTCTGCGTCACGTCCGCGAAAGTGCCGTCGCCTCTGTTGCGATACAGAATGTCAGTCCCGTAGTTGGTGATGAAGAGGTCTTGCCAGCCGTCGCCGTCGAAGTCCGCGGCGGCCACGCCCATCCCGAAACGGCCGCCCGCCACCCCGGCCTTGTCTGTGACATCGGTGAAAGTGCCGTCGCGGTTATTGCGGTAGAGGGCGTTCCTGAGCGGGGAGGCGGGCGTAAAGAAGTCGGATGCGCCGCTGTTGACGAGGTAGATGTCCATCCACCCGTCGTTGTCGTAATCAAAAAACGCGCCGCCCCCTCCGACCGTCTCAGGCAGGAATCGCTCGGGCGTGTGGGCGTTATCGTGAACCCAATTGAGCCGGCTCGCACGCGACGGCACTTCCTCAAAAGTGACGGCCGCCGCCGTCGCGCGCCCGGCCGTCTGCCCGGCGCGGTGTGCGAGCGGCAAATTAAGGATGAGAATAAAGACTAACGTGGGAATGACAATCTTAACTTTCACGATCAACGCCCGCCTCGCGCGCAGCCCTTCTGAATATGAAATAGGATCAGACCATCGTTGCCGTCCATCGTTGCCGTCTTTTGTCGGCGGTGACGCAACCAAACGCGCGCCGACGTTTGACCGTCGCTCGACTAGCGCGGAGGAGGCGCGACCGTCTCGCCCTCATCCTCACGCGCCTTGCCTTCGCTTTTCAGCTTCTCGACGATGCGCATCTCTTCGCGCGCGCGCTCCGGTTGTTTAAGCCGCGCGTAAAGCAATGCGAGGTTGTAGTGCGCTTTGGAATCATCGGGGGTCAACTTCGCGCCGGTTTCGAGCGCACTCTGCGCGCGCGCGTAATCTTTCAGTTTCAGATAGGTCGTGCCGAGGGCGACATGCACGTGGCCGTATGTAGGCGCGAGTTGGATGGACTTCTCGAAGAGTTCTATCGCACGCTCGTCCTCGTTCTGCCCCTGCGCGATCAAGCCCAGATAGTAGAAAGCCTCGGGCGTGCCCGCGCTCTTCCCCAGACTCCGTTCGAGCAGTTCGCGCGCCTCCGCGTGCCGCTTCTGCTTGAGCAACACGTAGCCGAGATGCAGTTGCCCTTGAGCGTCGTCAGGCCGGAAGCCGAGGAAGCGGCGGAAAGACTGTTCGGCCTCCTGCAAGTCGGCCGGATGCCTG
>DATCWB010000480.1:0-4934 GCA_036566625.1 Pyrinomonadaceae bacterium
TAACGCTAAATCTTCCCGGCCAAAGTTGAAAAGGGGTCTTGCGCCCGCCCGCCCTTCATGTTAGAGTGCGCTTTAACAAGGACGGTTGCCGTTGTCGCCCACTTTCGGTAGAACCACTTGCCCTAACCTTTCGACCATGTACGAATAAATCTCAACAGACCGAATGCTTGCTCGTGGGTTTGCGTCAATTCCGCGCTTCCTTGCCACTTTGTGCTAATCAATTTTCCGTCGGTTTCCAGGATGCATCCCCTCGCTTCATGCTATTCAAAAATCTGATCCTGATTTCCTTTAACCACTATCAACTTCGAGGTTCCCCGATTATGCCCCACCGAAGAGCCTGCGACCTGAGCGTCGCGGAACGCGCAGACATTATACGCCAGTCCGAGATCGCCCATGGTCTCGATGAGTCGATGATCGCGAAACTCGCCTCCTCTTCCACCGCGATAGATTTCCGCCGCCGCCGTTTCGTCTACCGTGACGGCGACACGTCCGACTCGCTTTACCTGATCGCGCGGGGGCGCGTGAAACTGTGTCGCAGCGAACCGGAGACGGGGCGCGAAGCCGTGATCGACATTCTTCCCACGGGCACACTCTTCGGCGAATTCGCGCTCTTCGGCTTGGGGGACAGACAGATGTGCGCCATCGCCTTCGAGCAGGCGCGGCTGCTACAGATTCCGGTGGGGGATTTTCAAGAGGCGATGGCTCAAAGCCGCACGCTTTATGATTACACTTTCCGTCTGGTCGGTCAACGACTAGCGCGTTCCGAGCAGCGCGTGGCCGACTTCGCGCTCGACGCCATCCCCGCGCGCCTCGAAAAATTGCTCCACGAACTCTCCGAACGCTACGGCCAGCCCGGCACGGACGGCGTCCTCATCGATCTCACCCTCCCCCATCGCGAAATCGCTTCGCTCGTCGGCTCGACGCGCGAGAGCGTCACCGTGCGCTTGAACGACATGCGGCGCGCGGGTATGATCGATTTCGTTGATCGCAAAATTTTAATCAAACCGCCGCTCGCCGAAATGGCGTCGGCGTAATAAGGAAGCCGGTGCAAGGGGAAATGGCAAAGGTTAAAGGAAAGGCAAAAGCAGTTGATCTCACACGCTGCTTTTGCCTTTCCCCTTTTCCCATCTCCTTTTCCCGTAGTTAATGCTTTATGAAGAAGTGTCCCACCTGCAACAAGCCTATCGAGTTGCACGGCAACCCGGATCGCCCGTTCTGTTCCGAGCGCTGCAAACTGCTCGACTTCGGCCACTGGATTGACGAAGACTACCGCGTCCCCGCGCACAACGAACGCCCTTCGCTCGAAGAGACCGAACAGGGCGACACCATGAACGAGGAAAGATGAACGCGGGATGAGAAAACAAAAATACACGAGTCGGAATTAAAGACTTCCCGGCTTTCCTTCAGGCTCCTGTATTCTGTGTTCCGGCTCCTGCTTTGCGTTCATCTTTCATCATTCATCATTTTCTTCGCCGTCGTGTAGAATACGCCGCACCTCCCGCATGACAAGGAGTTTGTACTCAGCATGTTGTCGTCACGTTTATTTTTGATGAGGCGCTTGCCCGCGGTAGTTGTGGGTTGCACGCTCGTCGTGTCGCTCGCCGCGGCCTGCGGCACGACCGACTACACCGCCTCGCAGCAAGCGTCGTCGAACAAGGCGGCGACGAACACGCCGCAGGGCGCGAGGATGCCGCGCACCGCGCTGCCGATGCCGCCGGTGGCGACGGCGCACGATGCCACGACGACCGCCCCGAACGGCGTCGCCGTCGTCAATGCTTCGACATGGACGACTCTCGACGGGCGGCGCGCGCGCGGGTCGGATTTTCAAGGCAAGGTGCTCGTTCTCGACTTCTGGGCGACCTATTGCCCGCCGTGTCGCGATGAAGTTCCGCACCTGATCGACTTGCAGCGTCGTTACGGCGCGCAGGGGTTGCACGTCGTCGGCCTGAACGTGGGCGGCGATGAAGACCGCCCCAAAGTGCCCGCCTTCATCGAGGAGTTCGGCATTCAGTATGCGCTCGGCTATCCGGACGCGCCCATGTCGGAACTCTTTTTCGCCGATAATTCCGCGATCCCGCAGACCTACGTCTACGACCGCCAGGGTCGCCTCCTGAAAAAATTCGTCGGCTTCGACCGCGACACCATGCCCGCCGAACTCGAACGCGTCGTGCAGGCGGCGCTGGCGGATAAACCGGCGACGAGCAGCAATTGAAGAACGTCAATGGTGAATCGTAAATCGTAAATAGATCGAAAACTGCTTTCCTCTATTCACGATTTACGATTCACCATTTTTAATCTATTCGCGATTTACGATTCACGATTCACGAACTAATGAGAAGAGCCAAAATCCTTGCCACCATCGGGCCGGCGTCGCGCGAACCGGCGACCCTCGAAGCATTGCTCGCGGCGGGCGCAAACGCCTTCCGCATCAACATGTCGCACGGCACGCAGGAGGAACACACCGAGACCATCCGGCGCGCGCGCGCCGCCGCCGAGCGCATGCGCCGCCCGCTCGCCATCCTCGTAGACCTCTCGGGCCCGAAGATCAGAACCGGCGTGTTGCAGGGCGGCCAGCCCGTCATGCTCGAAGAGAACGCGCTCTTTACGCTGACCACGCGCTCCGTTAACGGCGACGCGCGCGAAGTCTCAACCAACTATGCGGGTCTGGCGCGCGACGTACACGCGGGAGCGCGCATCCTTTTGGACGACGGCGCAATCGCTCTCGGCGTCGAGCGCACGACCGAGACGGATGTCGTCTGCCGCGTCATCAACGGCGGCCTTTTGAACGAGCGCAAGGGCATCAATTTGCCGGGCGTCATCCTGCCCATCCCTTCGCTGACCGACAAGGATCGACGCGATTTGCAGTTTGCCGTGCGCGAGGGCGCAGACTACATCGCGCTCTCCTTCGTGCGCCGCGCCGAAGACTGCCTCGAAGCGAAGGCGTTGATTAAAGCCGCCGGGGGCAAAGCCCCGCTCGTCGCCAAGATCGAAAAGTCGGAGGCCATAGATCATCTGGACGAGATCATCGCGGCATCCGACGGCGTGATGGTCGCGCGCGGCGACCTCGGCGTGGAGACGAGCGTCGAACTCGTCCCCGTCTATCAAAAACGGATTATCGAGGAGGCGAACAATGCGGGTAAGTTCGTCATCACGGCGACGCAGATGTTGCAGTCCATGATTACCGAGCCGCGCCCGACGCGCGCCGAAGCGTCGGACGTGGCGAACGCCGTCTGGGACGGCTCGGATGCGTTGATGCTGTCGGCCGAGACGGCGACGGGCGCGTATCCGGTGGCGACGGTGGCGACGATGGCGCGCATCATCGAATCGGCGGAGACAGGGCGCAGCACCGGGTCGAGTTCGGTGACGAAGTGGGCGGGGAAACAGTCCGGGCGCGTCAGCCGCGCCATCTGCGAGGCGGCGGCCTTCGCGGCCGAGGAGATGAGCGCGAACGTGATCGCGGTCTTCACGGAATCGGGTTTGATGGCGCGTCGCCTCTCGGCTTTGCGCCCCGCGCAGCGCATCGCCGCGCTCACGCACTCGCGCGAGGTGTTGAACGAACTGGCGATCATCTGGGCGGTCGAGCCTTACATCTACCCGCCGCCGAGCACGACCGAGAGCATGATTCAGGCGGGCGACCGCACGCTGATGGAAGCGGGCATCGTGCAGCAGGGACAGGTCATCGTGTTGATGGCAGGCCGCCTTTCCGGTCTGGGGCTGTCGAGTTCGATGACGTTGCACGCGGTCGGCGAAGACATCTCCAAGCAGCCTTAATTCAGAATTGACATCGCGCTGGCAAATCTCCGCCGGAGAAATAACCGAGTGGCTGATGCCGCTGCTCTTCGCCTGTGCGGTTCTCGCCTCCGCGTGGGTGCTGTACGATGCGCGCCGCCGCCGTTTCCCGCTCTACGCCATCGCCGCATGGACGCTCGGCACGCTCATCTATGCACCCATCGTGCTGCCCCTCTACCTGATCGCGCGAACCTTCAAGCCGTCTCCCCTTACAACTGAGGCCGTCCCGAAAACGACCGCCCCGGAAGAAGCTCACACCACGGATGAGAGAGAGACGGGCGCAGCCGACCCCGAAGAAACCGACGCGTCGGGCGTCGTCGCGGCGCGCGGAGAAATTCCAGACGACGAGAGAGAAACTCTCGACAGCCGACAGCCGAACGCGATCCGCGCGCGCCTCCGGCTGAAACGCTTCGCGCCGTCGCTCGTCTATGCGTTAGCGCTGCTCTGTGCGGGCGCGATCTACTTTTACCGCGACTATCACAGTTTCGACGCGCACCTCGCGCGCGCCACGAAGGCGCGCCTGCTCAAACGGCGCGCGGCCACTATCCGGGAATACCGCGCCGCACTGCGCCTCGCCGACGACGCGCACACGCGCAAACTCCTCGGCGTGCAACTCGCCGAAGACGGGCAGACGGAAGCAGCCCTCGCCGAGTTCCGCGCCGCCGAACGCGGCGGCGAACCGGACGACCTGCTCTCCTACCGCATCGCCTTCGCGCTCGACACGCTCGGTCGCGCGGGCGAGGCCGCCGGCGAGTACCAAAAGTTTTTGCAGGGCGGTTCCTGCGCTCAACGCCCGTCGCCGGACGCCCGTTGCGCACAAGCGGCGTCGCGCCTCGGGCAGACACAAGGCGGCGCGGTCGCCCGCTGAAGAAGGGTCGGAGTATTTACGCCGGATGATGTTTGAAGCGATGAGAGGCGAGCCGGGAGAGCTTATGGGGCAGGCTTCGGGGGCGGCGAGAAATACCCCTCGCGGCTGCGCACGACCACGCCTTTTGACGACACGCCGGGGCGTGCCACTTTGATTTTGACTTTGTTCCAGCCGCCCTCGCGCGCCGCGTTCGTCGGCGCGAACCCGATTACGTATTGATGCCGCAATTCCACCGCTAAACGGTCAACCACTTCGTCCAAATCTTTTTTGTTATCGG
>DATCWB010000481.1:0-6041 GCA_036566625.1 Pyrinomonadaceae bacterium
GCGCCAACCCCGCGCTTCGCTCGCCAGCCAGCCGAGCACGCCGCGCGCGTCCTGCGCGAAGAGGGATTCGAGCACGTACTTGCGCTCGCCCGCGCGCAGGCCGAGCGAGAGCGTGCACGCGGCGCGGCTCAAATCAGACCGCACGAGAATCATCCCGCTGCGCGCGGGACTCAGGAGCGTCTGCAAAAACTCCGCCGTCTCGCCAGCTCGCGGATCGGAGAGTCCGGCAGCTTCGCGCAGGTGCAGGGAGAGTTGTGCCGGCGCGCCCGCCGCGCGCGCTTCCTCGCGCAGCGCATCCCGAAGCGTCTCGCCCCAACGCCGGTAAAACGGCGTCGCGATCTCCGTCAACTTTGAGAGGTAAGCGGGCAGCCAACTGAGCAGGTGTTCCCAGAGGTAGGCCACGCGCGCGCGTCGCCAACTCTCGCGCTGCACGTCGCCGGGAGCGTTAGTTTCCAGTTCGGAGAGGTGTGCGTAGAGGGCGAGCATGACGGAGAGGTGATCGGGTTCGGCGGGCGGCGTCTGCGAGAGCGCGCGCCAGAAGCCCGCCACGCGGTCGCGCGCCTCGCCGCCGAGCATCCCCTCCGCGCCGAGATAGACGGAGGCGTAGGGGTAGAGTTGGAAGACGAAAAGCTGCGTGTACTCGCTTGCCGGGGGAAGCGCGCCGAGTTCGAGCGCGGCGGCGACCGGTGCTCTCTCCGGCGCGGGCGGCTCTGCAAAGACGGCGAGCGCGCGAAACAGTTCCATCACTCGACGCCCACGAGTTCCGGCCTGTCCGGCAGACGGTAGACCTCTCTCGACGGTTTGAGCGGGCGCAGCAACCAGTAAGGGCGGCGCGTCCGGTCGGGCGAAAACTCGTCCGCCCCGCGCGTCCGCGCGATCCACTTGAGATAAACTTCGTGCGCCTTCTCCGTGTCAACCGAGATGTCGCCGTAAGCGTCCCCGGCGTCGGCGCGTCGAACACGTACGGCCTGATGCCAGCAGTGCATCCCCGAGATGGGGTCCGGGTGGACGGGGAAGGTTAAGTTCTGATGCACGCCCACGTCCGTCCACCAGATGCGCAGAGTGTCCGCGTCGCTCGACTCGTAGGGCGCGACGCCGCTCTCGCGTTTCATGCCCCAGCGGTCGCCCTCGTGCGCGAGCGAGACGGTCGCCATCAACTGCCGCTGCCCCTGCTCTTTCAACTTCCAACGCCCCATGTGATGGCTGCACGCGACTATCCCGGGCTTGATCCCCTCCGTCACCCACGCGCGCACGACGAAATATCCGATCTCCGTCTCGACGCGCACGAGGTCTCCGGTGCGCACATCGAGGCGCGCGGCGTGCGACGTGTGTATCCACAAAGGGTTCGTGTGCGCGATCTCGTCGAGCCACTTGGCGTTGGCCGAGCGCGTGTGAATCTGCACGGGCAGGCGGAAAGTGGAGATCAACACGGTCTCGTCGTCCTGCAAATTATCGGGGTGAATGTGGCTGCGTATGTAGGTGGGGATGATGTATTCGGGCCAGCCCCAGTCGGCGAGCGTGCGCGAATAAAATTCCAGCCGCCCGCTCGGCGTCGGGAAGCCGCGAAGCGTCTCGCCGTCAACTTTGACGCCGACGAGCCTGCGCCCCTCCGAGTCGCCGTCGGGACTCGGTATGGGCACGATGTTCAGCGTGGGCGGCTTCGGCGTCTTCGTAAACACGCGCCCGAAGTGATCGGTCCGCGCGTCCTCCAACTCTTCCTCCGGCACGCTCTCCTGATAGATCGCCCCGACTTTTTTGCGCACCTCGAACGAACCGTAGCGGCGCATGAACTCGAACGGCGACAACCCTTCGGCCGCCGCGCGCTCCGGCAAACCCGGCACGCTGTTCTCGAACATGTAACTGTAATACTCGTCCACCGTCAGACGCTCGCCCGGCTTCTGCTTGGATTCCACGTACTGCCTGATGCCGAGACTACCATCCGGATCGATGCGCCACGACATTTCCAGCCAGAACTCGTTTTCCTCCCACACCTCGCCGGGATTGATCTCGCGCGTGTCCGTGATCTCTTCTCCGAGCCGCTCGCGTGCGACGCGCAAGACGGGTTGGCGAAACCCGATCCACTGCGCGTCGTGCGTCTCGTAAGAATGTACGTCGTGCCGCTCCGAGCCGTGCCCCATCGGCAGGATGTAGTCCGCGAAGTAGGCCGTCTCGTTCCACGTCGGCGTCAGCGCGACGTAGCAGTTGATCAAGCTCTCGTCGTTCAACACCTCGACCCAACTGAACCCGTCGGGGTTCGTCCATACAGGGTTATAGACGCGCGTGAAATAGACATCCACCTTGCCGCGCCCCTCTTTCAGAAAGTGCGGCAGCAGAAACGACAACTCGTTCATCGCCAGTGGATACTCGCGCGGCCACGTCAGTTCGTTCCAGCGCGGCGGGTGCGGCGGCGAGTAGATCGGTTTCGGCACGAACTTGTTCCACGCGTTCGGGAAGACGCCGCCCTCCGTCGCCACCGCGCCCAAGAGTGCGTTCAACATGAAGAGCGTCCGCGTCACCTGCCAGCCGCCGCTGTTGCCCGCAGAAGCGGAACGCCAGTTGTGACTCGAAAAACGCGTGCCCGCCGTGGCGACCACGCGCGCGATCTCTGCGATCACTTTCGCGTCAACGCCCGACTCGCGCGCCGCAAACTCGAAAGTGTATTCCGCGTAAAGCTCTTTCAGGAGCGCCTGAAAATTCTCGAAGTCCGTCACGCGCTCCGGGTACTCGCCGGCCATGAACTCTTCCCAGTTCCACCAGCGGCGCACGTAATCCGCGTTGTAGAGGTTGTTCTGTATTAGGTAGTTCGCAATTGAGAGCACGATGGCAGGCTCGGAGCCGGGATAGGGCGAGACGAAATAGTCTGCGTGCGTGGCCGTGTTCGACAGGCGCGTGTCGAAGACGATGAGTTTCGCGCCGTCGGCCTTCGCCTCGATCACGCGCTGCGCGTGCGGGTTGAAATAGTGCCCCGCTTCGAGGTGCGAACTGATGAGAAAAATAACCTTCGCGTTCGCATGATCCGGACTCGGGCGATCCAACCCCATCCAGTATTGATAACCGGCGCGGCTCGAAGACGAACACACGTTCGTGTGCGAGTTGTGCCCGTCCACGCCCCACGCGGCGAGTATGCGCTCGGTGAAACCGTCCTCGCCCGGACGCCCCACGTGATACATCACTTCGTTGTGCCGCTCTTCGGCGATGGCCTTGCGGATGCGCGCCGCGATAGCATCCAGAGCCTCGTCCCAGCTGACGCGCTCCCACTTGCCCTCGCCGCGCTTCCCCGCGCGCTTGAGCGGATACAGGATGCGGTCTGGGTCTGTGATCTGGTTCAGCGTCGCAGGCCCTTTGGCGCAGTTGCGCCCGCGCGAGCCGGGGTGCTCCGGGTTACCCTCGAACTTCTGCACCTGCAAGCTCTCCCGATCCACGTAGGCCAAGAGGCCGCACGCCGACTCGCAGTTGAAGCACGTCGTCGGCACGAGCATGTAGCGACGCTCTTTGCGCTCCGGCCACGCGCGCGAATCGAGTTCCACCCAATCGTCCCAACGCTCCTTCGGCGGAAACGCCGCCAGGTGAATCCGGCTCGGCCCCGGATAAAACGTCTCCCCACGCGCCTCCGTCTCCCTGCGCGCCGCGCTCACACGTTGGTTCAGTTCACTTGGTTTCATAAGTTCGATTCCGTTTGCGAGCCGGTCTGACATGGCGGCTCGCCTTTATTGTCAATTAGCGCTACGGCTTCTTCCCCTCGGCGAGTTGTTCGACTGCCTTCTCGATTCGGCGCACGCGCGTCTCGGGGCGTTTGGCTTCTTCGACGGCGCGGGCGTGTTCCTTTTGGTGCGTGTAGCTGAGTTTGTCCCAGGCGGCCTGCGCCGTCCGGTTGGCGCGGAGTGCGCGTGCGAGGTCGGCGGGCGGGGTGATGATGCGCGGCTCGTCGTCGCGTTCGAGCGTGACGCTGACGGTGTCGCCGCTTTTGGCGTTCGCGCCCGCGCGGAGTTCACGGTTTACGACGAGGATGAATTTGCCGCCCATCGGCACGATGGAACTGCGATAGGGGAAGCCGTTGATCGTGCCGCTGACGGGGACGCGGGCGCGCGTGCCGAAAGTCGCGGGCACGTCGAAGGGGATCGTGATGACGGTGGCCTCGCTCGTTTCGTGTTTTTCGAGCAGCATGCGGAAACGTTTTTTCGTCGCCATCATCTTCTCCGTTTGAGTTTCTACCGTTCGAGTTTGTGCCGTTCGAGTTTGTGCCATGTGAGGCGTCGTCCGGTGTCCGGTCAATATCCAGGCTATCAGGCCAGCGGGACGGACTGACCGGCCTGCACGTAGGCATGCTCGAACAGGAGCAGCCCGGCGAGCGCGAGCGGCACGGCGGCGAGGCCGAGCCACGGCGCGAAGACCCCGGCGAGCGAGAGCGCCAGCCCTGCCCGGAAGAAGGCGCGGTAGCGTCCGCGCGTCATCTCGCGTACGGCGAGGTGCGCGTGCGCCGTCGGGTGGACGATTGAAACCTCGCCCCAGATGAACAGCACATGTATGAGACTGAGCGCGCCGAGCGACCACAGGAGCGGCGCGACCGCCGCAGGGTCAAGCCACGCGGCGAAGGGCAGGAGCGCCGACGCGCCCGCCAGCAATGACTGGACGAACAGGTGCGGCGGCAGGAGAGGGTTCTGCCACATGTCGCGCGCCTTGGCCTGCGCGAAGAGGTAGGCCGTGTAGATAGCCGTCAGGGATGCGAGCGGCAGCCCGGCGATCATCAAGAGGCGCGGGAGCGTCGTGTTGCCCAGAAAGCTCGCGGCGAAGTGGAGCGCGAGGACGAGCGAGTAGCCCGCGATGATGAACGCGCCGCGCACGAGCCAACTGCGCCATTGCGGGCGTGTGAAGATGAGATAGAAACGTTCGGGGTGTTCCAAATCCCAGATGAGCAGCGCGCCCGTGAGCGCGAGGAACGCGCCGGACAAGACGGGTGCGACCCACAGCCACAGCGGCGAGGCGGGCAGGTCAATAAAATTGAGCACATCGGACTGTGTGTAGGCGCGGATGAAACCCAGTAACACGAACAGCGCGGCGACGAGGTACGCGCCCGCCGCGATGCCCTTCGTCCAGGTGTAGAGGCTGACGCGCCAGTCCCACGGGATCGTGTGCGGCACGTCGTAGGAGAGCAGGGCGGCGGCCGACGTGTTGTTGTAGTCGGGGTGGCCGGAGACGACGTAATCCGTGCCCGTGCGCTGTTCGCTCCACATGAACAGTTCGCCGTCGGGGCGGCGCGCGGCCAGCGGGTCGAGCGTCGCCTGATGCGCGCCCTTGTAGAAGAGTTTCGGCTGCGTCTCCTTCTCCGGCCGTCGCACGTTAACGGGGTCACGGTTGACTATGCGCGCGACTTTGGAATCGGGGTCGTGCATGTCGCCGACGAGGATGGCTTCGACCGGGCAGACGACGACGCACGCGGGTTCGAGTCCCACGTCGATGCGGTGCGCGCAGAAGTTGCACTTCTCGGCCGAGTGGTCTTCGGGGTTGATGAAGATGGCGTCGTAGGGGCAGGCGGCCATGCACGCCTTGCAGCCGATGCAGATCGACTTGTCGAAATCGACGATGCCGTCCGGGCGTTTGAACATCGCCGTCGTCGGGCAGGCCGTCGCGCAGGGCGCGTGCGTACACTGGTTGCAGCGCGTCACCTGATGCGCGCGTCGCGTCTGTGGGTATTCGCCCACGTCCACATGCTTGACGTAAGTGCGCGTCACGGAGAGCGGCACGAGGTTCTCCGACTTGCAGGCGGTCGTACAGGCGTGGCAACCGATGCAGCGCGTCTGGTCTATGACCTTTCCCCAACGAGGCGCGCGCTCGGCTTGCGCGCCCCCGCTTCCGTTCACGGCTGGCTCTTGCATCAACATCTCCGGCAGGATGATTTCCGACGATCTAAACGACAGACTACACCGAAATGCGGCCGACTGCACAACCCGCCGTGCGGCTCAAACTTCGCCCGCCCAATCCGCGCCCGCGCGCTCCGCCCAACGCGCGCGAATCGCCTCGAATGCGGCGGCGTCGAGCGCGCC
>DATCWB010000482.1:0-8162 GCA_036566625.1 Pyrinomonadaceae bacterium
GAACTCTCGAAAGTTCACGCGGGCGCGCTTCTTACGTGTCAAGATGTAACCCAAAGTGAGGGGCGGATTGTCGCGCGGTCTGGTTAAGCGTGCGGCAGATTACAAAAGAACAAAAATGCTTATAATGGTCAGGCGAAATAATTTTCATCAACTAAATTAAAATTCATCACTCGAAAGGAAGACTAAACATGCTCCGACCGTCAATCGTCCGTCCCGTCATATTATCGTCAACCCTGCTGCTGTGCGCGCTTCTACTTTCCGCCTGTAGTTCGGGCGGTGAGAAGACCGCAACCAACACGGCCGCCACCAATACTGCCGCCGCCAATGCCAATCAACCCAATAGCAACGCTGCCAGCGGCAACGCCACCGCCGCCGGAAACACCGCCGCCGGAAACACCGCCGCCGGAAACACTGCGGCGAAGGCGAAACTCAATTTGAACACGGCTTCGTCAAATGATTTCCTCGCGCAGGTTCCGGGCCTGGGCAACAAGATGGTGCACGAGTTTGAAGAGTATCGTCCATACAAGAGCGTGCAGCAGTTCCGGCGCGAGATGGGCAAGTACGTCAAGCCGGAACAGATCGCGGAGTATGAGAAATACGTCTACGTGCCGATTGCCGAGAACGAATCGGACGCGGCGACGCTGCAACAGATTCCCGGCCTCGATGCGGCCGAAGCCGAAGCATTGGTCGCCGGTCGCCCTTACGCCTCGCGCGACGCGTTTCTCTCGAAACTCTCCGAGAAAGTTTCGGCGGAAGGATTAGCCGTGGCGAAAACCTATCTGGGCGGCCAATGAGTCCCGCCGATATACTGTCGCGCCTGCGGCGATTCCTTTTAGTCTTTTCCGTCGTGCTGCTGGGCGGGGCTTTGCTGGAGTTGTGGCTGATCGAGCACACGCAGGACCCCGTGCAGTTCATCCCGTTCGTGTTGTGCGGGCTGGGCATGCTCGCCGCGCTCGGCGCGCTGCTGCGCCCGCGACGCGCCACGCTCCGCACCTTGCGCGTATGCATGGTGCTCGTCATATTGGGCACGCTGCTCGGAATCTATCTGCACGTCGAGGGCAATCTCGCGTTGCAACGTGAGGTCAGCCCCAACGCGACGGCGGGCGAGACGCTGTTCGCCACGCTCGGCGGCGCGAACCCGTTGCTCGCACCCGGCATTCTGGCTGTGTCCGCCGTGCTCGCGCTGGCCGCGACTTACAGGCATCCGGCTCTGGTAAAAGAGAAAGAAGAGTAGCGCGGCCAACTATAAATATTAAGGCGCACCGGCGCGAGAGGAAGATTCATACGCCTCTCGCGCCGGTGCGCCTTTTAGTTTTCAAACGCGCAGCGTCCGGGTCGTCAGTCCATGTCGAGCGGGTTGCGATAGGGAACGTCTTTATCCTTCTCGGCGCGCTTCATGGCCTCGCGAAACTTCTCTTCGAGGATGCGCTCGCGGTCTTTGAGCGAGCCGAGTTCCTGCGCGAAGATTTGGTCGCGCGTCTGCTTCTGCCGCTCCATACCCTTCGCCATCTCCTCGAACGAGGCGATGGGCTTGGTCTTCTCTTCGTGTGATAGGAGCGCGCCGGTCTGCGCGTCTATGATGAGCGTGGATTCGCAGCAGGGGCAGATGAGTGTGAAGCGTGGGGTATCCGTCACGGCCAGACTCCTTCGTCCGAAAATACGCTCGCGCCAACGGGCGCGCTCGCGTGCAAAGTATAACACTTCGCGCGGGCGCAGGCGGCAGGCGATAAAAGAGGAAGGCGACAACCGTGCGTGAAGTCGTCAACGCACACGCAATTGTCACCTTCCTCTTTTTACTTTCGCTTAACGCCGGATTCGCTTACGGCGTGACGGCGTCTTTGACCGCGCCGCCGACTTTCTTCGCGCCGGAGACGGTCTTCTCGCCCACCTTCTTCGCGCCTTTTACTACCGGGCGTCCTACATCTTCAGCTTTGTCGGCCGCGCCGCGACCAACATCTTCCGCCTTGTCGGCCGCACCGCGCCCCACGTCCTCGGCTTTATCCGCCGCGCCGCGTCCTACGTCTTCCGCCTTGTCAGCCGCAGTGCGCCCGACATCCGCAGCCTTGTCGGCGACAGCTCCGGCAGCGTCGGCCACCGCGTCACCCGTCGCCGTCAGCGCCCTGTCAACTTCACTCTCCGGCAGGTCGCGCACACGTCCGCCCGACGTGTAGACGCGCGCCGTGCGTTTGCCGGTTCGCGTGTCGGTTGTCACGACGACTCTCTCGACGCGCGGGTTATTTCTGAAAGTGCGCGTCTGCGTGCGCACGCCGTCCGTCTCGGTCGTCACGACCTCGCCGTCCGTGCCGCCGGTTGTCGGCATCATGGGCGTCGCCCCGGTCGCGGCCGTTGTATTGGCGTTCGTCGCGTTCATGTTTCCCGCATTAGTGTTATCACTACCGCCACAACCGGCGGCCAAAATCGACAGAGTCAGCGCACACAGTCCTACTGTTAAACGTTTACCCACTTTTATCTTCCCTCCATTTTAACCAGAGATGTCTTTAACTGCCCCGACTCAAGCGCAACCGACGTGCCATGCGCCGCCACGCACGCACGCCGGGTTTCTTAGTAAAAGCCGCATGCCGCCCGCGCGCAGTTCGGCGTTGTGTACGATGCAGATGCAGCGCGTCCTTTATCCATACTTGGCAGCGCACACGGCTGGCTCGGCTATCTAATTGATTATTTGAACTTTTCCTGCAAGTACCAGGACATGTAATGCCCGTACTTTTCCTGCAACTCTCTGCGCCGCCAATCCTGCCCCGTGATGATCCTGCGGCACGCGGGCGCGGCGCAGCGACACTCCATCCGGTAAGTGTCGTCGTCGGTCGTCGCCCAGTCGTGCGTCAATTCTTCAGCGGCCACGATGTCGCGCATGGCGACGAAGACGATCTGCCCGCGCACTCCTATGTTCGGTTCGCACGAGTGGTTGCTGTAGATCATGCTGCCCTCGCGTTCGCTCTCGGCGAGCGGGCCGATGAAGAGGTCTTCGCCGATCTGTATCTCCGCCGGGCCGAGCAATGGTTCCACCTCTGCGAGCGTGCGCCGGTCGAAGATGTGACCGCCTTTAACCGCGACGATCTCATCTTTCGTGATCGCCTCGACCGCGAACAGGCCACGACCGTGAATGCGGCTCTCCCTGACGGCCGCTTTCGGGGAGATGTAAGACAGGTTCATCTTGATTTAACCCGGCGCGCGACGACTTTTGCTCACGCGTTCTAAATCTTCGCGGAACGAATAGACGGAGACGCCGCCCTGTGTGCCGTGAACAAAGTTCCCGTCGGCGTCGAGATAGAGGCAGAACGGCAGGGCGCGCGCGTGAGCCATGTGGCGCGCGCCGATAGCGTTAATCTCGGGTTCGGGGCGGTCGCAGTTGGAGGCCAGGCAGACGAAGTGTTCGTTGAGCAGAGAGGCGACGGAGGTTTGCGGAATGATGCCCTCGACCAGGGCGCGGCAGTTGCCTCAAGCGTAACGGCCATACTCGACGAAGACGAACTTCCCTTCGCGCTTCGCCTCTGCGAGCGCGTCGGCGAGACGCGTGTGCCAGCGCACCGCGCCGCGGTCGTTGAAATGTGGGTGCGAACTCTCGCTCCTGTCGTCAGTCATTTTCGTGTTCACCTTTCTCGAATCGCGCCTCGACGAGCGCGCCCCGGCGCGTCCCTCGTTCGACGGTCAACTGCGGGTAAGACTTCGGCTCGGCCTGCGTCGCGGTGAGTTCGAGCCGTCGCTCGGCTTCAAGGATGGACTCCTCCGCGCCTTCGATCTCGACGAATTGGCCGAACGGCAATTCGTCTATCACAACTTCGACGCCCGCCACCAGCCAGGTCTCCCTGCGCTTCTCGTACAGGGCTGCGGGCGTGTAGCCGAGCGCGTCGAGGATGGCGGCGAGGGCTTCGGGGTCTGCCACCTCCGTCTCGTCTTCGCGCCGTCGCTTGATCCCCGGCGAACCGGCCATATTCTCTTTGAAAGTAAAGACCGAACGGCCGCCCCGCACACGCCGCAGGCGCAAGACGCGATTGCCGCCCTCAAGTCCCGGCCCCGCGTACAAAGTATTCTCTTCAAATTCCTCGCCGCGCGCCTCTGCCCCGAGAGAGCGCAGACGCGCGCGTAAACTCGCCGCCTCCGCCGAACTTATCCGATACTTCTTCTCTATCTCGGTGCCCATAAAAAAATTGGCCGGGGTCAGTGTCAGTTGTTGCCCGCGGTCGAAGTTGATGCTCTCATCTTCGGTCACTTGCTCGTGAAACACAAACAACCGCCCGGCGACCACGGATACTTGGCGAATTTCAAGTCTGCCTGAGCCAGCGCACGACTTCGGGGAGGCTCGCGCTCTTGCCGTACATCAACATGCCGACGCGATAGATGCGCGCCGCCACCCAGACCAAAAGACCGACGCTCGCCAGGCCCACGCCGAGCGAGAGCGCGATCTGCCAGAAAGGGGGCTGCTCCGTCACGATGCGAACGAGCATCGTGATCGGGGAGAAGAACGGCGCGATGGAGACCCAGAAGGCGAAAGACGAGTTCGGGTTGCGGATGACGGGGAACGCCAGATAGATGCTGACCACGGACAGGAAAATCACGGGCAACGCCATCTGCCCCGCCTCTTTCTCCGTCGTCACCATCGCCGCAACGAGCATGTAGATCGTCGCGTACATCAGAAAACCGAGGACGAAAAACAGGAGCGCGTAGACTGCGAAAGAGAGCGGCAGGCTCGGCAGCGGCACGTCCATCCCGCGCGACGCCAGCATCCCGACGCCGTAGAGCGCGAACGCGCCGAAGGCAACCGCCCAGATCACGTACTGCGTGATGGCGACCAGCGAGACGCCCAACAGTTTCCCCAGCATCAGGTGAAACGGTTTGACCGACGAGAACAGCACCTCCGCCACGCGCGTCGTCTTCTCTTCCACCACCGACGAGAGGATGAGCTGCCCGTACATCAAAATCGCCATGTAGATGAAGAGGCCGACGAACATCGCCACCCCGAAGCCGCCGCCGGTGTCGCGCTCAAGACCGCCCTCGCTCACCTTCGTCGTCTCCAACTCGATCTCTTTCGACAACTCGCGCACGCGGTTTTGATCTATGTTCGCCTCGCGCAGGCGTTGTTCGACGACGGCACGGTTCAAACTGTGGCGCAGTTGCGAGGTGGTGATCGGGTCGCTCACGTTGCGCCCGTAATATTCCGCGCGCCCCTCCTCCAGAATCTTTTCGGGCAGCACTACGTAGACGCCCAACTCGCCTTTCCGCACGCGCGTGTTCAACTCGCCCTTGATCTCTTCGAGCGGACGCCCGCCGGGCGACACCTGCTCGACCTCATAGTGCGCGCCGAGCGCCTTCGACACCTGGCTCATCTGCGCCTCGCGATCAGGCGCGGCGGCCGTGGGCGGCGGCTTATTCTTTCGCCCGCCGTCCTCGCCTCCTTCCCCATCGCGATTCGTCAGAATCGACTCGCGGACGCCCTCGTACATTTTCCCCGTGAGATCGACGACGGCGACCTTCGTCGCCTCGCCCGTCTGCATGGAGATCAGCAGGCCGGGCACGACCGTGAATCCGATCATGAGGAGCGGGCCGAGCACGGACGAGATGACGAAGCCCTTGGTGCGGAGACGGCCGAGATATTCGCGCCGGATGATGACCAGCAGTTTCTTCATGCGCCTTCTCCCACCTGCTGCAAAAAGATGTCGTGCAGACTCGGTTCGACCTGTTCGAAGCGCGTGACGTGCGCCCCGCTCTCGACGAGACGGCGCAGCAATTCCTGCGCGTCCGCCCGTTCGGCCAGCACAACCTCCACGTAGTCGCCGTAAGATTTGACGCTCGTCACGAGTTGCTTGTCTGCCAGCACGCCGTCGCCGCCTTCAACTCTGAGCGCGACGGCGCGACGACCGAAACCGCTCTTCACTTCGCGCAAACTTCCCTCCAACACCTTGCGGGAGTGGTTGATCAGGCAGATGTCGTCGCAGAGTTGTTCGGCCTGCGACATCATGTGTGTGGAGAAGATGATCGTGCGGCGTTCGGCCTTTAGTTCAAGCAGCACGTCTTTCATCAATTCGGCGTTGACGGGATCGAGGCCGGAGAATACTTCGTCGAGGATGAGCAGGTCGGGGTCGTGCATCACAGTGGTGATGAACTGAATCTTCTGCTGCATGCCTTTGGAGAGTTCGTCCGTTCTGTGATTCTTCCACTCGGAGAGTTTCAGGCGTTCGAGCCAGCGGTCGAGGCGGGTATCGGCCTCGCGCGCCGTCAGCCCTTTCAACTCGCCGAAGTAGCGCAACTGATCGCCGACGCGCATCTTTTTGTAGAGGCCGCGCTCTTCGGGAAGATAGCCGATGCGATCCTGCAAACGCTCTGACATCTGCTCGCCGAAGAGTTCGATGCGCCCCGTGTCAGGCGCGAGGATGTTGACGATCATGCGAATGGTCGTGGTCTTGCCCGCGCCGTTCGGCCCGATCAAGCCGAAAATCCGCCCGGCGCGTACTTCCAGACTCAACTCGTCCACGGCCACGAACTCGTCGAACTTTTTCGAGACGCGATCAAGCGCGAGCGTTACACCATTTTCACTCAAAAGCTATCTACACCTCCGGCGGACACCTGAAGAAGCCGAGGACATGCGGGCGTCTTAAACTTCTTTACCGACGCGTTGTATACGGAGGATGCGCGGCGAAAGTTCTAATGCCCGCGCCCTGAGCCAGCGCCCCGGAGGGAGATGCGGTTCAGCTTCGCCGCGCTCGTTCGATCTTTCCGCGCCCGAAAAGTTTCTCGCGTTTCGCGCACGCCCTTTACGACTCAAGCACGATCCGGCGCGCCGAGACGATGTGCTCGAAGGCCAGCAACTCGCTGAGCGTCTCGTCGTCGAGCGGCGCGTCGGTTTCGATGACGGCCATCGCCTCGCCGCCGCGCTCGTGCCGCCCTAAATGAAAGCGGCTGACGTTGACGCCGTGCGCGCCTAAAATCGTACCGACCCGCCCGATGACGCCGGGCACGTCTCGGTTACGCGTGACGACCATGTGCCCCGACGGGATCGCTTCGATGCGGAAGCCGTTGATCTCCGTGATACGCCCGTCGCCGCCTGAGCCTGTTGAGTCGCTTGAACTCCTTGAGCCGAAAAGCGCGCCGGAGACGCTTTGCTCGCCGCCCGCCGTCACCACCCGCGTCGTGATCGCGGGCAACAATTCCTGACCCGCGCCGCGCGTGTGCGAAGTCGTCACCGTGATGCCGCGTTCTTCCGCGATGAGAAACGCGTTGACCACGTTGACGCGCGCGCTCATGTGACGCAAAAGTCCCGCGAGAAAGGCGCGCGTCACGGGCGCGGCCTCCATCTCCGCCAACTCTCCCCCATACTCGATCCGCACTTCGCGCACCGCCTCGTCCAACAGTTGCGCCTGAAACCTGCCCAGGCGTTCGCCGAGGACGAGATAGGGCGAGAGCGTGTGCAACTCCTGCGCGCCGAGGGCGGGAGCGTTCACCGCGCCGCGCAGCGCGCCCGTCTGAAAGTAGTCGCGCATCTGCTCGGCGACCGTTACGGCCACGCCCTCCTGCGCCTCTTTCGTCGAAGCGCCGAGGTGGGGCGTCGTGATCACGCCGTCGAATTGCAGCAGCGGATTATCCTGCGACGGCGGTTCTTGGTCGAACACGTCGAGCGCCGCGCCCGCCACGCGCCCCTCTTTCAACGCTTCGTAGAGCGCGCGTTCGTCTATCAGGCCGCCGCGCGCGCAGTTGATGATGCGCACGTCGGGCTTCATGCGGGCGAATTCGCGCGCCCCGATGATGCCGCGCGTCTCGGCCGTGAGCGGTGTGTGGACGGTGAGAAAATCGGCGCGCGCGCACACTTCTTCGAGCGATGCGAGTTCGAGTTCCATGTCGCGCGCCTGTTCGGGCGCGACGAACGGGTCGAAGGCCAGCACCTTCATCTCGAACCCGCGCGCGCGGCTCGCCACCACGCGACCGATGCGCCCCAATCCGACGACGCCCAGAGTCTTGCCGCGCAACTCGACGCCGACGAATTTCTTGCGCTCCCATTTGCCGCCCTGCAAACTGGCGTGCGCCTGCGGCACGCGGCGCGCGAGCGCGAGCAGCAGCGCGAGCGTGTGCTCGGCGGTCGTCATCGTGTTGCCGTCGGGCGCGTTCATCACGATGATGCCGCGCGAGGTGGCCGCCGGAACGTCTATGTTGTC
>DATCWB010000483.1:0-5213 GCA_036566625.1 Pyrinomonadaceae bacterium
GTCGAGCAGGACGCGTCCCCCCGCGCCGCGCGCCGCCGTCGTCATGCGTGCGTAAATGTCTACGGGCAAGCCGGGAGGCAGGCTGCCGTTGATGATGACCAGCCCGACGCGGGGAAGTTCGCGCGCGTAAGTCGCTTCAAAGTCGCGCCACTCGGCTTCGCAGACGTTTGCGCCCGGGGCGTTGATGACGGTCTGCTCGCCGCGCCGCTGGTCGTTGATGATGAGGCAAGTGCGGCTCTCTTCCCGCACGCGCGTCAGGAGCGAGGCGATATTCTCCGCGCGCAAGCCCGCCGCGATGAGTTCGCCCGCGCGCCCGCCCGCGAAGCCCAACAGCAGCGATTGTTCGCCCAGGGTCTTGAGCACGCGCGTGACGTTGACGCCCTTGCCTCCTGCCTGTTGCCGCGCGCCGCGCGAGCGTTGCACTTCGCCCGCGCGCAACTCTTCCACTTCGACGATGTGGTCAACGGCGAGATTGAGATTGACGATCAGGATCATAAGCTTTCCCGACTCGCGCCTTTAATTCGCAACTTCAATTCGAAGTGCGGCTCACACGCTCAACTCGACGATGCGCGCACGGCAACTCTTCCCACGCACCGTGAGCAGCGCAACCGAGACCGGCAGCTTGAAGCGTCGCGGCCCCGCGCTGCCCGGATTCAGGTATAGCACGCCGTCGCGTCTTTCCACCGACGGGCGGTGCGAGTGGCCGCTGACAACCAGGCCGAAGCCGGAGGCCGAGGGATCGAGCGTGAGTTCCTGCAAGGCGTGCAGGAGGTAGAGCCGGAGTTCGCCGATCTCAATCGTTTCCGTCTCGGCGATGCCGCTCGCCCACGCCCCGCCGTCGTTGTTGCCGCGCACGGCGACGACCGTGGGCGCGACCGTGCGTAGCGCGTCGAGCACTTCGGGCTTGCCGATGTCGCCCGCGTGGATGATCAACTCCGCGCCTCGAAGCGCGGCGAGCGCTTCGGCGCGCATCAAACCGTGCGTGTCGGAGATGACGCCGACGACGTATTTATCTTTGGGAGGCAAAGTGAGAGGCATCAAAACTCCTTGAAGCCGCGACAGAGCGCGGCGGGCGACGGGCTGCCCCCGCCAATCGTCACGTTTATCTGTGTTCGGCGTCACGCTTCCGACAATTCTTGCGTGTACGTTGAGGTATAAACTTTCGGCGCGCGAAGTCAATCGAAATTAACGGAACTACACCCGGGCGAACGGTGCTACGGCGATGAGCGTGAACTACATTGACCTGTTGCTGATCCTGATCGTGCTTTTGAGCGCGTATTACGGCTGGTATCGCGGCTTCATCCTCGGCCTGCTCGACCTGCTGCGCTGGATCGGCAGCCTGCTGCTCGGCCTGCGCTTCTACCAGCCGCTCGCGCGCTGGATCGCGCCCCACTTCGACTGGGCGGAAGCCTGGGACAGACCCGTCGCCTTCCTGCTCGTGGCGATCTTTGCCGGGCTGTTGATTCAACTGCTCGGCTCCGCGCTCCTGCGCCGTCTGCCGAAGGACGTGCACCAGCGGCGTCTGAACCGCGTCGCAGGGGTAGCCCCCGGCATCGCCAGCGGTCTCATCACCGCTTCGATCACCGCCGCGCTGTTGTTGGCCGCGCCGCTCCCCGACGGCATGCAGGCGCGCGCACGCGAGAGCGCGCTGGCGAACCGCCTCGCCGCCTCGACCGAGCAACTGGAGAGCGCGCTCGCGCCCGTCTTCAACGACGCCATCGCGCAGACGCTCAACCGCCTGACGGTTAAACCCGAGTCAAACGAGAGCGTCGAACTGCCTTTCAAAGTGGCCGAGACGAAACCGCGCCCGGAGTTGGAGGCCGAGATGCTGGAACTCGTCAACCGCGAGCGCGCCGCCGAAGGACTCGCGCCCCTCGCCGCCGACGACGAACTGAGGGAAGTGGCGCGCCGTCATTCTTCGGACATGTTCGCGCGCGGCTACTTCTCGCACGTCACGCCCGAAGGCCGCGACCCTTTCGCGCGCATACGCGAGGGCGGCGTCACGTTTCGCACGGCGGGCGAAAACCTCGCGCTCGCGCCCACGCTCTCCATCGCGCACACGGGCTTGATGAACTCGCCCGGCCACCGCGCCAACATCCTGCGCCAGCAGTTCGGCCGGGTCGGCATCGGCGTCATGGACGGCGGGCGGCGCGGCCTGATGGTCACGCAGAACTTTAGGAATTGATTCATTGATTCATTTCTTCATTGAATCAATGAACCAATGAACCAATGAATCAATTCTTCTACACTCTCTGCGACTCTGGAATCAGCGACTTGTGGATGTGAATGGCAGCCATCGCGCCTTCGGCGGCGGCGACGACGGCGAGTTGCGATTTCGGCGTCAGGTCGCCGGCAGCATAGACGCCGGGAACGCTCGTCTGCTGGTCTTCGTCCACCCACACCAGGCCGCAGTCTTCGTCGATCCGGCAGCCGAGCATCTCGTGCAAATTTGAAGCGCTCTCCGTGCCGAGGTTGAAGAAGAGCGCGTCGCACGCGAGCGTGTCGCCGTCCTCGAAGCGCACGAGTTCGAGTTGGTTCGTCTCGGCGTTGCCTTCGAGCCGGGCGATCACCTGATTGGTGACGGGGATGTTGAATTCAGCCAGCTTGGCGCGGTGTTCGTCCGACATGTCGCCCGCGTCGCCGTTGGTGATGAGCGTTAGTTTGTCCGTCCACGTCAACATGCCGAGCGTGAACCCGGCCGCGCTCTTGCCGTGGCCGAGGACGGCGACGCGCTTGTTCGTCACCTCGAAGCCGTCGCAGTCGGGGCAGTGGTGAACGGAGACGCCGTAGAACTGGCGGAAGCCGGGGCACTCGGGCGTGAAATCGCGCAAGCCCGTGGCGAGCAGCAGGCGGCGCGCGTCGAACGACTGCCCCACGAGCTTATCGTCGCCGGTCGAGACGCGAAAAAGTTCTTCGCCAATGCGCTCGACGCGCGTCACGCAGCCTTCGATGACGAGGCCGCCGTGCGTCGTCACCTCGTCGCGCCCGCGCGCGAGCAGTTCGGTCGGCTCGATGCCGTGATGGCCGAGGAAGCCGTGGACGCCGTGCGAGTAGATGTTGCGCGGGCTGCTGGTGTGGAAGGTGAGCACGCGCCTGCGGTAGCGTGCGAGAAAGAGCGCGGCCGAGAGACCCGCGGGTCCCGCCCCGACCACGATGCAGTCGTAGATTTGTTCCACCATGTAGTTTGAGAAGGCGCGTTCGTTGAACACGCGCCCCGTGTGCGCCCCCTTAGTTCGCTCTGGTTCGGAAATTTTTGCCCGGTTCACCGCAGTCAAACACGGCGGCCGAGGCGAAGTCAACGCGGGCGGTCAGGCTTGTCGTGTCCGGGATGCTAAACTTGAAGCCAGGTTGAGGGAATCCGGTTTGGGAAAGAAGTGTAGAAACGATGAGCAAACGTGGCGCGGCATGGCTCGTGTTATCGCTCGGCGCGCTGGCCGGCGCGCTTTACGGATTCGCGCCGGAGAGGCCGGGCATGCGCGAACGCGACCCGCACATTTCTGAAGTCCGACCCGCCGCGCCATCACGCCGCCCGCTCGTGATGGCGCACCGCGGCGGCGCGGGGCTGTGGCCTGAAAACACTTCGCACGCCTTCGCCGGGGCTGTCTCGCTCGGCGCGGACGTGTTGGAGATGGACTTGCACGGCACGAGCGACGGCGCGCTCGTCGTGATCCACGACGCCACGGTTGACCGCACGACGAACGGCGCGGGGCGCGTGTCTGCGCTGACGCTCGCCGAACTGAAGCGGCTCGACGCCGGTTATCGCTGGACGAACGACGGCGGGCGAACGTTCCCGTTCAGGGGCAAGGGCATCACCGTCCCGACCCTGCGGGAAGTCCTCGACGAATTTCCGGGGGCGCGTCTCAACATAGACATCAAGCAGGGGCAGCCCTCGCTCGTCAAATCTTTTTGCGGGACGCTGCGTGAGGGTCGGGCGACGGGCAGGGCGACCGTCGCCTCTTTCAGTTCGCAGACGCTCGCGGAGTTCCGGCGCGAGTGCCCGGAAGTAGGCACGTCGGCCGGGACGGACGAGGTGTTTGCGCTTCTGGCCGACTCGCAGGCGGGGCGTGGTCTATCGGTTGATAAATTAGGCTTCCGCGCCTTGCAAGTGCCGGAGACGATGGGCGGGCGCGGCTGGCTGACGGCGGAACTCGTCGCGGCGGCGCACCGGGGCGGCCTTGAGGTACACGTCTGGACGGTCAACGACGAGGAGAGCATGCGCCGCCTGATCTCGCTCGGCGTGGACGGCATCATGACCGACTATCCGGACAAATTGATCTCGTTGTTGAAGCAAGCGGCGACGCGTTGAAGTCGGAACTGCGGGACGACTGTGGAAGGGGTGAAACTGTTGGAGAAGAGAACGCTTGGACGGACGGACATGCGCGTGAGCGTGCTGGGCTTCGGCGGTTCGGAGATCGGGTACGGAGGGGCCGCCATTGAGACGGTCGAGCGTCTGCTCGGCGGCGCGCTCGACGCCGGACTCAACGTGATCGACACGGCCGAGTGTTACGTCACGAGCGAAGAGTTGATCGGCCGCGCCGTCTCTCACCGCCGCGCCGATTATTACCTGTTCACGAAATGCGGCCACGCCTCGGGGATCGATCTCCCCGACTGGGATGCGCGCCTGCTTGAGCGAAGCATCGAGCGCAGCCTCCGACGCCTGCAAACGGATCGCGTTGACCTGTTGCAGTTGCACAGTTGCTCGGAGGAGGTGCTCAGGCAGGGCGACGCCATCGAAGTTCTCAGGCGTGCGCGCGAGGCGGGGAAGACACGCTACATCGGTTACAGCGGCGACGGCCGCGCCGCGCTCTACGCGGTCGAGTGCGGCGCGTTCGACACGTTGCAGACCTCCGTCAACATCGCCGATCAGGAGTCGCTCACCCTCACGCTGCCGCACGCGCGCGAGCGCGGCCTCGGAGTTATCGCCAAACGCCCGATTGCCAACGCCGTCTGGAAAAACGACGCGCGGCCGGGCGACACTTACGTGCAACCCTACTGGGATCGACTGCAACAACTCGACTACGAATTTTTGCGCGGCGACATGGCGGAAGCGGTCGCAACTGCGCTGCGTTTCACGCTCGGCGTGCCCGGAGTGGCGACGGCCATCGTCGGCACGGAGAAGCCGGAGCGTTGGCGGCAGAACGCCGAGTCGCTGCGCGCGGGCGCGCTCGACGCCGCCGCATTCGAGGCGATTCGCGCGCGTTGGGCGGAGCGCG
>DATCWB010000484.1:0-6711 GCA_036566625.1 Pyrinomonadaceae bacterium
GGCGGCGCGTCGTCTGCGGCGTTCGGCGGCGACGGCGCGCTGGCGTCGGAGGCGCGCGCGATAGCGTCGCCACCAGGCGCGGGAGTGGCGTCGGGCGGCGTGGCCTTTGTGGCGGCGGGAAACGGAAGGGCGCGACGCTAAGTGCGCCAGCGAATCCGAGAGCGGCAGCGTGGCGGCCACGGTACACATGATGAGTATGGTTAAAACTAAGGCGCGCAAAAACATTTATGAACCTCTTTTCAAGCGACCGTCTCGCGCACGACTTCTTCGATAGTGGTCACGCCGTTTCTGATCTTCACTAAACCCGATGAGCGCAAAGTGAGCATGCCGTTCTCGACAGCCCGCTTGCGCAGTTCCAGCGCGGACGCGCCGATCAAGATCAACTCGCGGATGTCGTCCGTAATTTCCATCACCTCGTAGAGGCCGACGCGGCCTTTGTACCCGGTGTTGTTGCACTTCGCGCAGCCTCTGCCCTTGTAAATCTTCACCTCGCGCGCTTCTTCGGCCGTGAAGCCGATTTCTACGAGCGCCTCGGCGGGCGTGGGCACGGGCTCTTTGCATTCCACGCAGACGCGGCGGATGAGTCGCTGCGCCTGAATCAGGTTGACGGAGGTGGCGACGAGGAAAGGCTCGATGCCCATGTTCATGAGGCGGGAAATGGTAGAGGGTGCGTCGTTGGTGTGGAGGGTGGAGAGGACGAGGTGGCCTGTGAGCGCGGCCTTGATGGCGATCTCGGCGGTCTCGAAGTCGCGGATTTCGCCGACGAGGACGATGTTCGGGTCCTGCCGCAGGAACGAGCGGAGCGCGGCGGCGAAGTTCAAACCGATCTGCTCCTTCATCTGCACCTGGTTGATGCCCATGAGGTTGAACTCGACCGGGTCTTCCGCCGTCATGATGTTTGTCTCGGTCGTGTTCAGAGACTGGAGGGCGGAGTAGAGCGTGTTGGTTTTGCCCGAACCTGTGGGGCCTGTGACGAGCACCATGCCGTAGGGGCGTTCGATGTTGCGCTTGAACTTGACGAGCGATTCGGGCTCGAAGCCGAGCTTCGTCATGTCGAGCATCAGCTTCTCTTTATCGAGCAGACGCATCACGACTTTTTCGCCAAAGAGCGTCGGCAGGGTCGAGACGCGGAAGTCCAACTCGCGCGAACGACCCTCAGAACGCAGCTTGATCTTGATGCGACCGTCCTGCGGCAGACGCTTCTCGGAGATGTCGAGCTTCGACATGATCTTGATGCGGGAGATGAGCGCGTCGCGCAGGCGTAGGGGCGGGTGCATCACGTCGTAGAGCACGCCGTCGATGCGGAAGCGGATGCGCATCTCCTTCTCGTAAGGCTCGATGTGGATGTCGGATGCGCCGCGTTGCAGCGCGTCCACGAGCAGGACGTTCACGAGGCGCACGACGGGAGCGTCCTCGCTCATGCGCGCCAGGCTCGACACGTCGATCTCGTCGTCCTCGTCTATGACCTCTACGTCTTCGCTCGCCTCCTGATCGAAATCCAACTGTGCGAGCGAGACGGTGTCGGACGCCATGGCGAAACCATTGCCGTTGCCGTGGGCGTGCCCGTTGCCGTTCGTTCCGGCCAGCGTCGCCTCCACCATGCTCGCCAGTTCGATCTCGCGCGAGCCGCCGTAATATTGCTCGATGGCCTCCTGCACGCCCGCTTCCGAGACGACGACCGGCTCGATGTTCAAGCCCGTCATAAACTTGATGTCGTCCATCGCGAAGACGTTCGTGGGGTCAACCATCGCCAGCGTCAAAGTCGCCCCGACGCGCGAGAGCGGCAGCACCGAATACTTGTCGGCCACTTCGCGCGGAATCAGGCGGATGACCGATGCGTCAACGTCGAACAGGTCGAGGTTGACGCTCGGCACGCCGTACTGGCGAGACAAAACGGCCGTCACCATGTCGTCGGAAACCAGACCGAGTTTGACGAGGTTGAAGCCGAGCCTGCCGCCGTGTTCGCGCTGGTAGTCAAGCGCTTCGCGCAGTTGCTGCGGCGTCAGGATGTTTTCGCGGACGAGTATTTCGCCTAATTTAGCTGACATTTCTTGACGGTTTCCACCGGAATCGAACGCTGCTAGAGAAGAACTTGCGTTGGGGCAGGCACTTACAGGTTATTTGGACAAGGGAGAAGTACGCGATGCGCGTGTGTTTTGTCTTAAGGCAACGATGATAAACATCGTTGGCAAAATCATGTTACCGAACATTCAGCGTAGCTGTCAAGATGAATATGCGGCGACAGGCCGCGCGGCTCGCGGGAGAGGGAAAAGACCCGTCTTTACAGGGATTTTCGGGCAAGTACGGTTGGTGACGGTGTGCGTCAATCTGAATACGTGCCGGTGTGAGAGCGGGTGTAAGAAGTGTTAAACGCGAAAAGGCGACGCCAGTTTAAGCGTCGCCTTTTCGCGTCCGGTAGTTAAAATGAAACTAGGTCTTGCGTCGTTTGGTCGTGGTCGCCTTGTCGGCCGGCCTTGGCTTAAGGGCTTCGTTGAGACCGGCTACGGCCTCTTCGGCCATCTGCTTGCGCGGGTCGGTGGCAGCGGCTTTGCTGGCGAACTGCTGGAGCATGTCGCGCCCCTCGGCGGTCTTCGCGCCGGTCGGGTCGGAAGCCAGTGCGAGACCGAGACCGTAGATGGCGTCGAGGTTGTTCGGGTTGACGGCCAGAATCGCCTTGTAAGCGGCGATGGACTCGTCCACGCGCCCGCCGAAAAAGAGAGCGTCGCCCAGAGCCGACTCCGCTTTGGTCTTTTTCGCCGTGTCGCTTTCGGCGGCAATGTACTCCTGAAACGCCTTGATGCCCGCCGCGGTGTCAACCTGCGCGTTGGTTTGCAGCGCGACGCGATAAGCCTCGGCGCGCTGGAACAGGTAGTCTAAATCGTCGTTCTTCGCCGCGCCGGGCGCATCGGCCGAGACGCGGTCCCCCTGCGGGGTGCGGAAGGTGGCGATGGCTTTCTCCGCCGTCTCGGTGGCGAGCTTTAAATCAGCGCGCGCGGCTTCTTTGCCCGCCTGATCCTTGGTCTTGGCGGCGGCGTTGTACCTGTCCACGGCGCGCATGCGCAGTGCGATGGATTTATTGAGATAGACGACGGCCTCGTTCGCATCGATCCCGATGGCCTGATCGTAGAGCGTGAGCGCCTCGTCGTACTTCTTGGCGTTGAAGGCTTCGTTGGCCGCCTTGAAGACGACGGGCAACTTGGTGTTGCGCTCCTGCGTCTTCGCGTTTCTGGCCGCAATCTCGGCGACTTCCTTATCGTACTCGGCCTGTTTCTTCTTGGCCTCTTCGGCGCTCAGCGTAGCTTCGGCGCTGGCCTTCGCCGTGCTCCCGGCCGCGTTCCCCTTCGGCGCGCCCGCGCCGCTGGCTTTAACCTCGGCGAGCGTCAACGCCCTGCCGTCGCCGGGGTTGAGCGAGAAGTTGTTTTCCGACTGCCGGTTTAAATTGATGTTCGCGATGTAGGAAGGCGACGCACCCGGCGCGCTGACGAGGAGGGTATAAGTTCCGGTCGGGGGAATCCCGGCATAGGTGTATTCGCCCTTCTTGTTCGTCTTTGTTTTTAAGGTCTGTTTAATATCGGTGCGGTGAATCTCCACCACGGCGTCGGCGACCGGAGTTTCCGTGCCGTCGGCTTGTTTGAGCGTAACTTTGCCCGTGGCCGTGGCGGTGAACTGCGCGGCGGCGTTAACGGCGAAGGTGGCGACGAGCAACGCGGCGACGAAAAAGTGTGTGAATTTCGGGATACGCATTTTGGGCTTCTCCTGTAAATGATTCTTGCGGGGAGTTTAATTTTAAACGGGGGTTTCAATCAAGTCTTCAGCCGCCGTTTAAGATGCGCGCGGTGGCCGTCCGGTTGTCATTTCCATCCTGCTAATACCAGATCGGAGACGGATAAATCAAGCGTAAAGAATCGGATCAACCACGCCCGCCTCGCCGAAGGCGCGCAGGCGCAGGGCACACGAATCACAACGCCCGCAGGCTCTCTCCTCCGCCTGATAGCACGACCATGTAAGCGCGAGCGGCGCGCCGAGTTCGAGTCCCCGCCGGATGATCTCGGCCTTCCGCAGGTGGATGACGGGCGTCCTGATCTCCACGCGCGTCTCGGGGCGAGTCCCGTTGTCGATGGCGCGTTGGAAGGCCGCGTAAAACTCGGGGCGGCAATCCGGGTAGCCCGATGAATCTTCCTCGACCGCGCCGATGTAGATGGCACGCGCGCCCGTCACTTCCGCCCAACTCGTCGCGATTGAGAGCAGGTGCGCGTTGCGAAAAGGCACGTAGCTCGTCGGAATCGCGCGCGCGTTCAAGTCGGCGGACGAGACCGGAATCCGCGCGTCCGTCAGAGACGAGCCGCCGATGCGCGCCAGGTAATCAATCGAGGCGACGAGCCGGCGCGTGACGCCGAAGTGATCGGCCAGTTCCTCAAACGCCCGCTGCTCGCGCGCCTCTGTCCGCTGCCCGTATGAGACGTGCAGGAAAGCCAACTCCTCATACTCCGTGGCCGCGACGGCCGCCGTCACGCACGAATCCATCCCGCCCGACACAAGGCACACGGCCAAGTCCGCGCCCGCCTCAACTTCCTCCGGCTCGTCCGACATTTCCGTCAACGCTCTTTCGTCGTATCCACCCATAAGAGAAACGATGAACGATGAACGATGAACGGGAGGAAAAGCATTTATGCTTTACTTCATCCCTCATCGTTCCTACTTCATCGTACGCCTTTCAAACTCCGTGAACGTCTGCTCCCCAGATCATTTTGTGTAGTTGCATTTGCATGCGCACTTTGCCGAGGCCGCTCGACGCGACGAGATCGGCCAACGATTGCAAGTCGGTTTGACCCCAGACGGGCGAGACGAGGATGGCGTGCGCGCGGCGTTCGAGATCGTAGCGCGCGATCACGTCGCGCGCGTAGTCCCAGTCGGCCGGGTCTGCGACGACGAATTTGATCTCGTCGCGGTCGGGTCGCAGGCGTTCGAGGTTAGGCCAGTGGTTGCGTTCGGCTTCGCCCGACGCCGGACATTTCACGTCGAGGATTAGTTTGGCGCGCGGGTCAACCTGTTCGGTCGAGACGTAGCCGCCCGTTTCGATGAGTACCTCGAATTCTTCGTCGCAGAGGCGCGTGATGAGCGCGAAGGCTTCACGCTGCGCGAGCGGTTCGCCGCCCGTCACTTCGACGAGGCCGCAGTTCAACGCGCGCACCTGTGCCAGCACGTCTTCGAGCGACATGCGCTCGCCGCCCGTGAACGTGTATTCGCTGTCGCACCACACGCAACGCATCGGGCAGCCCGTCAGGCGCACGAACGCGCATGGCCGCCCGGCGTGCGTTGACTCGCCTTGAATCGAGCGAAAAATTTCCGTGATGCGAAGCATGGGAATCGAAAAGCCGTCCGCAGTCAGTTGTTCATTGTCGGTCGCTCAGGGCAATTTATAGCAGCTTGTGTGATTGGCACAAACAACTGACCACGGACAAAGAACAACTCACTATTCTTACCTTGTGTTAGCATACGCGCTCGGTAGGCTGAGCATCAAACCCAGGCGATGAGCCGGAAGGCGACAGCAACGGCGACCACGGAGAGACTTTTGCGCGAGGGCACGGCGCGCCTGTTGGCGCGCGCGGCGGAGGTTCGTGCGCTCGACGTGGCCGCGCTCCTGCCACGCGTGGGCGGGGTTTTGGAGAAGTATTTGCTGCGCCACCGGCCGGAGGCTTCAGCCGCGGAGATCGCCGGATTTCTCGACGCTTTGCGCGCCGACGATCTCTGTCTGGTCGTGGCGTGCGAGCGCGGCGACGATGCGGCGTGGTCTGATTTGATGGAGCAGTTTCGGGCGACCGTGTTGTCGGCGGCGCGCGGCGCGTCGGCGAACGAGACGGCGGCCGAGGAGTTGGCGCAGTCAGTGTGGGCTGACCTGTACGGCCTGCGCGCGCGCGCCGACGGGAGCGCGTCGGGCAAGCTGGCTTATTATTCCGGCTGCGGGTCGCTCGGCGGTTGGCTGCGCGCCGTCGTCGGCCAACTCGCCGTTGACAG
This sequence comes from Pyrinomonadaceae bacterium, assembly GCA_036566625.1. Lineage (GTDB taxonomy): Bacteria > Acidobacteriota > Blastocatellia > Pyrinomonadales > Pyrinomonadaceae > JAIVJZ01. The sequence continues at coordinate 6,016 of DATCWB010000484.1, forward strand.
GCATCGCAAGTCGGCGCGGCTCGTGCAGACGGAAGAGGCCGCAGACTTCGACCGCCTTGCGCAGGAGCCGCACGAAGAGACGGACAACTTCACCGTTGCCGCCGCGCTCGACCCCGAACGCTCGCTCGCCGGTCGCGAGACGGCCGCTGCGCTCGAAGGCGCGCTCCGACACGCGCTCGCCGGACTCGACCCGGAAGACCGTCTCCTGATCAAACTCTACTACTTCGACGACCTGCGTCTGCGCGAAGCGGGCGCGGTGCTCGGCGTACACGAGGCGACGGCCAGCCGTCGCCTGACGCGGCTGCACGGCGAGGTGCGAAAACGCGTCGAAGCGTTTCTCATCGCCGAGCATGGCTGGACGAAACACGAGGCGGCGCGCACGCTCGCCGACGCCGCGACGCATCTCGACACAGACCTGCGCCGCATGCTCGCCGGGGCAGAAACTCCCGCGACGAGTGAACGGCGAGAGGAGCTTTACGAATGAGGCGCGCGCAAGCGACACATGCCGAGGCGTACGCAAGATCGAGGCGCACGGCGCGTTCTGTCAATGGCCTGAAGTTGGATGAAGTTCGACCGGAAATTTAATGAAAGCAGAGTTCGACAAAGAGATAGATTCACTGCTACGGCGCGAGAGCGCGCGACGTGGGCGTGCCGCATCCGGCGAAACGGCCGCGCGCGCCGATGGCGGCGTGCCTG
>DATCWB010000485.1:0-10493 GCA_036566625.1 Pyrinomonadaceae bacterium
GAAACCCGGTTTTATCTATTCACGATTTACGATTCACGATTTACGGCTTTTCAGTTGCCCGGCGTGGGCAGAGCGCGCAGAGAGATGAGCGTGATGGTGGTGGGCGTGCCGTTCTCGACTTCAACTTTGAGCACCGCCTGATAATACCTGGGCGGCGCGCCCTGCCCGCCGAGCTGGCGCAGACGCTGACCCAGTACGGCCAGATGATTCCGCGTCGTGACGAACTCGGCCGCCGCTTCCGTCCCCTCGCTGAAGATGCCTGCGAGGGTCATCACGGCATGCTCGCCGGAAACATTCGGCTTGACGGTGATGAGTGCGTAGTCAACCGCCAGTTCCCCGGTCTGCTCGTTGAACTGCGGCTTGTACTCGCGCTCCTCGCCGGGCTGCGGGTTGCGGTTCTCAATCGTGGCGGAGAAGGTGTAGTTGAAGTTCTCGACCGACGGGAGGCGGCGCGTCCACTCGTTGACGTAAATGCTGCCGAGCAGGATCACGTTGCGGTATTTCAGATCGGCCGCGCTCACGTGCCGGCTCTGCTTGAGCTGGATGGTTTTGTCGGCGGTGCGAAAGAGGTCTGTGAGGCGTTGAAGCCCGATGGCTTCGCCCATCCCCGTGTACATGCCGAGCGAAGGGATGAGGCGGGGCGAGTCGCCGCCCGTCCACTGTCCTTTAAACTCCGGCGCATCGGCCAGCGAGCGCGTCTGTTCGGGGGTAAGTTGGATGGCGCGTTGTTTGAGCGAGTCGGGGTCGGCCTCGTTCAGGAAGCGGTAGACGGTCGGGTTACTGAGGACGAGCAGGGGAGCGGCCGGATCGTCTACGAACGGACTCCAGACGGCCTTGAAGTCTTCGGCGTTGAGCAGGGAATCGCCGCTCGAAGCCTGCCGCCGCAACTCCCGGTTCGAGAAGTAGAGCGCGAGCAGGGCCACGCCGAGCAGGACAACGGCCGCGCCCAACATCAGCACGACGCCCCTTCCCACTTTGCCCTGCGCGGCGCTGCCCTCGACGGACGGTTGGTGTCCCGCCATGGTGTTCGCGCCGTGCCCGTTCGCAGTTTCCCTGTTCGCCGCAATGCCGGGCGCGTCGGGTGCAATCTCTGGCACGGACGGCGGGTTCGGGCAGTTGAAGACGGGATGGTAATGCCCCTTCGGCAGGTCAATTATAATCTGGTCGCTTTTCCCCTCGGTGCTGTAATACTCCTGTAGTTTCGTCCGCAGCCTCCCGGCCTGAACGCGCACGACCGAGTCGATGCGAGGGTCGTAGTCGCTGTTGCGATTGAAGACCTCCGTGGCGATGGTGTACTCCTTGAGCAGCACGTCGCGGTCGGCGATGGTCTGTTCCACGACGAAGCGCAGGAACGCCTTGAGGCTCTCAGAGTTCTGGAGCGTCCGGCTCTGGAGCACCTTTTCCAACTGTTCGAGTTTCTGTTCCTTACCTAATTCCATACTCTCGACCACTAACTTGAAAGAGCACGACCGTGGGTTTTAACGGCGCGGCGAGGCGTCGTTCCGAGCAAGCGCGAGTTGACCTAGTTTGTTCTGTTTCCCGTCGAAGGCTGGAGTGTCCCGAATGACGACGGCCGGAATTATAATCTCAGGCTTCAACTTTCAACAACCGGAGATGAGTTCGCCGGCGCGAAACTGCCGCGTTTCGCGGCTTCGGCCATGTAACCACGTTACATCGGGCGTGTAACGCAGGGCTTTCTCAGGAATATGCGGCCTGAACCCGCGCGTATTACCGTATCTTACTGACGGTAACTTTTGGGACGGTTAACAGTGAGTATAAAGTATATTCATGTCTTAGTCTGTTCGTATTCCGCCCGGCATCGTTCGCCCGGCAGACCGGACCCGGATTAGACGAGCCTTACCTGTTAAGTCATCTTTTCTTACTTGCTACTGCGATAATTGCTTTTGTTCCGTGAGTAGGAACACCAGACCCGTTAGAGACTTTTCCGAACCCTGCGCCGGGTTCGTTTTGAACCTTTCCTGATATTGCGCGTCGAGGAACGCCGAGACGCCGGATGGGTGGCCGGAAGCCGCCGGGGAGCCAAGCCATGAAAAAGAAGTTAGGTCTTCACGTCATACTGATCCTGCTGGGGATCGGTCTGTTGACGGGTGTCCGCGCCCAGACGAGCACCGTGGGCAGTATCAGCGGTACGGTGCGCGACCCGCAGGGCGCGGCGATTCCCAAAGCCGAGGTCGTTATCTTGGAGGAGACGACCGGCCAGACGCGCACCGTTAAGACCGACGACGACGGCGCCTACTCGGCACAGAGTCTTCCGGTGGGACGCTACAGCGTGAGCGTCGCCCCGCAGGGGTTCAAGAAGACGGTCGCCACCGGGATTGAGGTGCACGTCAGCGCAAGCGTGGTCGTCGATCTCAGCCTCGAAGTCGGGCTGGTCAGCGAGACCGTGACCGTCACGAACGCGGCGCAACTCGTCGAGACGGAGAGCGGCAAGGTGAGCAGCCTCGTCTCCGAGAAACAGGTGACGGAACTTCCGCTGAACGGGCGGAACTACGCCGCGCTCGTCACGCTCGTGCCCGGTCTGTCCGCACCGAACGAGGGCGGCGCGTTCGGCACGCGCGGAACGGGTCTCGACTCACATGTGGACGTGTCGGTCAACGGCAACCAGTCGAACGCCAACATGTGGACGGTTGACGGCGTGAACAACATGGACGTGGGTTCGAACGCCACGCTGCTCGTCTTCCCGTCAATCGACTCTATCGCCGAGTTTCGCGTCGAGCGAAACAGCTTCAGCGCGGAGTACGGGCAGGCGCAGGGCGCGGTCATCAATCTCGTCACCAAGGGCGGCACGAACGATTTCCACGGCTCGCTCTTCGAATTCTTCCGCAACGACAAACTGAACGCCAACGACTGGTTCGCCAACCGCTCGGGCAACTACGGCCCGAACGATCCGGAAGTGCAACTCGGCTTCAAGCAGGTCGGCGAAGAGAGGTCGCCGCGCGCACCGCTGCGCTACAACAACTTCGGCGGCAACTTCAACGGCCCGATCATTAAGGACAGGGTCTTCTTCTTCTGGTCGGAGGAATGGCGGCGCGAGCGGCGCGGCACCGGCCCGCTCACCGCGAAAGTCCCCACCGCGCAGGAGCGCATGGGCGACTTTAGCGGGATAGTGACGCAGCAGCGCACCATCCAGGTCAACGGCCAGAACGTGCTGGTTCCCGCACTCCCCAACCGTCCCGGCGCAGGCCCCTGCAACACGCCCGGCCCGAACCCGACCGACCCCGGCTGCTTCCCCGGCAACCGGATTCCGCAAAACCAGCTCAGCCCCGCCGGTCTCGCGTTGATGGGTATTTATCCGCTTCCCAACAACCCCGCAGACCCGACCGGGACCAACTGGATTTCGACGCCTCTGCAACCCGTGGACACGCGTCAAGACCTTATTCGCGGCGACGTGACCATCACCGACAAGATGAACCTGATGATTCGTTACATCAACGAGAAATGGGTTCACGGGCAGGCGGCGGGCAACTTCTGGGGCGACACGCCGTTCCCGACCCTCTCTTCGGATTGGGAGCAACCCAGCCGCAGTTTCGCCGTCAAACTGACGAACACTTTGAGTTCGACGGCCGTGAACGAATTCCAGTTCTCGCGCGCGGGCAACGACATCTTCGTCACGACGAACCCGGCGAGCACCGCGCTCAACGAGAACATCGCCAGCACCTTCCCGACCGTCTTCCCGCGCGTGGCGGGCACGGGGCTTCCTACCGTGGGCTGGGGGGCGGGCGGATACCCGACGCTGTGGCATCAGGCTCCGTGGACTAATCATCAAGACCTCTTCATCTGGAAAGACGACTTCTCGAAAGTGCTCGGCGCGCACACCACCAAGTTCGGCGTGCTCTTCAGCCACAACATCAAGAACGAGCAGCCGAACGGCGGCAGCGGCCTCTACACCATACAGACGGACGTGACCCGCACGGGCAACGCGATTGCCGAACTGCTGGTGAGAGACCTGCCGATCCTTGCGTACACCGAGTACGAGAGCCAGAACACGACGCAGGGACGCTGGCGCGACTTCGAGTTTTACGGGACTGACACCTGGAAGGCGCGGCGCAACCTGACGCTCACGTTCGGGATGCGCTATTCGCTGTTCCCGGCGGCCTTCGCCGACGACGACCGCATCACCAACTGGATACCGGAACGCTTCAACGGGACGACACTTGCGAGCGGCTTCGTCCGTGCCGACCAAGCCGAACAGGCCGGACTGCCGCGCGGGCTGGTGAACACCTACAAAGCGGGCTTTCAGCCTCGCGTGGGTCTGGCGTGGGACATCAACGGCAACGGCAAGACGGCCATGCGCTTAGGGTTCGGGCGATACATCAGCCGCTCGAACGTGATCGCGTCGCTGCTCAGGATGTCTAACAATCCGCCCTGGAATACGGTGGTCGATTCCGGGTGGAATCCCAACGCGTTGACGCTGGCCGACTGCCCGACCTGCCGGAGTCTGGACACCATCAACCCCGGCCTGAGAAATGCGGCGGCGGGTCTGGGCGGCATCAATTCCGTCGATCCCAACTTCAAGCCACCCGAGAGCTGGCAGTGGAATCTGACCGTCTCGCACGAGGTCATGAAGAACACCGTGGCCGAGGTCTCTTACGTCGGCAACCACGGCCTCCACATCTGGCGACTCATCAACGGCAATTACAATCAGGTGTTGCCGCAGTTCCGTGGGCAGGTGGCCGCGGGCGGCGACCTAGCCGCGCACCCCGAGTGGCGCAGGTTCGGTTTCTCCAATGGCGTGACGAGGGATGAGTCCACGGGCGATTCCAACTATCACGCGCTTCAGGTCTGGATCGACCGGCGCTTCACCGACCGGCTGGCCTTCCAGACTGCCTACACCTGGTCGCACGCCATCAGCAACGTGCCGACCCAGTCGTACATCAGCCAGACGACCGATGTCTTCAACTACGATCTCGACCGGGGCGATTCCGATCTCGACCGCAGGCACTCCTTGGTGTTCAACGCGGTGTACGTCCTGCCGCAGTTCAAAAACCTGGGCTGGTTCGCAAACCAACTCCTGGGAGACTGGCAACTCAACGGCATCGCCTCTTTCTACACCGGCACGCCGCTCAACATCTTCTCCGGCGCGGACACGGCCGGTCTCGGGGGCGCGGGCAGCCAGCGTCCGAACCTCGTGTCGGGCGTGCCCGTCTACGCCGACAGCGACGACCCGCTCCAGATCATCAACCGGGCGGCCTTCAGCATGCCTGCTCAGGGACAGATCGGCTCGCTCGGTCGCGGTTCGGTCAGGGGGCCGGGCATCAAAAACGTGGATTTCTCGGTGGCGAAAAACTGGAGGATGCGTGAGCGTTTCAACCTCCAGTTCCGCGCCGAGATGTTCAACGTCTTCAACTTCGTCAACTTCAGGGCGCACAATTTGAGCGTCGCCGGCGGCGGCATCGAGAACAACTTCAGCAGCGGAAGTTTCGGCCGGGCCAACTCCACGCGCGGCCCGCGTGAAATTCAGTTCGGTCTGAAACTGAACTTCTGATATAGTGCGGCCAGGTTGAACCCGGACGGAGGACTGAATGATTTAACTCAGCCCTCCGTCCCGGTTTTTTTGCCGAGTCCAGACGAAGTGATTCAAGGTAGCGATGTATTTCCGTTCAGCCTTCCTCCCGCTGCTGCTCATCCTGCTCATCCACTTTCAGGTTCCCGGCGATTCTTTCCGGCAACATCATGAGGCGGCAGAGGCGCACCGGCGCGCAGGCAATCTGGCCGCGGCCGAAGCCGAGTATGCAGCAATTCTGGCGCGGGCGTATCCCGCGCTCGGGAGAATTTATATCGCGCAGGCTAATTACGGCGCGGCCGTCGCGTCACTGGAGGCCGCCGCCCTCAGCCGCCCCGATTCGGCCGAGACGCTGGTCGAACTGGCAATCGCCTACTTCTACGCAGGGCAGTACGAGCGCGCCGCCGCTCCGCTCGGCCGCGCGCTCGCACGTGACCCGCAAAACGCCCCGGCGCGACACATGCTGGGGAAGACGCATTTCATGGTCGGCCAGTTCGAGCAGGCCGCGCGCGAACTTGAAAGGGCGGTGCAGTTAAAGCCGGATGATTTCGACGCGGCCTACACGCTCAGCCTGGCCTACCTCAAGCAGCGTCAGACCGTTCAGGCCAAACGTATTTACGAACGAATAGTCGGCTCGCTCGGCGACCGGCCGCAGCTTCGCGTGCTGATCGGCCGTGCCTACCGTGAGACGGGGTTTCCGGCGGAGGCCATCGAGGAGTTTAAGCGAGCCGTCGCGCTCGACCCGCGTTTCCCGCGCGTCCACTACTATCTCGGACTAACGTATCTGCTCAAGGACGGGGCGGCCGCACTCGGCGACGCGGTGAAGGAGTTTCAGCTTGAACTCGCCGCACACCCCGAAGAGTTCTTCGCCAACTATTACCTGGGCGTCATTCACGTCAGCGAGGGGAGATGGGAAGCCGCGCTCAACCTTCTGGAAAAAGCCTCCCGCATTCAGCCGAACAACCCCGACCCGCAATTCTTCCTCGGTCAGGCCTACCAGAATTTAGGGAAGTACGAACAGGCAATCGCGGCTCTCAGAAAAGCCATCGCGCTCAACCCCGGCCTCGGCCACAACGATTACCAGGTAACGAACGCTCACTATCGCCTCGGCCAGTCGCTGTTGAAGGCGGGGCGCACCGCAGAGGGCGAGCGCGAGTTGCAGATCGCGGCCGAACTGAAGACCAAAGCCTTCAAAACAGACGAGGCGAAGCTCGATGCCTTCCTCAAAGTCGCCGGTAAGGACGAGCAGAACAAGCTGCCGGAACTGGTCTCGGCCGAGGGCGTGGTCGCCGGGTCTGGCTCGCCCGACGCGCGCGCAAAGGAGACGCTCGGGGCGGACTCAGTTTTTTATGAAAAGGTGATCGCCGCCGCTCATAACAACATCGGACTGCTGCGCGCCGAGCGGCAGGACTTTCGCGCCGCGTCCGATCATTTCAACGCCGCCGCGAAATGGAATCCGCGCCACGAAGGTCTCGATTACAATTTAGGGCTGGCCCACTTCAAGTCCGAGGCGTACAAAGAGGCCGCCCCGCCCCTCGAACGCGAGGTTCGGGCGCGCCCGGCAAACTTGCAGGCCAGGCAGTTGTTGGGTCTGAGTTATTTTATGTTGGAGGACTACGCCAAAGCCTCCGCGCTGCTGGCCGAAGTGGTGGCCGCAAAGCCCACGGAGGCCGCCCTCTATTACCCGCTCGCCCTCTCGCTCGGCAAGCTGGGGAAGACGGCGGAGGCCGAACGGATCACGCGGCAGATGGTCGCGCTCGGCGGCGACAGCCCGCAGGTTCACATCCTGCTCGGCCGCGCGTATTACGAACAGAACGACACGGCCAAAGCCCTCGAAGAGTTGCGCACCGCGCTCTCGCTCGATGCGAAGGCGCGGCTCGCGCACTTCTACTCCGGCATGATCCACGTCAAGACCGGAAAGCTCGACGAGGCCGCGCGCGAGTTTGAGGCCGAACTGACTTTGAACCCTACGGACGTTCAGGCCAAATATCATTTAGCCTACGTCCTGCTCGCGCGACAGGAGACGGCGCGCGGCATCCGCCTGATGCGCGAGGTGATCTCTGACAAGCCCGATTTCGCCAACGCGCGTTTCGAGTTGGGCAACGCGTTGTTGAAACAGGGCGACGTGCGCGGCGCGGTTGAAAGCCTCGAAGCGGCTGCGAAACTGGCTCCGGGGCAGGCTCACATACATTATCAACTCGGCCGCGCCTACATCGCCGCCGGGCGTCGGACGGAAGGCGAGGGGCAACTCGAAATCGCTCGCCGACTGAAGGACAAAGCGTTGCACCAGACGAATCCATAAACTTGAACGGGGTCATGCGAGTTTGCCTTTAAGGACAATAAGTTTGCTCGCGGCGTTAATCATCTTGCCGCTCTCATTACCCCCGGGCGGGGCGACGCCCGACCAGCCCGGCGTTGCGCGCTTCACCGATATAACGGAGCAGGCGGGCATCACCTTCAAGCACGTCTCCACACCGGAGAAGAGATACATCGTCGAGTCCATGAGCGGCGGCGTCGCACTCCTCGATTATGACAACGACGGCTTTCTGGACATCTACTTCGTCAACTCGCTGACGGTTGATCTCGTGAAGTCGAAGGGGAAGACGGCGAGCGCGCTCTACCGCAACCGGGGCGACGGCACTTTCACGGACGTGACGCAGAAGGCCGGCGTCGGCGACATCGGCTGGGGCATGGGGGCGGCCGTCGGCGATTACAATAACGACGGCTTTCAAGACCTCTACGTCACCTGTGTCGGGACGAATCACCTCTTCAAGAACAACGGCGACGGCACGTTCACGGACGTGACGCAGAAGGCCGGCGTCGGCGATCCGCGCTGGTCGGCCGGCGCGTCCTTCGTGGACTACGACGCGGACGGACGCCTCGACCTCTTCGTCGCCAATTACGTCTCCTTCGACTTCAACAACCTGCCCGAATTCGGCAGGGACAAGACGTGCCAGTTCAAGGGCGTGGCCGTGCAATGCGGCCCGCGCGGGATGCGCGGCGACGGCGACTCGCTCTATCGCAATAACGGCGACGGCACGTTCACCGACGTATCGAAAAAGGCCGGCGTCTCCGACCCGAACGGTTACTACGGGATGGGCGTCATCACGAGCGACTTCGACGAGGACGGACTCATCGACATCTTCGTCGCTAACGACTCGACCCCTAACTTCCTCTATCGCAACAACGGCGACGGCACGTTCAAGGAGATCGGTTTTCTCTCCGGCACCGCGCTCAACGAGAACGGCGCGGCGCAAGGCTGCATGGGCGTGACCGTGGCCGACTACGACCACGACGGGAAGCCCGATCTGTTCGTCACCAACTTCGACGACGACTATAATGTTCTCTATCGCAACGACGGCGGCAGTTTCTTCACGGATGCTTCCTACGCCACCAAGGTCGCCGCGGTGAGTCTCCCTTACGTCGGTTGGGGGACGAAGTTCTTCGACTACGACAAGGACGGCTGGGTCGATCTGTTCGTCGCCAACGGCCACGTCTACCCGCAGATCAAAAATTTTCACCAGCGCAACTTCCTGCACCGTAACAACCGCGACGGGACATTCACCGAGATGGCCGAACAACTCGGCGCGCCTTTCCTGGAGAAGCGCGCGGGGCGGGGCGCGGCCTTCGGCGATATTGACAACGACGGCGATGTTGACATCGTCCTCAACAACCTCGGCGGCTCGGCGCAAGTTCTGCGCAACGATGTGGGCAGCGGCAATAATTCCGTGTTGATCAAAGCGATAGGTGTTCGGAGCAACCGCGACGGCGTCGGGGCGCGGGTGAAAGTCGTCTCCGGCGACCTCGTGCAGAAGGACGAAATTCGCAGCGGCGACAGCTACATCTCGCAAAGCGACCTGCGGCTGCACTTCGGCCTTGAGCGGCGTGCGAAGATCGATCTGATAGAGATTCGCTGGCCGGGCGGCGCGGTAGACAAGATCAGCGACGCGAAGCCGAACCGGGTGCTCACCATCAAGGAAGGTCAGGGCATCGTCGAGCAGAAAGAATTCAAGGCCGTCTCACGCCGGTAGGTCGCCGGCCGGCGCGGCGGGTTAGGTTGAGAGTTGAGATCAACACGGCGCGGCCGGCATACGGTCTCCGTCTTTCGCGTCAACTCATAAATTCTCTACGGGTCGATCGATAAACTGTACGTTTAAGCCGTGCATCAAGCGCCACTGAAATTCAACATCCGCCGTCCCTTGCTCGTCTTCGCGCACGTCTTCGCGCTCGTCGGCGTGCTGCTCGCTCCGGCGCACGCAGGGGCGCAGGAGGCGTCGAACGGGCGCGCCGGTCAATTGGAACGCGCGGCCTCGCTCATCGGCAGCAATCAGCTCGCGGAGGCGGAGCGGCAGTTAAATCTGGTTCTGAAAGTCGCACCCGAAGAGGCGGGCGCGCTCAACCTGCTCGGCGCGATTCGTGCCAAGCAGGGAAAGTTGGACGAGGCCGAAGCCCTCTTCTCGCGCGCCGTCGAGAGCGATAAAAGACTGACGGGCGCGCGCATGAACCTGGCCTACCTCTTCCTGCTCAAGGGCGAGCCGGAGAAGACGGCCGCCGAGTTGAAGGAAGTGTTGCGCCTCGAACCGGCCAACGTGGAGGCGGCCTACAGGCTCGCATGGTTGCTGCTCAAGCAGGGTCGTCCCGACGAGTGCATCAACCTGATCGAGCGCGTGCGGCAGTCGCAAAAGCTTTCAGCGCCATTGCTCGCCCTGCTCGGCGACGCATATGTGAGACGCGGCGACACGGGTAAGGGCATCGCCGCGCTGAAAAATGCTATCGAACTGAGTCCCGCCGAGCCTTCGTATCATTACACTCTGGGCGTCGCGTGGCTCAGGCATCCGGCCGACTTGCAGGAGGCCGAACAGTCTTTCCGCCGCTTCCTCGGCTTCCGGCCTGACGACGCTCAAGGGCAACTGCATCTCGGCTACGTGTTGCTCAAGCAGAAGCGGCACGCGGAGGCGCGCGAACTGCT